>JBLHMH010000015.1:0-33092 GCA_047621785.1 Polaribacter sp. | reverse complement strand
ATAGAACGGCAAAACCGCCAAAACTGAGTGTCATCCCGGTTGGTCACGTGGTAATGCAATATTATGAAGTCGCGGATATTTTCAATCTCAAAACCCATCTGCGAATTAAATTCATCAACGTCTGGTTTGCGAATACCGTCGTAGGGAAACATTTGCATAAGGCGAATGATACTGCGTTGAATCAGGTGGATACTGGTCGATTCCAGTGGTTCAATAAATCCGCTTGAAAGTCCCATCGCAACACAATTTTTGTTCCAGTGTTTGCGTCGCGTTCCGGTCTGGAATTTAATCACTCTTGGGTCATTAATCGGTTCGCCTTCAATATTCTCTAATATAAAACTCTTAGCATCATCATCTGAAAGGTAGCGGCTGCAAAACACCAAACCGTTGCCCACTCTGGATTGCAATGGAATACGCCATTGCCAACCTGCATCCCGCGCTATTGATCGAGTATAGGGAATCGGCGCAGCGACCGTTTTGGTTTGCACAGCAACGGCACTATCGCAGGGTAGCCAGTGCCGCCAATCCTCATAACCGGTATGCAATGCTTCCTCTATCAATATTCCTCGGAACCCGCTGCAATCGATAAACAAATCACCTTCAATCAATTCCTCCGAAGCCAGTTTAAGGTTCTCGATATAACCGCTAGTGGCATTCAAACCAACCTCAACAATCTTGCCTTCGACACGTTTGGCGCCATGCTTTTCGGCCAGCTTGCGTAAATATTTTGCGTACAGGCCAGCATCCATATGGTATGCGTAATTGAGAGCATGTTTAGAGATGACCGCAAATTTATTTGCTCGGGCAGCCACTAATTCAGCACAGTATTCGCCAAATTCCTTAGCTATGCCGAGGCGTCGGCCTTTTAACCAGAAATGTTGAAAACCCGCAGCCCAGCAATCTTTACCAGTAAATCCGAATGAATGAATATAGTCTTCGTTAACATTGCGCCAGTTCTCAAACGAAATACCGAGCTTAAATGTGCCATTAACCTCGGCCATAAATTCCTGTTCGTTGATGCCCAGCAGTTGATGCAAGGTTAATAATGTCGGAATGGTCGCTTCGCCAACGCCCACGGTCGGAATATCATCAGATTCAATCAGGGTAATGTCGAGCGTTTTGCCCAGAAGCTTCGCCAACGAAGCCGCCGCCATCCAACCTGCGGTGCCACCACCAGCAATAACAACCTTTTGTATTTTAATATTTTCCACTTTTTACCTCTGCTTACTAGTCACACTTAATGCTTTAACTAAGTGTTAGATATGGGCTAAATTCACCATTTTAAAAACTTAACCAACCGCACCCTAATGGCCTTTGCGGTTGCTTCATCAACCCCTGACAATACTCCGCGTGCATGCTCTGGTATGTGATCAAATGCCGTATCATCTTCACTGAAAACATAGCGATCAAATATCTGCTTCCAGACACGACGCTGCTGAATTGGAAGGTCACGTAGGCTCATTACAGCATGCTGCAGAGCATTCAGCGGTGCACCCTGGTAAACCGGTGTGTCTCGCCACCAATAGTTAACCAGCACATTGAATGCCTCCAAAGATTCAACATGGTGCCACCACATGCTTGGAATAAACAGTGCGTCGCCGGGCTCCAACTCAACAGAGATAGAAGCGGCTAATGCCATCTCATATTTTGGGTATTTTTGGAAGTCTGGATTGCAGGTGTCAACCAAACTGATCGGTTGGCCCGATGGTGTTAACTCCAGCGGACCAACGTAAAGATTATCGGCCTGATCAGGTGGGTACAAGGTAACCTTGCGGCGGCCGACCACTGAACACGCAATGTTATTGGGAAAGTCATAATGGGCCGCGATGCGGCTTCTATTACCAATCCAGATGCTTACCAAACTTTCACGATGTCCAATCCCAATATCGTTCTCTGCACGAAACCCTGGCAACCAGTGGTCGATCATCGTAGATCCAATATAGTATGTAGGAGCTACTGTTAGATCGATAACCTTAAACAATTTTTCCAACACCTGTTTCAAGGTTTGTCGGGTACGCTCAAAGTTAAATCCGGTGAATTCTTCGTTATAAAAAATCCGACCGTTAATGGCAGGCGGGCCCTCATAGGCCGTGAGTGGTGAGTTTTGGTCAAAGCCCCTGAGATAGTCCGCCGCCGCACTGGATGATTGATGGCCAGCCTTAACAATAGGCCAGTCGGCAACTAGTCCCTTCAACAGAAGTGGCTCAGTCGAACACAAAATATACTCCGGGATCGCTTCCATAGAGCATTGTTCGATTTGCTTTATGCTATTACTAGTCTGGCGCACTTTCCTTGCTCATGGTAGATAAATTCCTGGTTACAACGTTGCATTTTTGAGATCAATTAATGAGCGTATTCGAGAGTGGGAAGCCAGCGCCATAAAGATTGGCTGCAAGAACCCTTGTTCATTCAAATTCCCCAATACATCCCCACTCAATTGCTGCACAGAATCTTCATTGATTGTATAAAACCCTAGCAATTGGTTGCCACTGCCATCTTTCAACTCAATATCAAGGGTGAACGATTCCAATAAATCATGTTCAATCAAAGCATTAATAAATTTTTCGCTGTGCTCATGTGCTTGGTGAATCAGCTCTAGATTAGCTGTCATTCTTTGTAAATGTTCGCTGCTCCCTCCATGTTCCAAAAACATTGCTTCACCTTGTGTTTCACTGACACGGGGATTATCCATGTCGATCGAAACCACGGCTTTCTTTACCTCCGCGTTTTCTGGATCTTGCTGGAAACCAATTAAAAACGGCTGCCTTTTAATCATTGCCGGCACATAGGCCGCATTCCAGCCCTGGCCTGACAGAAATAGGTTTTCATTGTTTCCAAAACCAAATAGGGCGAGCGGGAAAAACGCCCCGGTACTGGAGTCCTTTTGAAAAAATATCGGGTAATGCGATTGAATATTCCGAAACTCAAACGGGAACGTCATCACATATTTTACATTGTCGCCATAATCAGCCGATCTATCTGTAATTACTTTTAGGTTCGCATGCTCAACAGGGTTAAGTAACACATAATTTGTCATTTTATTATCCGTTTTGTTTTCAAAGATGCCGAGTTTTCGTCTGCATCTGTTTGTAAAACTATATTTTAGGGAAACCGAATTCACGGACTTTATTAAGTAACTCTCTGTTGTTCGGCAAAACACTTTGCAATTTATTAGTCTTCTGCTGATTGGCGGCAAACAACTTATTGGCCCTGACAAGATCATTGGTAGCTGATCTCAGCGCAACTGGGCTTTCTTTGGTGATAAAGCCCATGCCATACAAAACAAATTGAAAGCTAGCTGCGGGAAACAATTCATCAAATTGCGGCGCGTCCTGAAGCCAGGGAGCTTGATGCCGCCATAATTTGAGTGATTCCTGTAGAGTCTCCGGAACACTTTCAATCTGCCTGTTCGCTTGCCAGTAGCCATTATCATTCTGTTGATTTAGAACATAATGCAATTTCAGGAAATCAATTATCCGAGTCCAGTGATAGGTGAATTTTTCATTAAACCGTTTTGCGGTCAGGGCCATGACCTCTCGATTAGCAGGTATTTGCTCAGCAATCATTTTAGCCGCGTATTCCACCAATACCAGTGCAGAAGCTTCCAAGGGTTCAACAAATCCACCGGATAAGCCAACAGCAACACAGTTCCGATGCCAGAATTCCTGCCGGTAACCTGGATTTATCGAAATTTTCCGCACTGAGAGCTCTTCAGCTTGGCGACGCCCGGCAATTGGTTCTAGGTAATTACGTAGCTCACGTTCTGCGTTTTCGTCGCTGATAAATTTACTCGAATATACGTGACCAACGCCGCGCCTGTTCGGCAGACCGATATTCCAGATCCAGCCGGCACTTTGCGCAGTTGATAACGTGTGCGAAGCAATCGGGTCGTCCGGATTTTTATATGGTAGTTGCACCACTAACGCGGAATCGTTAAACAGAGTATCGCTGACGTTGTTAAATGGAATATTATAGTGTTCGCCAATTAAAAGAGACTTAAAACCTGTGCAATCGATAAATAGCTCGCCCGCAAGTGCGCCGTGATCCTTGGTATTTAGTGATTCAATGTCATCGTTGGGCCTAGAGTTTACGCCGGTGACATGATCAATAATATGTTGGACGCCTAATTGCTCTATACAATGATTCTGTAAAAATCTGGCAAATTTACCAGCGTCAAGGTGATAACCATAGTTCACATTAAACGCATACTCGGGCGTGGAAATTTGCTTGGCAGCCAAACCCTGGTCGCATAATTTTCCCTGCTGGGAAACCGCGTCAGCAAAACTGATCTTATCGCGCACTTTCTGCCAATGCGTGACAAGATTAATCTCACCGAAGCCCTGTGGCAAAGAGAACGGATGATAGTAGCTATCGGTATTGCCGGTCACCCAGTTTTCAAATCGGGAGCCCTGTTTAAGGCTTACATCACACTCACGAATAAAATCTGTCTCAGAGATACCCATTTGCTGCAAAGTAGTGCGCATTGAAGGCCAGGTACCTTCACCCACACCGATGGTAGGGACATCAGGCGACTCAACCAGAATGACTTCAAGGCCGTTTTCCGCATCGGTGGGATAACGACTGGCGATCACTCCCGCAGTAAGCCAACCTGCTGTGCCACCGCCAACTATCACGATTCTTTTTACAACTCTCAACATTACAGTACCATACGCCTGTCGGAAGCAAATAAGGAAAAAGGTTAGGCAGAAAAACTACCTAACCCCCTCACTGCTGTAAAAAACAACAACAGCGCCAATTTCGGAGTCCTGACGAACCCCATTGTTCCTCAGTTAATACTAGAAGGCGTAGCGGGCTCCAATGGCAAAACGTACGCCAGTTTGTGAAGCGTTAGTAATCTGCCTTTCTTCCCGACCAAAAGCTCGAGTGTCTTCACTAGTAAGGTTCAAACCTTCGATAAACACGGTAAGCTGATCACTGACGTTATAACTAGCGCTCATGTCCCACTGTCCATAAGAATCAACATTGACCGGCCCTGGTGTTCCGGCAGCTGCGCCCGCGAGGCCGTTAAAGAACTGGTCTCGATAGTTATAAGCAATTCTCGCCTGCATCTTCTCATTTTCATAAAAACCAATCAAGTTTGCAGAATCACTCAAACCATTGAGTACAAACTGGGTCTCCAGACTTGTGTTGTCATAAGCCACATCGCCGTCAACGATCGTTGCATTGGCTATTATACCAAAACCACTGTTGCCGAAATATTTTTGAATTGCAAATTCCCAGCCATCAATCGTTGCTTCTTCCTGGTTCACCGGTGCCGTTACATCAAACGTCGCGGCCGAACCGGTGGCGGGATGAATCAAGGCTGGAAATAGAACCACGTCTTGCAAGGTACTGATGCCAATAAAGTTGCTCACGTCTTTATGAAAATAACCGACAGAGGCGTAATCAGCATCACCGAAGTAATACTCGACAGAAATATCCATATTCTCCGACTCAAAGGGTACCAGGCCAGGGTTGCCGGCGTTACCATTGCCACCATTTTGCCTTAGCGACTGCTGAATCGTCAAACCACCTTGAATGTCACTATAGTTAGGCCGTGTGACGGTTTCGCTGTATGAAACGCGAGCCACCAAATCATCACTCAGATCAAATTTAATATCCAAATTTGGTAATGTCATATCGTAATCGCCTTCCAGCATCGTGAAAGCCTGGATAGTTTGGCCACTCGAATCAACCGCTTGCACCGCTGAAAACTCGTTGTCACTACCCGCTACCTGCAAAATCGAAGCATAGGTTGGCACCAGTGCTTGAGATTGAACGTCGGTTTCTTCATAGCGCAATCCAGCCTTGATGCTTACTGGAATACTACCCATTTCCAGGTCGGTATTGTATTGCACATAAAACGAGGTCGTTTCTTCGGTGGTACGCCTATCAGTCAGAAAATTGGTGCTTGGGCATAAACCGGTACCACAATCACCACCGATAGACTGAGTGGCACCCAATGCTTCAGTTCTTGCAGCTAGAGCGTCGATATCATAGGTGAAATAATCAACTTGACGACGTGGATCATTGCCATTTGATATGTCATTGAAAGCGCCCGCCGAAGACGCCGGCGTTAGCAGGTCAGCAATATCGCCCGGCTGAGTAGTGCCACCCCAGGTGTCTCGCTGTACATTAGAGAACTGTGAGGAATTATCTACATCCGTCAACTGCACACCAAAATCAATGCTACTAGTATCATTTAGTTCAAAGTCACCCGACACACGGAGTTGCTCGATTTCCATTTCGGATCTCTTGTTATCGAACACGCTACCAGTGACAATCATGTCATTCGCACTCAGCGGACCGGTTAATTCAAGATTCAAGATCGGCAAGTCACCTTCAAAGTAGGCACGGGTTACTGCACGGGTGAAGCTGGCGATAGCGAGTTGTGATGAAGTACCGTTGTCGCCGCTTGCGCCGCTCTTCGCATCAGAACTATGGAAATCGAATTCCATGTTCAGTCGATCGCTAACCTGCCAATTGAGATTCAGACCAATAGAATTGTTTTCTGTGATTGTGCCATCTCTGCCAGCAGCCATCGCGAAATCATTTGCAGCACCGTTTTCCTGATATAGAATTGGTGAAGCAACAGGTCCGTCATCATATTCAGTTACCTGCGCACCATAATTAAACCAACCGGAGTAATTATTAAAGGTACGCTCGAAATCAACTTCTGAATAAGTGTAATCAGCCGTGACGCGGATATCCTCACTGGGATCCCATTGCAGCGTCAACTGACCGTTAAGCCGCTCCCTGTGGAATTCGGCGATCTCATAACCAAGGCTTTGCGGAACTGAATAGATACTATCGTCGGCAGGACGATTAATCTGGTTAGCATCTCTTGGTAGTCCACCCCATGCTGCAGTACCACCGCCCCAATCCTGATCGGCAGTACCCTGGAAACTATTGAAGTCACCGGTATTAGCGGTGTTAGTGCCACTGTCACGTTCCTGATAGCTACCGCTGATAGCGATACCAAAGGTATCGTTGGCAAAAGTGTTACTGTAAATGCCGGACACTTCAGGAGTGACATCTTCGCCTTTTTCGGTCGACGTGTCGAATACTGCTTTCGCTGAAATAACGGATTTAAGACCAGGGTTGTCTAATGGCCTAGTAGTTTGAATATTGATGGTCGAACCAATGCCGCCGGTTGGCACATCGGCATTACCGGTTTTGTAAACTTGTACGCCCGCGATACCCTCAGATGCAAGGTTTGCAAAATCGAAAGAACGCCCGGCGTCCGAGGCAAGTGAACCCTCAGCGGTTGGCATTTGCCGGCCATTTAACGTGACCAAGTTAAACGAGGGACCAAAACCACGTACAGTGACCTTACTGCCTTCACCGCGCGAACGATCAATCGACACACCAGTGATGCGCTGCAGAGACTCTGCAAGATTGGTATCTGGGAATACCCCCATATCTTCTGCTGAAATAGCATCAACAACACCATCTGCTGCTCGCTTGATGTCGCTCGCACGCTTTAAACTGCCGCGGATGCCAGTAACAACAACTTCTTCTAAAAATTCATTGCTCGCTGATTCGCTAGATTGTTGCGCGTATGCTCCAACTGGAGCCATCAACGCGCTACCCAGCGCCAAGCCTAACAATGCTGATCGCGGGCCGATTGCGATAGAAACAGCCTCTGCTATCCTGGTTTTGTTAACTTCTCTATTACGACTCATATCGGTCTATCCTCATGTATGGTGTGTTATTATCTTTCTATTAATAGGGCATGCACTGGCCGCCCAAGCGAATTCAATCAATGTTGTTTCGCGTACTCAATATAGTAAAAACAAGTATCAGCCCTCGACCAAATAACCGAAAATTCCTTAATTTGGACGTATTAATTAGGAAAACTCGGGCAGATAGACCCTTGTTGCGACGAAGCGGGCACACAATACGACGAACTGCCAAAGCGAATTTCAGTTAAGTGATAACATTCGATCAACGCATATTTCAATATAGGGAAGAACGTGTCAGAAGCCATATTCAACATCCACGATACGCTATTATTGGCGACTTCTTTTCAGAGTTTGTTATTCGTGTTGCTGCTTATGGGGCTAAAACGTGATTTGCATCTGAGCGACTTCTTTCTGATTGGCTTTTTTCTAGCTCAAGCAGCCATCCCGATCCACTTGCTGATAAGTTATGGCGAGGTTTTTAGTGACATTGCGCTTAAGCAGTCACCTATTCTATTTAGAATGTTTGATATTGCCTATTGGCTTGAAGGCCCACTTCTCCTTTGGTACACAAGATCACTATTGTTTAAGGAGTTTCACTTAGGCAAAATCGACTTTTTATTTCTGGCTCCAGCTACGTTTTATATGATCTATACACTGGCCACTTTTTATAGCTGGGAAACGGCTGAAAAAATACTTTACGTACAAGAATACCGTGATCTTCAGGCACCCTCTGTCCCGCATATACTTGAAGCCGCAAGGGAATTAATTTTTGTCGCGTTTGGGCTGATGTGCCTCATTGAGATTCGCCACGCTCAACAACAGATCCACCACCGATATTCAAATATTGAGAAGATTGATTTTGGCTGGCTGGCGACGCTGGTTGCAACATTTATGGTAGTACGGTCTTGGATGTTATTGGTTATTGGTGTGGCGTTTCTGAAGCCGGACCTGGGTGTCGAGGCTTTTAACGCCATGGGCCTAATGGGCAACTACCTAATGTTCGCCCTAATTAACGCCTTGATATTTTTCAGCATGACTCGCTCGTCAGTGTTTGCTGGTAAGATCTCTAAAGCTCATATCCATACCAATAACGATGAAGCTGAGGCCAACCCTGAAGTCTCGAAGCACATTCAACAACACATGGAAATGCACAAGCCTTACTTGTCGCATTATCTAAATCTTGAGCAGCTAGCCAACCAACTTTCGATGCACCCAAGAGCATTGTCGGTGGCAATAAAAATTAATTTCCAGACAAATTTTTACGAATTCATTAACTCATATCGAATAAGTGAAGCTAAGCAGCTGTTAGAGGATCATGACAAGCCCAATCAAACCATAATCGAGATACTTGGAGACGCGGGTTTTAATAGCAAGGCTACTTTTAACTCGATCTTTAAGAAAATTGTGGGTATGACACCTACCCAATACCGAGCTGCACAGTCAACACGTGGTCAGTAACCTCATTAGCACAGCCATATTAAATAAATAAGGTTTTCACAATAGACTAAGATTCTTCTAGCGCCCGAACAATTAAATAGGGATGTACGCTCTAAGACTTTACTGTTTGATGGACAGCTGAGGCCAGAAATATTGGAAGCGATTTAAAACGAGGCTTTGTTAAGCTTTCATATTTATAACCACTAGACAAGAAATAGCAAATGGTTATATATCTTCATACCCAAGATTGATTCTAACAGCGCACATTGATACGGCGAGTTCCAGAGAGACAAGGGCTTTGCGATAACGTGGTATAGAATTGCGACAAGGCGGGTGCTTGGAGCGACTAGCTGGGCGTTTTGCACTAACCACAGGCGAAGAGCTGCTGTAGTATAGGGTTTCGACCAACGGGCAATCACTGTGAATGAACATCTAAACAACACCACCCTATCTCGCGGCTTCAATCACTATTGGCCCTTACAGTTAGCATTCTGGGCGGGCCTGTGTGTGATCACGTTCCTGACCTTAACCGTCTGGTACGGCCAGACTGGATGGCGGCACCTTAGTCATACAGCGATTCAAGGCGGATTAGGTCTGGCGTTATCGTATCCTCTGCATATCGTATTCAGTAGTATTTGGAACGAATCTCAGAAGCTACGAATACCAATTAGCCTAATCGCCGTGACGATCGTTTCCGGCCTGTGGAATATAAGCCGGATGATTCTATTTATCTGGTTGACCGATGAGAAGGGAATTTGGGCTGATTTTGGCGGATGGTATTTCGGTGCTATTTTTGTTTTCTTGTGCTGGACAGCCCTCTATCACGGTATTCGCTACTATCAATTATTGCAGTCGGAGCACTTAATGAAGCTCGATGCAGAGGCCACGGTAAGCGAAGAAAAAGTTAAACGCCTGGTCGCCGAAACCGAAGCGAAAGATGCCCAATTAAAAATGCTGCGCTATCAATTAAACCCTCATTTCTTATTCAATACTCTCAATGCCGTTAATTCACTGGTAGGCACGGAAGAACCAAAACGAGCACAGAAAATGATTGTCCAGCTTAGTCAATTCCTACGTTATTCGCTGGATAACAACCCTGAAATGAAAATACCATTGGAACGAGAGCTAGACGCATTGATGCTCTATCTGGAAATAGAGAAAACACGTTTTGCAGAGCGCTTGAAATTGGATTTTGTCATAGATGATGAAACTAAAGACGCATTGATTCCAAGCCTGCTATTGCAACCGCTGATTGAAAACTCTATGAAATATGCCATCGCTAAAAGCGAAAACGGCGGTGAAATTCGTTTACGTGCGCATATCTATGAAAAATTATTGGTTTTAGAACTCAGCGACACTGGCACTGGAGCAAAACTACAAAGTAGTAAGATGCAAAGCGGTGCCGGCAGAGGCATAGGTTTACGCAATACAGTCGACAGACTCAAAGCCTTCTATGGTTCTGACTTCAGTTTTGACTTGGTGCCGAGGTCAAGAGGAGGACTTAAGACCGTGATCCATATTCCCTATGAGACACTCACAATGACATCTGAGAGCTAGGTAAATTGAACACAATACGCACCATTATTGTGGATGATGAGCCTTTAGCTCTAAATCTACTCCAAACGTATCTCAAAAAGCATCCTGGCATTGAGGTGATAGCAGAATGCCAGAACGGCCGACAAGCGATAGCCAAGACTATTGAACTACAACCAGACTTGATGTTTTTGGATATTCAAATGCCAGGCTTAACAGGCTTTGATGTTATCCAAAACCTGCAAGCTGATATCATGCCGCTAATAGTGTTTGTTACCGCATATGATCAATACGCACTTGCCGCATTCGATGTCTCCGCAGTTGACTATTTGTTAAAGCCGCTGAGTGAAAGCCAGTTAGACCGTGCTATTCACCGTTGTCGTGATCGCCTGAAGGTTGATGGTCCGCGAAGCAGTAAATCTCAGATTATCGATGCAATTCGAAAAATTGGAACAGAAAATATAGCATCGTCATTCTCTGGAATGAGCAAATTAAATAATACTCAAAACCAAAATCCTGAAAGCCAAAGTGAATTCCCTAAAATTGTCGTAAAAGATCGGGACGTGATCAACTTAATCGACCAACACGACATTGACTGGGTAGATGCCGCTGGCGATTATATGTGCATTCACGTTGCAGGAGAAACGCTGATAATGCGTAGCACACTAAAAGCGCTGCTTACTCAGTTAAATTCAACGCTATTTCAGAGAGTTCATCGCTCGACCATCGTAAACCTAAGCCGAGTTGAGAAAATCATCCCCTGTGGCAAAGGAGAATATTTTCTAGAGCTCGGTAATCAAGAACAAATAAAAGTAAGCCGTAACTTCAAAACGGCAATTAAACAGTTGATCGCCAAGTATGAACATCAATAGCTCGACGCTACAACATTCTAAAGCTCGACGATCAGTCAGTAGCGTTCAATAAGACGGTTATTTGGGATAAGTCATTCCAAAGCCAAAAGGAAACAAAGGATCATAATTTGAGTCGCCCACGTTAAGCTCAGGGCCTGGGTGCTTCGGCCACGAGAACGAAAGCTTTCCTTGAAATTCATAGTCACCAAATACCACATCAGCAATACCTTGTCCTTCTGAACCCGGCAACCATGCGGCTATAAAGCTGGCGACTTCTGCAAGCTCCTGATTGATTATCAGAGGTCTTCCCGAAAGCAGAACAGCAACTACCGGAATGCCTTTATTAGTAATGTTCTTAATCGTAGCGAGGTCTTCAGGATGCGCCTCAGCTAACTCCAAGCTGCTGCCATAAGGCTCTAAGATCTTCATTAGCCCTCTGATCTGCGAACCCGCTTCAACTAATACATTATTGCCAGTTCGCACATCACCCATTCCCTCAGCGTATGGTCGTTCGCCAATAACCACAATTGCCACATCATGCTTTTGCAGATTGGCATCCAGCCCAAAACCATCTTCGCTTAAAACTGCATTGCTAGCCTGAGACTGAATACCTTCCCAAATTGAAGTACCGCCTTCAATCGATTCGTTATCCTGTACGCCTTGCCAAGCAATGGTGAAACCGCCACATTGGTGACCACGATTGTTTGCGCTTTTTCCCGCGACTAATATTCTGGCTTCCTTGGATAGCGGCAGCAAGCTATCTTGGTTCTTTAAAAGAACCAGTGATTTGCGCACGGCTTCGCGCGCCACGTCTCTGTGTTGTTGTGCACCAAATGAAGCGCTATTAGACCAAACTCGCTGTTTCGGACGTGGTTTATCAAACAATCCTGCAGCGAATTTAACTGACAGTATTCTGCGCACGGCGTCATCAATACGCGATATCAGCACACTGCCGCTGAGTACATGGTTACGAACATGACTGATAAAGTCGCGCCATTGCTCAGACACCATGAACATGTCTATACCTGCATTGACACTTTTGCCGACCGCCTCATAGTAGTCTTCTGATAAATAGTCGATACCATCCCAATCCGAAATAATAAAACCATCGAAACCCATCTCGTCTTTAAGCACATCGGTCAATAACTGCTTATGCCCGTGACACTTGTCTCCATTCCAACTATTGAATGAGGCCATTACGGTTAAAACCCCAGCATCAATAGCCGACTGATAAGGCAGTATGTGCATATCGCGCAGCTCATCTAAGCTAAGCGTTGTTTCACCTTGATCGATGCCATGCGTAGTACCACCGTCACCCACCCAATGCTTAACACAGGCCACTACGCCATTGTCGCTTAGGTCAGCTTGTAAACCTTGCACAAAGGGTGCCGCATAAGACGCTACTAAGTTTGGGTCTTCTGAGTAACTCTCATAAGTTCGTCCCCAGTGATCGTTGCGCGCCACGGCTAAAGTTGGCGCAAAGGTCCAATCCACCCCAGCAGCAAGTATTTCACGAGCCGTCGCTTGTGCAATACGGTTTAATAGCTCTGAATCG
This sequence comes from Polaribacter sp., assembly GCA_047621785.1. Lineage (GTDB taxonomy): Bacteria > Pseudomonadota > Gammaproteobacteria > Arenicellales > Arenicellaceae > Arenicella. The sequence continues at coordinate 20,031 of JBLHMH010000015.1, read as the reverse complement.
TTCGCAGCGCCTAGCCCAATATTGTGCGGGAATACGGTTGCTCCGATTACGTTACTGTTGCCGTGTATCGCGTCCACCCCATAGATTAGAGGGATGCCCAGGTGATGTTCGTCTTCGATCATCGATGCCGACCAATACGCATCATTCATGTCCACCCAGGCAGCAGGTCGATTGTCTCCTGGACAGGAACCGCCGCCGCTAAGGACTGAGCCTAAATGGTATAACGTGACATCAGCAGGGTCACATGCCATCCGCTCAGGTTGCGTCATTTGGCCTATTTTTTGATCTAAATTCATACGTGAAAGCAGTTCTTCAACGCGTGCTTTTAAGGCCGGATCTTGGAGTGGAAAATTCATAAGCTAGTTCTGTTTAGAGTTTAATCGTGGATTTCGAAGTCGGCCCAAAGCTCAGCTTCGGAGCTACCGCCGATCCAAACATGAAATCGACCAGGCTCAGTCACAAGCTCCATCTTACGGTTATAAAATGCTAGCTCGTCTGTGTGCAGAGAGAAGGTTATTCTTTCGCGCTCACCAGGTTTTAAACAGATGCGCCTAAACCCCTTTAATTCTTTTACTGGGCGAGTGACATTGCCTACTAGATCGCGGACATACAATTGCACAATTTCTTCGGCTACACGAGACCCTGCATTAATCACATCTGCATGAACTTCGATGGTATCGCCCAAGCCTATACTTCGGTGAGAAGTGGTAATTTTTACATATTTGAAATTACCGTATGAAAGTCCAAAACCAAAAGGGAATAAGGGCTTGTAGCCTGCATCAAGATGAAAAGAGGTCATACCCAAAGACGTCTGTGATGCACGCACAGGGACATCATCCATTTTCACGCAAGTATGGTCAGTAGCGGGTCGGCCGGTGTTTTTGTGAGCGTAAAAGATTGGTACTTGGCCTACCGCTAAAGGAAAAGTTACCGGTAACTTTCCAGATGGTGACTCAAGGCCAAATAATAGGTCGGCTATCGCAGGTCCACCCATGGTACCTGGATGCCATGCGTACAAAATCGCATCAGCGTGACTTAAAATATTGTCAAGAGTCAAAGGACGACCTGCCATTATGACTAAGACTAAAGGTTTACCTGTACTGGCCACAGCCTCTATTAATTGACGTTGATGACCGGGCAAATCAATATTTGCTCGTGAGTGTGCTTCACCAGACATAAATGATTCTTCACCCACCACCATGATCACTGCATCGGATTGCCGCGCGGCTTCTATCGCGTTTTCAAACTCATCATGATTTTGGCTGCGGGTAGTCTCAAGGCCTTTAACATAATTAACCTCCACGGTTCGGCCAATCAGCTCTTCAATGGCTTGTTTGCACGTCACACTGTGTTGCGCTTCGCCATCGAAGACCCATGTGCCTAGTTGCTCATAATCGTCGTCAGCCAACGGCCCAATAAGCGCTACTGAAGACAGCTCTGCTTGAGCAAAGGGTAAAACATTATTTTTATTCTTTAGCAGTACGCAACTTTTAACCGCGGCTTCTTTAGCGACCTTTAAGTTTGACTTATTAAGCACTATTGCATGTTCTTCAGGCCGGGTATAAGGGTTTTCAAACAAGCCTAAATTGAATTTCAGGGTCAGTATTCGAGCAACCATCTTATCAATTTGTGCAAGTTTAATTTTATCTTGAGCAACCAGGTTTTCTAAATGATCCAGATAAGAGGTACTGGCCATTTCCATATCGATGCCCGCCATCACAGCTTCGTATGCGGCTTCTTCATCGTCATGGGTAAATCCATGAACGCTCATCTCTACGATCGACTCCCAGTCGCTGACGACCACGCCCTCATAGCCCCATTCTTTACGCAATAAATCATCCATCAACCATGCATTGCCAGTAGCGGGCACACCATTGAGATCGCAAAACGCCGACATAAAAGAAGCCACACCAGCATCTGCCACCGCTTTAAATGGACGCAAGTGGACATTGCGCATTTCGTTTTCAGGAATATTCGCGGTGTTATAGTCGCGACCGCCTTCGGCAGCCCCATAACCAGCAAAGTGCTTGGCGCAGGCAACAATCGCGCCAGGTTGACTTAGGTCATCAGATTGAAAGCCTTTTACCATCGCTGCGCCCAATACGCCACACAGATAGGGGTCTTCGCCCAAGGATTCGGCGATACGCCCCCAGCGTGGGTCTCGGGTAATATCGATCATTGGTGCAAAGGTCCAGTTTACGCCAACGCTGGCCGCTTCATTTGCGCTAACTCGAGCCCCAGCTTCAATAATCTCTGGGTCCCAGGACGCTGCTTGACCTAGAGGAATTGGAAAAATGGTTTTAAAACCGTGAATAACATCACGGCCAATCAATAGTGGTATACCGAGGCGGCTTTCCTCTACGCAAATGCGCTGCATTTCGTTGATAACGTCTACATTTACTTCATTCAAGATCGAGCCAACACGACTGCTTCGCAAGGACTCCGCTAAATAATTTGGGACCGAGCCACCACCACCTTGCAATTGGCTCATTTGGCCGATCTTCTCATCCAAGCCCATTTTGGAAATCAGATCAGCGACCTTCGTCTCTATGTTGTTTGATTGGTCTGATTTGATGCTAACTAATGTAGTCATTCATGAACTCTAAATTTTAATAATTGGACGGCCAAAAACACAAAGCCTTAGTAGCTTAGAAGATACGGCAATTAGACAAGGACACAACATGAACGGGCTTAACAGGGTCAGCTGTGAGACAAGACGGACAAGCTCTCGTTTTTATTTAGAAAAACGCGCTAATAAACTTGGAATGGGCGATCTGGATTGACACAAGCCCGTCCCATCTCAATTTTTGACCGCTTCATCTCATAGTGGTTGTTTCTAATTCAGTACACAGTACTGTGAATCAAATTTTCACTTCTTGCGCATACCAATTGAGCCCATCTGAGACAGTTTGGGCCCATCTAAAGACAGTTCAGACAATTTAAAATAAGGTAATACAGGCAATGACAACAGCACAGACTCACGAAAAGTTGAGCTTCAAAGAAAAGCTAGGCTACGGCCTAGGCGATGCTGCATCCAACTTTTTCTTCCAAGTATTTAATATCTTCCTGCTGTACTACTACACTGATGTGTTTGGTATAGCCCCTGCGGCAGTTGGAACTATGTTTCTAGTTACCAAGGTTGTTGATGCGGTTAGCGACCCGGTCATGGGATTAGTTGCGGATCGAACCAAGTCACGCTGGGGTTCTTTTAGACCCTATATTCTATGGGTAGCTTTGCCTTATGGACTTTGTGGATATCTGATGTTTGCCAGTCCGGAACTGACCGACTCAGGAAAGCTCATCTACGCCTATGTGACCTACACTATGATGATGCTGGCCTACACGGCCATCAATGTCCCCTATTCGTCTCTGTTGGGCGTAATCTCCCCGTCATCTGAAGAACGCACTAAAGTATCCAGCTATCGATTTGTGTGCGCTTTTTCAGCAGGCTTGATTATCAGCGCCTTAGCTTTACCTCTGAAAAACTGGCTTGGCGGTGGTGATGAAGTACTCGGATTTCGCTTAACCATGGGCATTTTTGCGGTTATTTCGGTACTGCTGTTTTGGTTCACCTTCGCGACCACAAAAGAACGGGTACTTCCGCCCATTGATCGCTCTACTGATGTTAAAAAAGACCTGCAGGCAATCTGGAACAATGGACCTTGGCGAGCGCTGTTTGTAGCAGCCATTGCCGTACTAATGACCTTGGCTGTACGCTTTGGCGCGCTGATTTACTATTTCAAATACTACGTAGGCGATGACGGCACAGCAATATTTTTATTTTGGGATAAGACCTCGCTATTCCTCACAACGGGTATGTTGGCAATGATTGTTGGTGTTTTGCTAACCAAACCCTTAACCGACCGTTTTGAAAAGCGCACATTGATGGTGGTCTTAACTGCCTTGAATGGTCTGATGATTGGCGCCATATTCTTCATCCCACCGGAATATTATTGGTTGATGTTGACAGTGAATATAATTGGCAGTCTGCTTAACGGCCCCACCCCACCCCTGGTTTGGTCAATGTACGCTGATTGTGCCGATTACGGCGAGTGGAAAACCGGCCGTCGTACCACCGGCTTGGTATTTTCCACCGTATTATTTGCGCAAAAAACGGGTCTTGCAGTAGGTGCGGGCGTAGCAGGCATCTTGCTCGGCTTATTTGGCTTTGTCGCCAATGAAGTACAGAGCGATTCAGCTTTGTTTGGAATACGACTGTTGTTCTGCATCATTCCTGCAGTGCTCTCGATCATAGGTGCCATTGCTATTTGCTTTTACAAAATTGATCGAGCTACCATTAATCAGATGGAAGCTGACTTAGCCATCGTGCACGCTCGACGTGGCGTGCTTCAGAGTTAAGCTATGAAAGTACTAATTGACACACAAAAACTGATAATTCTAGTCCTGCTTATAGGCTTATCCTCTTGCTCAGTTGATTCTGAGCAAGAGCAAAGTAGCCTCACCACGGGTTCGTCGAAAGCATGGAATATTGATTTCTTCGATGATTTCAATAGCTTCGATGAAAACAATTGGCAAGATCAAATGATCTGGGTAAACGACGAAAAGCAATGCTACGTCCCCAACAACCAACATAACACCCGTGAAGTAAGTGACGGCACGCTGAAGGTACGCGTGGTTGATCTCGGCGAGCCTCGGCCCTGTGACAATATGGATAAACATGGCAATAAGCACCCAGACACCCAATACGTCGCGGGTCGTATCGCATCCAAGAATCGCAAAGAGTTCATCAAAGGTAAGTGGACCGCGCGGCTAAAGGTTGAGAACAGTGGCCAACCGGGAATGTTCCCCGCGTGGTGGCTGCTGGGTGCCCTGAACAATGAAGCGCCGGTTCAAGAACCAGACGAGACAGTGTGCTGGCCGCTAACCGGTTCAGGTGAAATTGATATTTTCGAACACCACAGTGATGGAGGCCCCAATCACTACGCGGCCCGCGCTATCAAGAGTCTTGGCTATTGTGACGGGGGCGATTGGCAAGCCATGATGTTAGTGCAGGAAGCCAAGTTGAACGAATATCATGATTACTCAGTTGAATTGGACGGAGAAAACATCATTTTCCGGCTCGATGACGTTGAGGTTTACCGCAACGCTGATCCGGACGACCAATTCCCTGAGCCCTTATTTGCAATCCTCAATTTCGCCAAGATCAATGGCTCGGCTATGACCAGCAACGAATGGGTCATGGAAGTCGATTGGGTGAAGCACGAAACCCTGCAATAGCCGTGGTGCTAACGAGGCTTCAAATGCACCGCAAACTCGCGATTCATTTCACAACGGCCGCGTTGCTGGCAATTGGCCTAGCTGGCTGTACTCTGCACAAGGCTGTGGTCCACACCCAAAATGACATAATTTGTAAGTGGGGTAGCCAGCAATTCGACTTATGCGTTTTCCCATCGGATGCCGCGCGAATCGCAGCTTTGCTATCAGAAATGACTCTGGATGAAAAAATTGGCCAAATGACTCAGTCAATTTGGCACAACGGGGTTACGCCAGAAATCATCAAGCGTAAAGCCATTGGATCAGTAATTCACACTGAGGGAGCTACTCCAGGAGAATCAGCTGAGGACTGGCTAGATCTTTTTGATCAATTTCAGCGCCAAGCCATGAGCACACGCCTCGGAATTCCATTATTGATTGCGGTAGACGCCGTGCATGGTCAAAACACATTCGAAGGCGCAGTCATATTTCCACATAACATTGGAATGGCGGCAACACGTAATATGTCACTAATCAAAGCGGCGGCTCAAGTTACCGCCAAAGAAGTTGCTGGCACTGGTTTTAATTGGACATTTTCTCCTTGCATCGCGATGCCTGAGCACGAACATTGGGGTCGCGTATATGAAGGTTTCAGCGAAGATCGAGATCTAACCATCGCCGCAGTGAGAGCCTCAGTGGCGGGTCATCAGGCAACTTTATCGGCAAGAAATACGGTTGCCGCGACCGCCAAACACTATATTGGAGACGGCGCCACACAGGGTGGTGTTGAAGGCGGCAATGCCCTCATTGATGACCAGCAGCTGCGAGAAATTTATTTACCCCCTTACGTAGCAGCGGTTGATGCGGGTGTCGCAGCGGTAATGGTTGGCTTTAATTCAGTCAACGACATCAATATGCACCAACATCGACGCTTAGTGACCGAAGTGTTAAAAGGGGAACTTGGTTTTGAGGGAGTTGTGGTGACCGATTGGGATGGCGGTCTGCGATTTGGGCCAGCACATACGGTAATAAATGCTGGCATTGACCTTGCCATGCAACCGGGTAATCACGACGAATTTATGGTCGACCTGAAATCATCAGTTGAAGATGGAACCGTTAGCCAAGCCCGCATTGACGATGCTGTGACTCGCATATTGCGGCTTAAATTCAAGCTTGGTTTATTCACAGATCCCTACGCAAAAAGGGAGTTTGCTGAATCCATTGGCTCTGCGCCCCACCGCGCATTAGCGCGCCAGGCAGTTCGAGAGTCTTTAGTTCTATTAAAAAGTAAAAACAACGCGCTTCCGCTAAAACCCAGAGATCACATAGAGGTGGTCGGAGAACACGCTGTAAACACAGGCCTACAGAGCGGTGGCTGGTCTATTCATTGGCAGGGACAAACCGAAAGTTATCGTGGCGCCACGTCTATCTATCAAGGTCTTGTTGAAGTAGGCAAAGAGTATCAAGCTAAAATTGAGCTTGCTACCAAAGGCTGTAATACGCAATCAAAAGCTGATAAAGCCGTTATCCTGGTCGGCGAGCAACCCTATGCAGAGGGCGCAGGCGACAGCGATGAACTGTGGTTGAGTGCTGAGCACAAAAGTTTAATCAACGATTGTAAATCGCTTGGTAGACAAATCATTGTGGTGCTAGTGTCTGGACGGGTTCTAGTGATTAGCTCAGAGCTAAATTTAAGTGACGCGTTTGTTGCTGCTTGGTTACCTGGCTCTGAGGGTGTCGGCATCGCAGATTTCTTGTTTGCCAAAAACGGCTTCAAGCCAATCGGAAAATCCCCTTATGCATGGCCCGTTCAAGTAGCTGACTTACCACTATCAAAATACGACTCGCGTGCATTATTTCCTTTCGGATATGGATTAAGCGATTACTAGCGATTCTTTCCCTGCCCCGTTTACATTAGCAAGCATTACCAATAGCGCCGCTTTAGTGCTCCTTAGAGCCCCTATTTAAAATAAACAAATGTGATTAACCTGTAATTAGCTTACTATTTCGGCGTTATTTCGGGATCCTGTAGTGTGCCCCCTTTTCCGAAAATAAACTGTCAATCTTGTATGAAGATTCTGAAGACTGTAGGGAAACAGATTTAGGGTCTTGGGTTTTGCGCTAATAGTAATGGATGGCCTAAGGAAAGATGCTTGATGGTTACGTTCAATTATTCTTTGCGCCGCTGCGAGGTTTACAATTGGCCTGGGGGGTCTCTCATAATTAAAGATTTTATTGTACAAGAGGATAAACAACCTTATTAGCAGGCGATCTGTCTGATATGAACTTGAGGTCAATCCAAGGAATTGTTCGTCTTGATACTTATGGCCATATTGATCCCCAATTTAGCCCACCTAATTTTGGTGCAAACGATACAGTCACAGCGATGATTCAATACGACAATGGCAGAATCATCATTGCCGGCACCTATACGCCTCCTACCTCTAGCACCCAAAATTAAATCGTTGGCCTGAACGAAGACGGCAGCTCCGGCGAGTGATTCAAACCTGCATTCCCTAATGGCAGCATTCTTACAATGCTACGCCAACGTGATGGCAACCTACTAGCAGGCGGTCGGTTCAATGACCTGAAAGGCAGTAAACAATATGGTTTAACCAGGCTTACTTCTGACAACGAGTATGATGATACCTTCACTACTCAGTTTAATTCTCTAAGTTGGGTGTTTACCCTAAACCAACAGCAGGATCGAAAAATTTTAGTCGGCGGTAACTTTATCCACGAACTAGAACCTGATACGCGCCAAAACTTAACACGCCTTAATGCCGATGGAAGCACCGACCTTAGCTTCGTTCACAAATTAGAAGGCTGGGTTTTTAGTGTGCTAGAAGAAGCTAACGGGCAGATATTAATTGGCGGCTATTTCAAGCACATAGAGAATACAGACTATAAGTACACGGCTCAACTCAATGCCGACGGCTCTCTGTATGAAAGCTTTTAGCCTGACCTGGGAGAGCTCGACTGGGTTTATTGTATCGATCAACAACTAGACGGCAGAATTATAATTGGCGGGAGTTCGCCAGCGTTGATGGTGTTCAACGAAGCTGTGTAGCACGCCTAAATGAAGATGGAAGTCTGGATGATTAATTCGATCCGGGCGAGGGAACTAATGCGTCGGTTAAAGTCATCAAAGTGCAAGATGATGGAAGAATACTTCTTGGCCGCGAATTCGACCTTTATAATAACGAGTCAAGACAACACATTGCTAAGGTTAAAGAAGACGGAAATTTAGATCTTGGATTTGGTGAATCGCTAAACCTAGACATTATTGAACAAGAAGATAGGTTTGAAATGCAATGATTTGTAAGGCACTTTTACTTAAGTGGTTAAACAATAGTTAGGCTCAAATGGTTTCTAAAAGCAATCTCAATCGACTACAGAAAACTGGCTTCAAAGCGCCCACATACGCCGCATCAACAACGTCAATTACTTGCTGATTGATTATCTAACTGTATATTTTATCCACCACAACAACCTCCATTCTAGACAAATTGTTTATTAGTCTCAATGCGCGCTCCTTTGTTCAAGTCGCGTCCTAGCCGAAAAATACAGTTGCTGAAACCCTCAAATCGGCGTATACAACAACAGCAAACGAATTTGCTTTGTTTGCAATAAAGGATCAACCTCAGCTGTAAACGTTTTTTTTGGAGCTAGCAGTAATGCCATACACTAAAATAGCCATATTACTTTTGTTAGGTATATTGGTACTTGTGCTTTTAGTACAACGAATTCGCAGACGAAGGGGTGTACGCATACCCTTGGGTATTTCTACCGTCCTATTTTTCGGATTGAATTATTTGATGGTTGAGCAAACACACCCAATCTCTCTCTATCTACCCATTTTAGATGATACGACGTTAGAACAGGGCTTCGCAACGGCATTTTGGCTAGCCATAGCCTACACCTGCAACGTATTTATCAAGCGTTTTGTATACCTGCGTCGGCTAACTCTTGAGGGCGACCCAAAGGTACCGCTGATCATTCAATACCTTGTTACGGTATTGCTGTATATGGGCGCATTGATGGTTATTGTACGCTCGGTCTACGATCAGCCTATCTTTGCAATAGCAGCCACCTCGGGCGCACTCGCAATCGTTTTAGGTTATTCAGCTCGATCTGTTCTAGAAGAGATCTTTGCAGGCATTGCACTTAATTTCAGCTCTCCTTTTGAGAAAGGCGATTTAATTCAGCTCAACGACGAGTGGGCAACGGTCAAAGATATCGACTGGCGAAGTATTACTTATCTCGACATGGATAATAATTATGTGATTGTTCCAAATTCCGTCGTTGCCGCTAGTAAAATCCGCAACCTGGATCGACCCAATGGCATCACACGTCGCTTGTTTTATTTTGTGGTCGAATACAACGTTCCGCCTAAAGTGGTGATCGACCACGCGCAGGATGCGATGAAAGAATGCCCACATATACTCGACCATGCCTGGAACGAAGTCAGCTTAAGTGGTTTCGAAGCGGGTGGCATTAAATATCGAGCCGCTTTTCACATCAGGGACTACAACGCATGGTGGCTTTCCAGCAATGAATATTTCAATGCTCTTTGGTATCGCTTCAAACGTGAAGGCATTCGCTTTGCCCAACAGCGGCATCTTAATTACCGCGGCAAGGAAAACGCTGATCGCGAATTACCAAACTCATCCTTTGAAGACTCAAACTGGCGTGCATTGGTAGAGCGTTTTGATCAAACTCCTATGTTTGATGGAATAACCAAAGAGGATATGAGCGAATTGGCGCGCAATGCTAATTTACATATTGTCGGCCCACCGGAAAGAATTATCCGGGCGGGTTCAAGACGCACATCCATGTATTTAATTGCCGCAGGTGAAGCGGATGTCTACGAGGTTGATGAGTTTGGCAACGAGACTAAGATGGCAAGTGTTGGTGAAGGTGAAACCGTTGGTTTGATGCCGCTGCTTACTGGCGTTCCACAACGAACCACGGTCAGAGCACGCACTGAAACCGCAGTCTGGGAAATCAGTAGCGAATCTTTGCATGACGTGTTCGACCGCAAACCCGAAGTAATGAATAAAATCGCCGAAGCCGTAGTCAAATGGCAATCTGATGAAGAAGACGCATTGAGTGCAATTCAAATGAGCCGACAGCAGGAACAGACATTTTTGAAGCACCGTGCGTCTTCATTGTCAGATAGAATTTCGAGATTCTTTGACAAGGACAAGAAAGACGACAATGCTGAAAGCTATACAGGATTTTAAACTAAACGAGCTCGATTGCTATTCAGCTGGACGTGGTGACGTCGATAACCGCGCCAAGTTTGAGCTGCTCCATTGAGAAAATCGAAGATACATCACTCAGGCCTGGCACCTGACTGATCAGACGACGATACACTTGATCGTAGTGCTCGAGATCACGCACAATAATCTTTAGTAAATAATCTACGTCACCAGTCATTCGGTGACACTCAATAATCTCTGGGATTCGGTCGATGCAATCTGCAAATTTATCTAACCACTGAGCTTCGTGCGTATCAATTCGTATACTGACGAACGCGGTAGTACTAAGACCGATTATTTTGGGGTTGATAATTGCGGCTCTACGTTCAATTACGCCGGCTTCTTCCAGTCGCTTAATACGCCGCCAACACGGATTATTAGTCAGTCCTATTTGATTCGCTATTTCCTGAATAGATTGATTCGCATCAAGCTGAAGAATACTAAGTATTTTTGCATCTATAGCATCAATTTCTAATATCTTCTTCATATTGAACATTATGTACCAATATTAATAGAATATACAGCTTAATTTGGGATGCCATCTCTTCTAATATTAACTACACTAGTCGCCTATCCAGTTGGTTGCTTTAATCTTAGGAGACAAACTATGCAAACTAAAAAATATTCGGTATCAGCGCTATTTAGTGAACACCCCCAATCGGTCGGAGAGAGCTATTTTGAACACATGTTAACTTCATTTGGCTTCGGTCTACGTATGCTGGTTGCCAGCTTCGCATGTATTGCACATGGTATTTTCCCTTTTGTGTACGTCACAACCGGCAGTAAAACTATCACTAAGCTGCACCATCACATGGTCAGCCACAGGGATAAACGCGAGCAACAAGATTCTGATCTAAGCTGCGACTCTCAATAATCGGCGCTAATGCTAACTAAACTTTTGTCTAAACACAGCGAGTCATCGCTCTGAGTGATCACTAACGGCAAATTCACAATACTAGCCATCTGGTTCGCAGTCCGAAAATGGTTTTTTACTTAACCGAGCTACTAGCTTACTATCTTACGATACCAAGGCGCAGCAAAAACCAGTATCCTATGCGGGGTACCTAACACGCCGTTTATTGCGATTGCTAACCATGAATACCATTCCACAATTAGATATCTCCGATTTTGATTCTCATCGAACCGAGTTTGTTGCTCAGTTTGGTGCGGCTTATCAACAGTGGGGGTTTGCTGGTATTACAGGGCATGGCCTAGAACCCGATCTAATCCAAACGGCGTTTGACACAGCAAGAGATTTTTTTGCTTTGACCGAAGATCAAAAAATGGCCTATGAGAGTACAACGCTCGGTAAATCCCGAGGCTATATTCCATTTGGGACCGAAAAAGCTAAGGACTCTGAATATTCAGACCTAAAGGAATTTTTTCATGTGGGCCGACAAGTTACTGGAGTCGCTCACCTAAGCGCCAACGTTTGGCCAGCAGAAATCAGTCAATTTCGAGAGGTCTTTGGTAACTTGTATGCCGCACTAGATCAGCTTGCACAGAAAGTACTGCAGGTCGTGGCCGTCTATCTAGAGCTACCAATCGACTATTTTAAACTCAGGGTAAACCATGGCGAAGCCTTGCTACGAATTCTTCACTATCCACCAATAATAGACCAGCAGACACCGCACCTTCGCGCCGCTGCCCACGAGGACATCAATCTAATGACCTTATTAGTGGGCTCTGAACAAGACGGCCTAGAGGTTCTCAGCCGACGCGGCGAATGGGTACCCATCAACATGATCGAAGGCACTATCGTTTGCAATGTAGGTGATATGTTGCAACGCCTTACTAATAAAAAACTCCCTTCTACCACTCACCGGGTGGTTAACCCTCAAGGAGATAAGGCACGCAATAGTCGCTATTCAATTCCATTTTTTATGCATCCTAATCCAGATGCATCGCTAGCCTGCCTGCCGCAATGCGTAGATCAAGATCACCCCCTATTATATGCGCCGACAACTGCCGATGCCTATTTGCAACAACGCTTACGTCAGATTGGCCTATTGAAATAAAAGCCAAATTACCGGTTTCGGTGATTACGCTTACCCATCTCCAACTTCTCTAATTATGGCAAAACTTTATTTCTATTATTCGACCATGAACGCAGGCAAGTCTACGACCCTGCTGCAATCTAGTTTCAATTATCGTGAACGAGGAATGCATACGCTTTTGCTGACTGCGGCCTTCGACGATCGTTATGGCAAGGGCAAAGTAAGTTCTCGAATCGGCTTGTCGCAAGCCGCAGATCTTTTCACTCAAGACATGGATCTATTTGCGCATGTATCTGCGCAACACAAAGACAAAAACACCGACTGCGTACTAGTCGATGAAGCTCAATTCTTAAGCAAGGTGCAAGTATGGCAGCTAAGCCAGATATGCGACCAGCTATCTATTCCCGTGCTTTGTTACGGAATACGAACTGACTTTCAAGGCCAGTTATTTGCAGGTAGTCAATGGCTACTTGCTTGGGCAGACATTCTGGAAGAACTGAAGACCATTTGTCATTGTGGCACTAAAGCCAACATGGTGGTGAGGGTAGACGACCTTGGCAAGGCCATTCAAGAAGGTACTCAGGTCGAGATAGGCGGCAATGAGCGTTACGTATCACTCTGTCGAAAACATTTTAAGGAGGTCTATTTCTCTGACAAAGTGGTTACAAAATGATTTTCTTTTTGCAATAGCTTGCCTTCGAGCATGACAACAAATCTCCACAAAGCGCTGTAGGTTACTTTGATTGGCGTCGCTAATTATTTTAGCGATGTGATCGTCAGCAGCAAAACATTGGAGTATTTTGTGGCGAAAGCATAAGGCTAAATCTAAGGACTAACCACATGAGGGTTTTAGGAATAACAAATATCTAACCGCCTATGTTGCAATATTACTATTTACAGTCGGTTGCGCGGCCAACAGGATGATAAGCAAGCACCAAGCGAAGCAAGCAGTGGCGTAGAAGAACAAGCAGCTGTCGTAGTACCAGACGACGGGATAGGTTTTCCAGCAACAACATCTTCAGATACAGCGCACCAACAATACCTTGTAGGCTTAGCTGATTTCGACAATGCTCGTCCAAACACGGCTCACTAGGAATTCATCAATGCCGCGCAATCCGACCCTACATTCGCCATGGCTCACTTAATGGCTGCTCTTTCGGGAGCCTACTCTGAGACATTCAGAAACAATCTGGAGCAAGCAAGCGCTAGCATGGGCAATGTTTCAGCAGTATAAAAACTACTAATTACATCGATGCAACAAGCATTTGACGGCGATACTTGAGGGGTTGTCACAACCCGCACTGAAATCACCAAACTGCTGTCTAATTCACCAAGAGCATGGGTATTCTTGGGCTTTGCCTACAGCGGCGAAAACAATAGTGTCGATGCGCGTGCAGCATTCAGCCAGGCTGTTTCTTTGAACCCTCAATTTGGAGTGGGACACGTTGCTTTAGGTAACAACCTGATGACCCAATAGCCTAAAGATTTTACACAGGCCAAAATGCATTTTAAACACGCGATAGCAATAACCCCCAACGAACCAAATCCTTACGCGCTCTTAGGCGACGTACATAGAGCCCAAAACAATTTCACTGCGGCTTGTGATGATTATACTAGAGCAGCAGAGTTAGCACCTGAGTTGGGTTCTGCCTTTCAACAGCACGGGCATGTAAACTCATTTCTTGGTAACTACGATGAAGCGCGCACTGATTACACCGGCGCTGCTGAGCTAGAAGACGCTCGTGGCAGCAATAATGGTGGCTTTTTCTTAATATATCGTGCTTACGTTACCGCACATGAGGGCGATCTTACAGCAGCTGTAGCACAATTAAGAGCGCTAGTGACAAGCGCCGATGGCACGTATTCAGAAGGAGTATCCGATCTGAAAATTAACGCCCTGACTAATGCTGCTCTATTTGCAACTGAAGCAGGCGATGCTGAAACGGCAAGCGAAGTAATTGCAGAAGCGGCGGCACTGATGCGGGCGCAAGCCATTGAACTCAAATCTGAAAAAGTCCAAGATGCGCAAGAAGCCACAATTGCCTACATGGAAGGCATACTAAAAGCTCGCATGGGCGATTCCGAAGGGGCTTTAGCGAAAGCAGCAGAGTTTGAGCAGTACGCCGAATCTAATAACAGCCCACTAAAGCTACAGAGAATTCATGAAATGCTTGGGATGAACGCTTTCTACCAAAAGGACTACGCGGCTGCGGCAGAACATTTAGCGGCAGGTGATACCCAATTAAATATGCATAACAAGTATTACTTGGCTCTAGCACACAGCAATGCGGGCAATGCAACTGAAGCAGCACGGATTCTCGCTGAACTTGCCGCTTACGACTTCAATGCCCCCAGCTATGCAATGTTCCATAATAGCATTCTGGCAAAAGCATCGGCTAACTAAGTTAATCCCTATGGTGAGGAGTGTTAGCACTGCTCACCATAGGGTCTATTTATTCAGGCCAAGGATGAAAACGCCAGTAACACTTACTTTACAGGAACAAAGTCTCGAATAGCCTGAGCAACCGCAGCGGTCGCTTCCAGCATTGGTAGGTGCCCCACCTCAGGCAACATGACGGTTGTTGAATTATTAATTCGTTCACTAAAACTTAGCACAGCTGATGGTGGCACGAATGTATCCTGTTCGCCCCAGATCAAAAGAGTTGGCTGAGAAATTTTCTTTGCAAGATCCGCTTTGTCGAGCTCTCTTCCTTGGTGTGCCCGAGTCGCTAGGGCGGCTCTATTTTCAGAGTGACGCAATAGCTCCCACGACCGGTCTATTATCTGGTCCCGCGTACGCAATCTTTTAAAGGTGCTTTTATCCATACTTTTTTCAATGCTTATGCGCGGCATGGTGTAAGCAGACAAAATTGGCCCAATAGATGATTGTAGCAACTTAAACCCCAAACCAACATCTGGTTCAGGATCGCCTGGTCTAACTGGCATGCCAGTTGCCGACATGAGTATCAACGAATCAACAAAATCTGGCTTGTCTACGGTGTAACGCCAAGCTACCCAACCGCCCATTGAATGACCTAGTAACACAATATTATCCAGGTCCAGCTCCACCATCACCAGCTCTAGGGCATCACTGAGACCCGCATAACCGTATTGATTATTAGGGTGCGCGCCTGTCAGACCGTGACCTGGAAAATCCAGAGTAATGAGTCGGTATTGGTCTTTCAGTAGAGCGACTAATGGTTCAAAGTTATGTAATGAATTGGAGTTGCCATGCAACATAACGATGACTTTTGTACCGCGCACACCTTGGTCCCGAAAATGTACTCGAAGGCCCTGCTGGTCTCGAACAAAAGTGGAGTCGTCATTAGCGTATTTGGTTATGAGGCTGGGCGGCGAAATGGATGGCGTATGCCCAAGCCAGAGAAAGCTTGCAAAGAGGACACTGACAACTAAAAGCAGGTTAGTTTTCATATGATCGCTAAGCGCGAAGCTTCAACTCACTGACATGACGCGTTTAAGAATTTGGCGGTGGTTTCAATTAATGTCTGTCGTGAGGAAGAAAAACTATGATCGTCTTTGACCAAAACAACACTTAGCTGACTTTCATTGCTTGCCTCAATGGCAGCCACCAGAGGCTGGATATGAATATCCATGGGAATCACATCGGTATCTGCCGGAATTAGTAGGATTGGTCGTCCATTAATTTTTTTAACGCGTTTGACCAAATCAAGTTCAGCCCCGTACTGCGCAATCTCGTCTTGCGCCTTAGTACCAGACCAACCGTTTAACATAAACAAACTGTCGCCATAGTCCTTCCACATTTTCTTTGACGCTTGGTCTGCCCCCAAGCCTCTCCCATTGGCACCCATATTCGCACCATCATAGGCAACTGCGCATTTGACACTCGGGTTATCGATAATCCCTGCCAGGGCCATGTGACCACCCATGCTATGACCCACTATTGAAATTCTTAGCGGATCGATTCTCAATCTCTGCGCATTTTTAGCATCGCTCATGTATTGCAGTACTACCTGCACATCTTGCTCTGCATTGCGATATGAAAACGCTCCCTCACTACCCCAAGCTCCACGATAATGAAAAAACACGACATTCCAACCTAGGCGACGTAAAGCCTGCGCAACATCAAGATTCTTCTCATTTCCAGGGTAACCGTGCAGCAGTAACACGGTAGGGTGCGGTCCCTGCCCTGCGGCGAGATAAGCAATGCCCGGCATACGCTTGGTGTGCGAAACAATCGTCAGTTCACTCACGCTGGCTGGATATTGCCCTTGCGACTTAGCTAAGATCGGAGCGCTGACGATACTTATTAATCCAACAAATAAAAATGTTGCGAGCTTCAAGTTTATCACCTTTGTCTATTTGTGCTGGCTACCAAGAGCGCTTTTCAGGCTTTGGAATTTCTAGTTGTATTTGTTTAATCTTGGCCGTTCCGTCAAGCTGATTGTTTCGTAAAATCAAAGCATTGAACTGATAAATTGAGATAAGCATTGCGTAAATAGGAGCAAGGTAGCCCTTCTCACGCAACTTACCGAGCTCTTCAATAGCAAGCGTTTGCAGCTTTTCTTCGTCTGGCGTGTATAAGCCTTGTAATGTATGGGTTCTGCCATCAGCGTAATGAACTAAAACGTCCATTGCTTTGATCAAGCCCATCTCGTCTAACATTTTGGTAAATTGGTAAGTATGAATTTCGTTCTTCATATCAGCTTCGAGCATTTTAGTGATACCACTTAGCATCGGCGTAGCTTGTCCACTGTCTTCAAACAAAGGCGCGCCATCTACTTTTGAAAATGCAGCATTGCCTTCGTCTATACCAATGCTAAAGGCGCCTTCCTCGCGTTCTGATTTCATTAGAAAAAACGGGTAGGTTTGCAAGCCTGTCGGTAAATAGGTCGCCTCCCAAAAATCATCTTTGATAAACAGGTTGGTCGACAATTCAACACCCGTAATAGCTGACAAAGCCCAATCACCAGAATGACTATTCTTAGTCATTAACAAAGGGAAGCAGCCTGCGGCCATGCCCACTTCAGACACTTTCACGTTAATTACATGTTGAGTCTTTGCGACTCGCAGTGCACAATTTTCTAGGAGCTTCAGATCTGCGTGAGTATTTTTACTTAATTCAATTAGTTCGGCCATTTTCTTTTTCTGTCTATGCGTTATTGGATTTCGTTCGAAATAGAACGAAATTAAAATTATGTGACCGGCTTAGTCTTGGCCAACCACTTCTCTATATATTCACGATGCGGTGGTAACGATTGCAGCATCTGATCGGTGATTTTTTGATTCTGCTGAATTATACGCTGAGCTTGGCTTTGTTCTTTATATAAATGCGCCTGTTTTGAAAAATCAGGTTTAAAACCCATACCGTACATAACATATTGATAACTTGCAGCAGGAAACAATTCAGCTGAACCATCAAAGTCACTATTTTTGGGTCCGCGTGTGGACCAAATAGCTAAATCATCCTGCAATGTTTCTGGGATCGTAGCCGGGTCTATATGTGCCTGCCAATACGGTTCTGGGCGCTTGCTAAGCATGTAGTGTAGTTTTAAAAAATCAATTATTCGGCTCCAACGATAATCCATTTGCTGATTGAATCGCTTTTCTGTAATCCGCATAGTGTTGCGATCCGTCGGTAGATTCTCGGCGATATAACGAGCCGAAACCTCAACTAGCATAATCGCGGTTGCTTCTAGAGGCTCTACAAAACCTGCTGACATGCCAACCGCAACACAGTTTTTTTTCCAAAACTGGGCTCGATATCCTGATTTAAAATCAATCTTGCGCGGCTCCAAGCTGCCAGGTTTGGCATCAAGATAACGATACAGATTAGCTTGCGCCTCATCATCGCTTAGGTATTTACTGGAATACACATGCCCAACTCCGCGTCGGTGTGGTAAACCGATGTCCCATATCCAACCGGCGCTCTGCGCAGTGGCTATAGTGTGACTGGCAATCGGATGCTGCTCTGTCGGATACGGAACTTGTAAAGCCAAGGCAGTATCATTGAATAGCACCTCGTCTTTAGAAATAAACGGTACCCCCATCTTGTCGCCCAACAGCAGTGATCGAAAACCAGTGCAATCAATGAATAGGTCTGCCTCAACTTTTCTCGCATCACTCAGCAGGATGGACTTGATATAACCATCATTTCCAATATCAGCATCGTCTACCGTGCCAATAACGTGCTCTACACCCAGCTTGGTTCGACAGTGGCGCTTGAGTAAATCAGCAAACGCGCCCGCGTCGAGATGGTAGGCGTAATTACATTGCCCATAGTATTCGTCATCGGCGATACCTCGCGGAGCCAACCCAGCTTCACAAACCTGATGCTGAAAATTGGATTCAAGCGCAAAATTTTCTACTTGCGATACATAAGGCGCTAAGTCGATTCTTCCATAGCCTAGGGGCACAGTGAACGGATGATAGTAAAAGTCTCCCTTGCCATGCACCCATTCAACAAACTTGCCACCCTGCTTAAACGCTGCGCGGCATTCTCGAAATAAATCGCTTTCTTTAATACCGATACTTCGAACGGTATTTTTCATGGTCGGCCATGTACCTTCGCCGACACCGATGGTTGGGATATCAGATGACTCTATCAGAATGATCTTAGGTGCAGTGCTTGAATCCCCTTTATGGTGAGCAGCGATCACGCCTGCGGTCAACCATCCAGCGGTACCGCCACCAACAATGGCTATTGTGTTGATTGATTTATGCATAAGTTTCTTGATTGCGATAGTTGCAATGTCTAGATGAGCTGATCTTATCCCATACTCATCAGAAAAAGTTTTGTATTGTGATTTTTTGAACGAAAAAATGGCCCGCGATAAAACATCGCGAGCCACTCAGTCTACAAATAAAATTTGATATGGTTAGACTATTTAACCATTACTTTGACTACCACTTACCACGAATACCAACAGCATAACGGGCGCCATTGTCTTCGATGTTATAAGTTTGGTTAGCAAAGCGGCCATTTTGAACAAGCTCTTCTTCAGTTACGTTAATGCCTTCGAAGAACACACTCATGGTGTCGCTGATGTTATAGCTTGCGAACAAATCGACCTGACCGAATTCTTCGGTATTGACCGGTTCACCGTTAAAGCCATTGTCAATTTGACGCAGAAACTCTTCGCGGTTGTTATACGCAATACGTGCTTGCCAAGTATCATTCTCATAGAACACAACTAGGTTTTGTGAATCACCCAAGCCCTCCAGAGCGAAAGTCTCAGATTGACTCGCACCTAAACTAACATTTGAGTCAACAAAAGTTGCGTTAGCTGAAATACCAAAACCATTGTCGAACAAATGAGTCACTGCAACCTCAAATCCATCTACGTCAGCCGACTCACCATTTTGCGGGCGAGTAACTCGGTAGACTTCAGATTGACCATTTAGCTCTTCAGTCGTTGCAACAATATCTTGACCCGCAACCAAAGCACCAGGTGCACAAAGTGCATCCGCACAACGAAAACCGTTAGCAGAACTTCGATCAGCTAAGGTGAACGTTTCCGCACCGGTTAAGGTAGTCACAAAATTACCGACCTCTTTGTTAAAATAGGCTAGTGAGA
>JBLHMH010000014.1:0-33207 GCA_047621785.1 Polaribacter sp. | reverse complement strand
CCCTAGTAAGGTTCTCACGTCCGCGCAGAAGAAACAAAGCGTTAGCTTCATAATAGAGATCAAGAGTTGACAGATTGGTGGTGTCGATTTCAATCACTAGTTGCGTTGCGGTATCCTCAATAGCGATCCGCTTGGCAAGCGCGGTAACAATTAATTGCGCAATATCGCCTTGAATCGCGAACACGTTTTGCACCGTTAGAGTTCGATCAAAGGTCTCTGACAGTAGGTGCTCATCGGTCGTGGCATCGATTAGCTGCGCCGTAACTCGAATGGTTTCGCCAGCACGCCGCACACTGCCTTCCAGCACATATCGGACACCCAGTTCACTAGCAATTTCTGGGATACGCTGATGAGAGTTTTTGTAAGCAAAAGCAGATGTTCGTGAGGCCACCTTTAGCCCATCAATCTTAACCAAGACATTTAGGATTTCCTCGGAAACGCCATCCGAAAAATAGCCCTGATCACCTCCTGGTGAGAGGTCTGCAAAAGGTAGCACTGCGATCGAGGCGTCAGATACGTTTACTTCGGGCTCATTTACAAGGGCTGCTTGCTGCTCATAAGCTTGTTCGGCCAATTGACCGTTATCAGCAGTTTTAACTGACGAATCAAGTTGCTGCCATGCAATTAAACATGCAATAGCAGCCACCGCGACCAACGTTATTACATCAAGCTTCTTTGCCGTGCCAGAGCTATTAGCAGTAGATTGGTCAACCTCACTGTCTTTTTTAAGACCCTCAGGTGTCAGCTCGTAAGCCCAAGAAAATAACAAAGTGGGCATAAACCCGATCACCACTCCGGTAATGATCATTTTCATTACCCAAGCTGGAGCATCAAATGACTCGGCAGCCAGATCAAGCACCTGGATCGAAAGCCAGCCGATGATCAAATAGGCTGCGCCCACTCGGATTACATTTCTTCTTTTTAGTTCGCTAACGAAACTCATGTATTTAACCCCGACTCAACCCTTATCTTAAACTGCTACTCGTTGTGGGGCCCGTTGGCCCTTATTGTAGATTTGGGGATTTTGGATTTGGCAATGGTCGCCAAGCAAATCTTCCAATTCGATCAATGTACAGTGATTTGAATACGCAGCCAAGGCCAATCACCAGCAAATCGGATTTGCCTCAGCGGTGAACGAATTTCTCTTTGCAGTGGTGATCTGCGATATGTCTGAGAATCAACTCTCCGAGAACTTATTCTGATTTTTCGATACTCTCAATACCCATCGCTCTCTCAGATTTCAGGATGCCGTATTTTAGCCAACCAGCAGAGTTGAAGTTAATTGCATTTTTAAGCTCTGTTTTAAAGATCTTCAATTTAATTGAATGGGCAACTTTATTCTCTGGTTGGTTTGTTAGCACGATATCTGCAAGTGACAGCGCCTGATTAAACTTACCTTCTTGATAAAGGCTTTCAGCTTTAGCAGCCACTTTATCCGCGCCACCGGCAAGCGCCATTAACTCGCTCGTGGAGTCAAGTGCATCTACGCCAAGCATGTTTGACGGGTTGCCATCAAACCAACCAGCGTATCCTAGATAAATACCTCTGACCGACCAATCCACGCGACCATAGACCTCAGGAATTTGTAACTCTTTAGGCAGCGATATCTCTGCGACCAAGGCATCCACACTTTTGCCTGCGTTCATCCCTTGCACTACAGCGTTGTGAACATAGAGTATTGCGTCACGATACTGTTTTAGTGTCTGGCGAACCTCAGTTCCACCAAAGATGGGTTCACCGTGACTGGGTATTAATATTTCAGCATTCAAGGCCATTACTTTATCCAACGAGTTAACGTAATCCAACGCCCAGCGTGGCTTAGTTCCACGCAGAGTGTAAATATTTGGGAACGACCGATAAAACAAGTCACCTACAAAGACAGCTTTGCGTTCGGGAATCCAAACTGATAATGCGTCATGTGTCTCGCTTGGCGTTGCTAATACTTCAAACGAAAAACCGCCCAGCTTGAAGCTATGTTTATCGACAAACGTGACATCTACCGGGATCTTAGCATCGTAGTTCCCAGTAGCAGCTTCAGCTTGATCGGACTCAGCCAGTTCAAACCCAAATTGAGCGGCATTACGGCGTTTAAAAAACCTTTGAGACGTTCTTGATAGTGCATAAACTCAATAGACGCCTCATGCATTATCACTTTAGTTTTATCTGCTTTCCATAGTGGCACGCCGCCAATATGGTCCCCATGAGCATGCGTGATAATAATGAACTTAGGCTCACGTGAATCAACTTTGTTAAGAAGTGCTTTATGCGCAGGTGCATTTGAGGCTAGGGAGCTGTCGATGACGACATTGCCCTCATCGGTCACGATAAGAAAAGTATTTCCGAATCCTGTCGCAGAATAGATATTGTCAACTATTTGTGTTGCTTTGGTTTGAGTAGAAGCTTGTTGAAGTGACATTTCCCTACTGCCATGTTCTGTAGCCAATTCGGCAAAACTGATTGAACTGCTAGCAACACTTATTGCACAAAATAGCAGGGCTTGAGTTAGTCTATTTGGTTTCGAGTTACTGATTGTATTCACCATGAAATTTGGGTCTCTAGGGTGTTTGATTGCTTGAAGAGATAGCTAGCAATTCAATGGTAACTAAAATTGACCGCTAGGTGTCGACTCTGACAATGCAACTTCAGCTTCATTCATATCGTTTTCAATGCCTTCAAATAGAGGCGTACTAAGATAACGTTCGCCTGTGTCTGGCAGCATACAAAGTATGTTAGCGCCTTCTGCTGCTGATTCCGCTACTTCTATCGCAGTGGCTAGAGTTGCGCCACCACTGATGCCGGTAAAGATACCCTCTTGTTGAGCTAGCTGCCGAGAACAGACAATAGCTCGTGGGCCGGTTATCAGTTTAATCTCATCAATAAACTTATTGTTTAGCGCATCGGAAGCGAGCTTTGGAATAAAGTCTGGCGTCCACCCCTGAATAGGATGTGGTGCCCAGTTAGGATGCGACTCCGCAGGTGAACCATCCTTATGATTCTCTTGTATCTGACCAGAAGAAAGCAAGCTCGCCCCCTCTGGCTCTGAGACAACTATCTTAGTATTAGGGCTATGCTCGCGAAGAACGGTTGCTACTCCTTTTAATGTGCCACCGGTACCATAACCAGTCACCCAGTAGTCTAGAGACCTGCCTTCGAATGCCTTAATAATCTCAGGACCTGTCGTTTTAATATGCATTTCGGCGTTTGCTTCATTCTCAAACTGACGAGTCATAAACCAGCCATATTTATCGGCTAGCTCCTTCGCCTTAAGCACCATGCCGTTACCCTTGAGGGCTGCTGGCGTAAGAACTACACGCGCCCCAAGAAAACGCATCAATCGCCGCCGCTCAATACTAAAACTTTCAGCCATGGTAATCACTAAGGGATAACCTTTCTGTGCGCACACCATAGCCAGACCGATACCGGTATTGCCACTAGTGGCTTCAATAACAGTTTGCCCTGGCTTTAAGGCACCACTTTGCTCTGCCTGTTCGATAGCACCTTGCGCTAAGCGATCCTTGACTGACCCCATTGGATTAAACGATTCTACCTTGGCATACAAATTCACATGTTTAGGAGCCAATTTATTAATTCTAACGACGGGGGTATTACCGATCGTTTCGAGGATATTGTTGTATAGTTTAGTCACGTCTTAGTCCTTTTGATTGATTTCATCTTTGTTAAATTAAGAATAACATAATCATCAGCTGGTCAAACGTCTAGTTATTAACCGCCAAAGCCAATGACAGACCTTCGTTTACTGCCTAAGCACTGTTGGCTCTAGCAATATAATCGTCTACCACTGTGCCTAAAACTGTCATCGGAACGGCACCGCCAAGCACAATAGCGTCGTTAAACTGGCGGAAGTCGAACTTATCTCCTAACGCGGCTTTGGCCTTGTCGCGCAACTGATTGATCGCCGTGTGACCGACTTTGTAGCCGCAAGCCTGCCCAGGCCAAGCACAGTATCGATCGACTTCGCCACGAACTTCTTCAGGGTTAGAGCCGTTATTGGTAACGAACCAGCTATTGGCTTCTTCACGAGTCCAACGTTTCGCATGCAAGCCGGTATCGACCACTAGTCGACAAGCCCGAAAGGCCGTTGCTTGTAAATAACCGAGCCGGCCTACTGGGGATTCATTATAGACACCTAGCTCATCGGCAATCTGCTCTGCGTAAAGTGCCCATCCTTCAGAATAAGCATTGAACGCCAGTAGCGAGCGTATCAGCGGTTGCTTAAAGGTATATTCGCCTTGCCAAACATGACCAGGAATTGCCTCGTGATAGGTCAAATCTTTAAGGTTAAATTTAGTGTGGAGATCAGTAGTGCGCAGGTTGATCCAGAAATGACCAGGTTGCTTGCCGTCAATGGAGCCAGCACCGCCATAGGCCCCCGGCGCGCCCGCTTCAACCTCAGGTGCTATGCGAGTGACTTCTAAAAAGCCAGGCACTTGGGTGGCAAACGCTTGCGGCATGAGTCCTCGAATTTCGCCAATCGTATCCTCGATAAAGGTCATAATCTCAGCGCGGCCCTTATCGCCTGGCGAGAAATGATATCGCGGATCTTTTCCAAGAGCGGTCATTCGTTCACCAATTGACCCCTGCGTGTAACCAATTGAACGTAGTATCGGGTCCATACGCCCATGCAAACTAGCTAATTGATCCAGGCCCATCTGATGCACTTCGTCTGGTGACATGGTTGTGGTTGTGCCGGCTTGCAGCGCCCAATCGTAATAGGCGTCACCATCCGGTTTGGCCCATACCCCTGCATCACTGGTGGCCTTTGGCGCCAGGCTTTCAAGCACTGCAATTTGGCGGTCGATGGCAGGCCCAATGTACTGCGCAGCCAGAATTTTTGCTCTTTGTGCATAGTCACCGTCTAGCTTTGACGCCTTAGCTTCAAGCGTTTTAACAATGCCCCAATCCTCAGGTGCACGAGTACCAGCATCGCGCAATTGTTGGAGAGTTTTTTGCATCAAAAAGTCAGGCAGAATAACCCCTTTCTCCCCGTCAATTCTGGTTCGCTCGCTTTCTCCGTCAAGCTGCGCAGAATATGCTTCCATTCGAGACAGATATGCGAGCGCATCGTCCGCAGTTTCAATTGAATGACTGGCTTCTAGGAAACTCGGAATCTCAATAAAGGCCCCAGTATTTTGAGCAACCGCATAGGGGCTGTTGCGCCAAGACCAATTAGAGTTTAGCAGCGCTACCTCGCCGTAGGCCATGTCAAAGCCTTTTGCACTCATATCGAATACGGTGCGCACCACGTCGACGTTTAGAGCGTCATCTGAAGTCAGCATAGTGGTGTCGACTTTGTTCAGTTGTGTGAGCATGCTTGTCACATCAGCTTTGATCTTAGCCTGCCCCTCTGGTGACCGATCCGTCAGTTCTGCTTTGTGACGTAAATATTTTCCTTTATCGATCCCAGCACTGGAGGTACTTTCAGGATATGCGTTAAGGATTAGATCGGTTGCTTGCTTGAGTAGGTCACCCACGGCCGATTCTTGCGCTGTGATCGGTATCGATGACTCGTTCTGTGCTGACGGTTTACAAGCGGCGGCAGTTAGGCCTGTGGCTGCAGCAACAGATGTTTTTAGAAGTGTGCGGCGAGAAAATTTCATGTACGTGACCTTTAAGATATTTGACCTATTAACGTTAACCCAATGAGATAACGCAGGCAAGTTCGAACTGAGTCTGCCTGATCACACGGGTGCTATTGTAAAATCGACTTTATTTATTAGCGGTCACTGCGTCACTGTCAACGCTTCACCAATTTGCGTAAGTCTTTCTTTACCAAAGAACATCTCATCACCTACGAAAAATGTTGGAATACCGAAGGCACCCCGCTCCACTGCGTTCCCGGTATTGTCAATCAAAGCTTGTTTAATCGCCGGCTCTTGGCTGCGCGTAAATAAATCTTGCGCATCAAAACCACTCTTTTGAATTATCTCTGCGACTGCTTGCATATCTGTTGCATCTAGTTGTTGCTCCCAAAGTCCGATTAGCAGCGCTTCGATGAAGCCACCACGTTCTTCAGGTTCGATAGCTATTAGCATGCGTTGCAGAGTAATTGTATTAAACGGAAATTTTGGATTCATTTGCCATTTAGTTAAGCTATGCTTAGCGATGAAGCGATTCATCTCCAACATCGCATACTCGTTTTTGCCCTTAACTTGCGCATCACGAATCATCGGTGGCGCGTTGCCAGTCAACTTGTGCATACCGCCGAGAAAAACTGGCGTCACGTTAATAACGGCACCATGCTTCTTTGCCAAGGCTTTTAACGGCTGCCAAATTAGGTAGGCATTGGGGCTGACAAAGTCAAAAAGAAGTTCAATCGTTTTATTCATTTATTTATCTCTTACCAGGTTTCTTGCCACGGGCGAAGGTCCAATTCATGGGTCCAAGCGGTGCGTGGTTGTTTGTGTAACATCACATAGCTTTGCGCAATATGAACAGGACTCAAGATTGCATCCTGTTCACGTAATTGATCTACGCTAGGTACATTCTCACGAATAAAATTAGAATCAATCGCACCATCGATAATAGTGTGAGCTACGTGGATATTTTTAGGCCCTAGTTCGCGCGCCATAGATTGAGCGAGTGCGCGCAGTGCATGCTTGGCACCCGCAAAAGCAGCAAGGTTTTCTCGGCCGCGAGTACTGGCTGTCGCACCAGTGAAAATAATCGTACCCCTGCCGCGCGTCAACATTTTTTTGGCGACTTCCCGGCCCATTAAAAACCCAGCAAAACAACCCATCTCCCAGACCTTTTGATAGACCCGTGAAGTTGTTTCGGTAATAGGAAACTGAACATTGGCGCCAATATTGAACACCGCGACTTCTATAGGGGCAACGTCGGCTTCGATTGTGTCGATTAGAGACGTCATTTGGTCTTCACTTCGAGCATCAATAGGCATGGCCTCGGCCTTATGACCCTCGTCACGAATTGATTGTGCCAAGGCTTCCAGTGCAGCCTCATGACGTGGTCGCCGAACCAGGCACGAGATCATGCCTTCTCGTGCAAAGGCACGACCAATAGCACCGCCAGTGTCATCACCGGCGCCGATTACTAAACATGACTTAACAACTTCGTGCATTTATCGCTCCTCAAGAGTTTAATTTATTATGCATATTTATTAGTTATAAGCACCAACTATTGGATTGCCTGAGGAGCATCTAGACAAGATCGCTGTTTCTATTTCGCCAAAGTGATTGCTTGGTGATTTCCAAATATCAATATTACTCTAGAATTGAAAAATGGTAGGATAAGAAAAAAGTAAATTAATAAACTAATCTCAATGGAGAACTAATAATGACAATAATGATTATCGGTGCATTGGCACTTACTCTTTTTCAGTTATGGCTATTGCCTGCCAGTCTTAATGTTAAGAACTTGGGGTACTTGCTCAGTAGTCGCGACGATGAAGCTCCGGCGCAGTCTGTATTGCTAGGTCGTATTTCACGTGCGGGTGTCAATTTGCAAGAAAGCCTACCGGCTTTCTTAGCCCTCAGTTTGCTGGCTATGATCCAACAGATAGATCTTACTCAGCTCGCTATGATCTGGATCGGCCTACGCGTATTGTACTTGGGCTGTTACATATTAAACGTCATCTATGTAAGAACCCTAGTGTGGCTTGGTTCTTTGGGTTGCCTAATCTATATGGCGTGTATGCTCCTTGGCTAAATAATAGAGCGCGAAGATCGTAAAGCTGGATTCAATCTCTGGTTCTATTATCTTCGAGGGTTCTGTGTTCGTTGCTAAGCCAGCTAAGGTTAAAGACCTATTGCGCCCAGCCTCCGCTAAAGGGAATGGACTGTCCGACAAAAAAGTTACTCTCATCGGATGCTAGAAACAATGCAAACAGAGCGTCTTCGCGACCTGTGGCTAAGCGTCCAGCCGGGATCTTTTTTAATAGCCTGTTAAACGCGTCACTTGCAACAAACTCAGGAGGAAAATAAGCCGGGTTTTCGACAAAGTTTTGTGCAATCAAGTTTATCTGAACATTATGTCTGGCTGCTTCGATACCGACATTTCGCACATACCCAACTTGTGCTGATCTTGCTGCTGCATAAGCTGCTACCCCTTCAAGTGCCTTCAGCCCAGTCGCACTTCCGTAGACAACTACCTTGCCAGATTTGCGTTCATACATGCTAGGCAATGCTGCTCGGCATAGTCGATGCAATGGATGAACCATTATATCAAAGGCTTGATTCCAGATGGCATCATCAATCTCTGTTGCCATAATTCCGGGGTTTGCGTTGGCCGCCAAATTAGCAACTAACACATCAATGCGTCCTGCGGACGCCACTGCCTCGCGCGCCGCATTAGGCTGAGTTAGATCACTTGTATCGACAATTACCTCAGCCCCGTGCTGACGAAATAATTCAATCGTTGCCGGCCCCATATAATCCTCGGCTTGGGTCACCAGTACGCGTTTACCTGCTAGTCTTTTATTCAAAATTATTCGACCTATTGTTCGTGAGTTATGAAGCCTAATGCTGCTCGATCCAAGATAATTTTAATTGGATTACTTGAATTTTTGCACCAGCCACTGCGCTTGGCAGGGTGCGCGTTCAAGGTTAACGCAACAAAATAATAATACCAACAAACTAATTAAAGCTGCTTTCCTTTATAGTATTGATACGCCAATATTAATTACTATGCTATGCGTGCCAATTTCGTAGCTGCCGTTTTTAAAAGCGCAGTAGATAATACCCATAGGCCCTAGCAATTCAAATTGAATATTGCTGGTTAAAAAAAACCGTTCAACCTTGAGATGATTATGAAATTATTGCTAAGCACCGTACTGCTCGTTTTTTTATCCTTGCCGGTATTCGCGACAGACAACATGGATGCGCTTGAACTTTCCCTAACAAATATCGAATCCAGTGTTATTGCAATCCGCAGAGATTTACACGCAAATCCGGAGCTGTCTAACCGAGAGTTTAAAACCGCAGAGAAGATTGCCAAGCATTTACGCCAATTAGAATTTGATAAGGTTCAGACCAACGTAGCTCATACTGGCGTAGTCGGAACGCTCATCGGTGCGCTGCCTGGCCCGACTATCGCCCTGCGAGCCGATATGGACGGATTACCGGTACTGGAAAAAACTGGCTTAGCATTCGCATCTAAGGCAAAGGGAGAATACAACGGCAAAGAAGTTGATGTAATGCACGCCTGCGGACACGACATGCATGTGGCTATGTTAATGGGGGCCGCCAGCGTGCTGACAGAACACCGAGATCAGTTAGCCGGCACCGTACAGTTTATTTTTCAGCCTGCCGAAGAAGGCGCCCCAGCCGGTGAACGAGGTGGCGCCGAGCTAATGCTAGAGGAAGGTATTTTCGATGGCCCGAGCTCACCAGAAGCGATCTTTGGATTACACGTTTGGCCTGTACCATTGGGTACGCTTAATTACCGGTCAGGTAGCTTTATGGCAGGTGCAGAGTCTTTCACTATCACCGTCGATGGAGAGCAAACTCATGGTTCATCTCCTTGGCGAGGTGTTGATCCGATCTTTGTCAGCGCTCAGATTATGACAGCCTTACAAGCAATACCGAGTCGCTATCTAGATATTACCAAAGGACCAGCAGTCATCACCATTGGCAGTATCCACGGTGGTGTGCGCAGTAATATCATTCCGGACCAAGTAGTAATGCAAGGTACCATTCGTACCTTCGACGCTGGCGAACGCAAGGTGTTACATGAAAAACTGCGCAAGACAATAAAAGGCATCGCTGATGCCGCTGGTGCTAAGGCAACGCTTGAAATGGGTTTCTACTACCCGATCACTAGCAACGACCCGAGTCTTTTGGGGCAAATGATGCCGACTTTGAAATGGGCGGCAGGCAAGGACAAGGTTGTTGAACATCCGCTGATTACCGGGGCTGAAGATTTTTCATTTTTCCAAGAACGAATTCCTGGACTGTTCCTGATGTTAGGCGTTAATAACCCAGGCGTACCTGCAGGCGGCTCACCGTCTAACCATTCGCCCTTGTTCAGCCCTAATGAAGACGCCTTAATCGTGGGAGTAAGAGCGCTGGTGGGTTTCGCTATGCAATACCCTGGTAGGGAGTAGAACACGCCTTGTTTTCCGATCATCCTCAAAAGCGAGTTAGGGTGGTCGGCGATACAGGTCTCGCAGAACAGGCCACTTGAGCCCTACATCAACGAATGACTTAACTTAACCAAGATTAAGCGTCTCCCCATTTTGGAATACGCTTTTCAAAGAAAGCGGCAGAGCCTTCTTGCGCATCTGCCGATGTCATAGCAGCAACCATCGCTTCGCCAGCAAAATTGAATGCGTTTTCAAGAGGCATATCCATTTGCCGGTAAAAATCAGATTTGCCTAAGCGAATTCCCTCAGCGGATTTTGCTGCAATTCGCTCTGCTAGATCTCGAGTATGCTCGAGTAACAGTTCGCCAGGCACGCTCTTATTAATAAGCCCGATTCGCTCAGCTTCATTTGCTGAGATGGCATCGCCAGTCAAAGCCATGGCCATAGCATGTTTACGATGCATATTTCGCCCAATCCCGACCAAAGGTGTCGTACAAAAACCTCCTATACTTACTCCTGGTGTACAAAACTTCGCAACATCAGAAGCAATCGCTAGGTCGCATGCAGAAACCAGCTGACAACCGGCCGCAGTAGCGGTGCCCTGCACGCAGGCGATAATCGCTTTTGGCGAATGAACGATGGTAAGCATCATGCTTGCGCATTGATCAAATATCCCTTTCATTCTTGTCTGTTGCGTCTCCAAGGTCTCACCTTGGTGGCGACTCATTTCACGCAAGTCATGGCCTGCTGAGAACACGCTGCCAGTGCTTGCAATCACAATTGCTCTTACTTGAGGATCACCTCCTGCCGCGGTCAATGAACGTGTTAATTCGCTTAACATTTGAGAAGAAAGTGGGTTTCGCTGATCTGCTCTATTGAGCGTAATCCAACGAACATGGTTTTGTGTCGTCTCTAACAGGAGTGACTGATCGTCGTTCATTTGATTTTTCCTATGATGAAAGTCATTTAAGAAGCTGTTCAAGCCTACTAAGCACCTGCTAGCAAACCATAGTTTAGATAAGCCTACAGAAACCTAAAGCCTAGTTGCTTGTCAGCATACTATAATACTTTGGAACTATTCCTTATTCAATTGTTCAACCAGTCCGACAAATTCTTTAGTACTCTGACCTAGCCCCTTTAGTTGATTACGTATTACGCCTTCCTTATCAACTAAGGTAATAAGATTTGAATGGGCGATATCGCTCTCGCCCATAGGCTTATAGCGTACATCAAATAGAGCGGCCAGTGCCAACACATCGTCTTGAGAGCCAACTAATATCTGCCACCGCTGGTCATCCATTTCCTTGCTTGTCATATATTGGGCAACGATAAGCAAACCAGCTTCGCCACACCTTTAGCGACACTGCATAAATTTACGGTTTCGCTGATCAATTTCTGGCTACGCCTAGTCAGGGCTTAGAAGATAAATTTTTGGAAATTGGAGGAAATCCAAGCAGCCTCAAACTAGCGGCGGTCTACCATCAGTTCGATAGCGATAAAGGCAGTATTGATTTAGGCTCAGAACTAGATGTATCGGCCACTACTAAGATCACTGAAAAATACACTCTGGACGCAAAGTACGCTAACTATGGAGCTAGGGATGTGCAAACAAATAAAGCCGACGCTACCAAATTTTGGCTATGGGCCGAAGCAAAGTTCTAATCCCAGACAGCAACATAAGTAAATTTATTGCTTCAGCTCCCTTGGCTTACAACATACTTGTATTGATAGGTGGGACAAACTTATCGAGTTAGTAGTGCCTACACAGATCGATGCCCAACTTAATGTCAGCGATGTCGCCAATTATAGGCGATCCTATTTAGGCGTAGACTGTAAGCTAGCGAGCTTCACGCCACATCAGCCAAAGTGGCGGCGCATCCTTTCTAGGGACCAGCTTTTCAGTAACTTGAAAGCCAAAACGCTGGTAAAACGGCACATTGATTTCCTTGCTACTTTCTAAATATGCTGGCATCGACGCTTGATCTACAACCGTTAAACCAGCTTGCATGAGTTTGCCACCAATCCCTTTACCTTGATCACTCGGCCGTACACCAATGGCAGATAAGTAAAAATGCGGCTTTTTGGGTTTCACTTTTACCAATGCGCTATCAACCACTAGCCCTCTAATCAGAGAGTTAAACCCATTATGTCTTACCATCGATGCAGCAATATCGAGGCTTCGATATAAGGGAAGCGCTTTGCTTTTGCCTGGCGGTAACCAAAGTGAACCTCCGCTTGTGTCAGACATGATATCGCCATAGCCTTCTGCCAAATAAAGCTTTTTTGCAATCAGCGTATAATATTGGGTCATGCACTCGCGTGTTCCAAAAATCCATTGATTCACTGGGTCATCAGAAAAGCTCTCACCAATAACGTCACCAATGAGCGGGTGTTCGCCCCTCACAAGTTTTCTAATCTCGTTCATGTTCTGTTGCTCATTGTCGTTAGCCAAGGCATTGTTTTTTAATTAAGTCTTTACTAAGCTTTTTTCTTAGCTGCGAGGATATAGAGTCTCGGTATTTCCATCGACCCCTATAATTTGCCCAGAAATGTGCTTGCCGAGATCCGAACACAGAAAGCAAATAAGATTGGATATCTCCTGCGGATCTATATAGCACTGCATTGAGGTACCAATTGCGTATAGGTGTCGCACCGCCTCGGTGTCAAGCCCTTCTGCCTGGGCATGCGCATGAACAACGCGATCTAAGCGGTCACCATTAACGTTGCCTGGCACGACCCCATTGACTCGTATATTGTCTGGGCCAAGCTCCATAGCCAACGTCTTGGTTAAACCACTTACGGCCCATTTTGCCGCTACATACGGGCTCCTATTTGGATACCCTAGAATGCCTGCGGCCGATACCATGTTGATAATCACACCGTGCTTTTGATGACGGAATACTGGCACCGCGCGTCGACAACAGTAAAACTGAGAATCAATGCCTACGCTCATAGTCTGCCGCCACTCGTCATTCGTAACCTCTTCAATAGGCTTGGTGGGGCCTCCAATGCCAGCGTTATTTACTAGAATGTCTAAACCATCGTCGATGAAATCATCAAACATAGCGTCAACATCGACAGGGTTTGAGACATCGCAATGATAGGTCCCAACCTCCGCAGGTAAGGAGTTCAGCATCTCTTGATTTATGTCACAAGTGAATACCTTCGCGCCTATATCAAGCATTGTCAATACCGTGGTACGCCCCATTCCATCGGCACCGGCACTGATAAATACACGTTTATTCTCTAATTCTACCTTCATTTATTATCTCACTCGTAATTTATGATCTGGAGGCCTTAGTTGCGACCATTTGCAAAATTGCTAAACCGTCGACCATACTCACCCCAAATTTTGCAACAATAATACGCGCTAACCTAGAAGAACATAAACCATTTTCACTTATTTTTGGCACCATCATTCGCTTGTCCTTCTTTAGTCTATTAACCAATGCAATGTTGTAGACCAGCCTAGCAGTCTGCGATGCGAAATTATCAATTCTAAGTTGATGGATCACTCTCTGTGAGTCTACTAGGCTTATGCACCATATTACTATCCGGACCGTTGTTTAGCTCTTGAAACTAATCTCCGATTACTCATTTTAAGCGCCCTCAATTCAACACTTGGCTCTATCTTGGCTCTATCTTGGCTTATAGCTGGTATTTGCCTATCTGCAACTTTGGCAGCACAAGCATATGAGGAGAGTCCTGATCGTTATGCACTGGTTATTGGTAACACATCTTATCCTGCTGCGCCGTTATTGAATCCGATTAACCACGCTCGTGCGATCGCAAAAACAACTGGAAAGTCAGGACTTTGCAGTTACCCTCGTTTTGGATGCAGGCTCAGAAGAGCTCAGCAGTGCCATTCGTGCATTTTATCAAGATATCGAAGCAGAAAAGTCATTAAAGCGCATCGTCAGCATGGTGTATTACGCTGGCCATGCAATGCAGATTAAACATCGAAATTACTTAGTCCCGATAGATTTTAGCTTTGCCGATTCAAAGGAACTTTACAATGGTTTATTTGATGTGAATAAGTTGCTGGAAAACATTCCGGATATTGCCAACATGCAAAACATCCTGATCATGGACGCTTGTCGCAACAATCCTTTCAAGGATATTAATGGCATAGACGGCGAACAAATCAATGATGGCTTAGCCCCAATGCGGGTCCCAGTCGGGGCCTTGATCGCTTATGTAACCGAGCCAGGAAGTGTGGCGTCGGATGGCGAGTGTGAAAATGGTTTATATACAAGCCATCTGTTGGAACACATGGGCGATCAAATCACCATTGAAGAACTCTTCAAGAAGGTACGCAAAGGGGTTGCCAGAGAATCAAAGAGAAGTCAGATACCTTGGGAACACAGTTCCCTTTACGAAGATGTCTATATTAATTCACCACCAAACCGCTAAAATCATATTAAGCTAGATAACGTAAGCCAGCCCCACCCACAAACTGGTAAAACTTTCATCAATGTTTTTGAATTCTTGTACTTGGGCAGTAATATCCTTTTGGTAATCATTCACTTTAAACCGAGTTTGAAACAACAAGTTTCCGGATAGGGGCATAGTCCAACTGATCCCATAACTAAAGCCTTCGGTATCACCTGTAACCTGACCACCGATGTCATCGAACTCCATCTCTTCACTATCAGTATTGATTCCGAATAGATTTTTTCATTTAATTTGGCATAGGCCAATGAAATAATCAGGCGACCTGCTTTTTCAAAACTCCAAGCATAACTAGCTCCCAGCGTAAGGACCATATTGTTGATAACTCTCGGTGGCGCGACCGCTTGCTCCGCCATCACTCTCCAAGCGTGATATGAAAAGTATATCGGTGCTGCCATCTTTATAAGCTCCAAATAATGACCAATGATCACCCAATTGATACCCCAGAGTCAGGTCAAGATCTTCTCTTGATGCATCGCCGGTATCTTCTTCTGAACTACCAGCGTCCTGTAAGCTGAATGTACCATTGAGGGTAAGCTGCCAACGTTTCCAGGCGCAAGCTACGGTCAAATTCATACTCGGAAAGTTTACGTCTTGACCGAGTTTTTGCGCAGAAGATAAATTTGCGTAGCCCAAAGAAGAACCTGCTATAAACCGCGCATCTTGCAATATTTCACCACTGTGGGCTGGCATTGAAATCGGCGATATCAAAATTAGTCCTGCAATGGTTTTGAATTTGGAATTCATTATTAGGTCCTTATTGGCTAGTCGCTTGTGCTTAACATCCCAAGATTAGATGCTTTTAAAGCACTGCGC
Source organism: Polaribacter sp. (assembly GCA_047621785.1). GTDB lineage: Bacteria > Pseudomonadota > Gammaproteobacteria > Arenicellales > Arenicellaceae > Arenicella. The sequence continues at coordinate 17,882 of JBLHMH010000014.1, read as the reverse complement.
ATATAACAATAATAGACAATTATCCACATGATCGGATAATCGGATAATTCACAAGATAAACTCAAAAGCACCCCGCACTTATGAAAATGAGCAGCAGCATAGACAACCCCGTCGCTGCCAAACCCGCTCAGCGATACCTTAAACAAAACGATGAGCGCATGGCTAAACTTGCAGACCCCGTTAATAAACTTTTAAGCAGATTGCTTGCCAATATAATTAGCCAAACAGTTGTTCAATTTGTGTTTTACAGCGGCTAATTAATGATTCCCAATCACCTGAGTCAGCTTGTCTGAGAATAGACGTGTTCGGATACCAAGTGCTTTGCTTTTCATCCGATAACCAGCGCCAATCCGCCTGTGGTGAAAGCAATACAATTGAGGGAATATTTAGCGCGCCGGCTAAATGTATTACTGATGTACAAACACTTATCACTAGGTCCATTTGTTGAATCAAAGCGCCGCTATGTGAGTAGCTTATAAGTTCTTGTTCTAAGTCGACGACGCCCGCTACTTTCAATAGGCCCTTATCCGCTTCGGAGGCTGGTGTTTGTAAACTATAAAAATCGAACTTGTCGGTATCGACAAGTTTCAACATTTCATCGATAGGACAAGAGCGGTGATGATTGATTTGCTGGGTTGGGCTGCCTGCCCATACCAAGCCAATCTTCGGCTTGGCGTTTTGCGGCAAAGCAGGAACCACCAACTGTTTCGAAACAGTTAGATACGGGACTTGGCCAGGCAGCTTGTCTAAGCTTATTTGCAAAACCCTAGCTAATGACATTATCGGGCAAAACACATCAAATAAATCAGCCGGTAGATTACCCGGCAGGCGAACTTCGTCAACGCAATCCATTTCTTTAAATAATAGCCGCAATGGCTCGGTACAAACTATTATCAGTTTGCTGCAGCGCGCTCTTAGCAATGGCAGGAATCGAGCAAATTGAATCGCATCTCCATTGCCTTGTTCAGTGTGGACCAACATGGTTTTATTAGAAACATCTTCTCCCTGCCATTGTGGTTGAGGGCAGCTAAACAGCTGAAAAGTAGGCATTCTCCAACGCCATTCATATTCTTGCCAACCCTCTTCAAATTGACCCAGTTTTAATAGAACGCAACCGCGATTAAAATGCGCCATTGCGTATTTTTGATCTGCGGCTATTGCAGCATTATAACTTTGCAGGGCCATGTCAAAGTCGAGTTTGCCCGCGTGGGAATGCCCCAGGCTATTGTGTGCTTCGGCGTGATTTGGCTGCAGTTTTACTGTTTGCTTAAGAACCTCTATTGCTTGATCCCATTGTTCAGTGTCTGAAAAAGCGACCCCTAAGTGATATAAGACGACTAGGTTGTTCGGGTCTTCTTTTAATATTAGCTGGTAAGTCGATATCGCCTCTTGAAATTCTTGGCGTCGATGTTGGTGTATGGCGGTCTCAATTTTGATTTGTTTGGGGTCTGGGGCGGTGAAGTCTTGCAAGGCAGCATCGGGCACTGAATATGAGGTGTGTAACAAAGGGTCATCCTGATCCAGCAGCGCTGGGTATTTCCAAGGTATTAGTTGCACTGAAAATATTTCTTGTACACCACCAGAAAACACTAGGTAAGCAACCGTCTCACCGGTTTCAATGTCAACAATCCATACTCCACATTGACGATCCTGTTCGCGCTCAGTTAAAGGTAGTCCGGCAAACACGGCAGTTTCTCGAACTTCAGACAAGCCGATTAAGGCATAGCGTTCAATAAAATCAATACCTCGGCAAAAGCCTGGAACCTCTGCAACAACCGTTTTCTCACCAGTCTTTTCATCCACACTAATCAATTGTCCTGCGCCAGACTCAAGCACCCAAAGCTTATCGCGATACCATCTGGGCGAATGCGGCATAGACAAACCCTTAACAATGATCTGATTGCTGTCGATGTCCATAATCATGCCGCCAAAGGCCTTATTCGTACGCCAACCACTAGGTTCATCCGAAACGCCGAGTGCGCTTACGTACCGAGGCTTTCCATCGCGCATGGCTAAACCATTAAGATGACAACGGTCAGTCAAATCATAGCCAGAGATAAAGGGAGGGCGCCAGCGTGGCACAATACTATGATTGATATCTAAAGTGCAGAGACACGACATTTTAGTATTCACCAACCATAGCTCATCATCACTATCAAATGCCATCTCATGAATGTCTATGTCGCCAGTAACATGGGTTCTGCGTGGCAAAAAAGCCGCATCATGAGTATTTATTGGCGCTACCTTCGGCCCAACATTAGGCATATTGAAATAATCAATTACCTGAGCCCCTGAGCCAACACTCAAACGGTTTTTATCAAAAGCGACACCCATCGGTTTCGGCAAATTGATGAAGTGAGTATTAAGCGAATTACCGCTCGCTCTGAGTAAAATTAATTTACCCGCCTGATACGTCGAAACAACTAAGCTCACATTTGCTTGCTTCAGTAACCGAGAAAAAGTGCCTGTGTATTGACTATGTAAGGTTTCTGCCATGAGCTTGTATTATTTTTATAGGTTTATAGCCATCTCAATTACATTCTAGCGTTTATTAACAACTGACAGAAGCAACTTCAAAAATTCTGTTCTGAAAAAGGCCTAAACTGAGCACGTTGATTGAGCCTAGCGAAGACCTCACCCCCCCTTGCGGTAACGCCCCTGTCCTAGTGGCATTCGTACCTGTCGCCGCTTTATCATTAAATTGCAAACTAGTGTGAACATTCACACTTACCGCACAATCAATTCTATTTTTTATGATAATTTGAGTACAGAATTTTAGGGTATATTCAAGCGATGTGATTTAGAAATTCTTAAGATTTTTTTAGCTAAGCTTAGTCACATTGATCATGAAAATTAATTTTAAGCGTTGATCGTAAACCACCTTCGGCCAAATAGTTGTCAAACATGGAGTCGGGCAGATGCCGCCACTAAATAATTTCACTCTATCTTGCCTAGCCATTGCCATTAGTCAGGCTGTAGCGGCACCAGCTTTAGCGACGTCAATTGTAGTCAATGATAATGGTGACCCGGGCACACAAGACACCTGCACGCTGCGCCAGGCAATTGTTTCAGCTAACACCAACGACGCAGACGCATACCCCAGTAATTGTACTGAAGGAAGCAACAATGCGACCGACACCATTACCTTTGCTAACAGCGGCCCAATCACGCTGACAAGGCCATTACCAAGCCTTAACACCAACATGGCCATCATTGGCAACGCAAACGGTTCAACCATTGATGCGAATGGCACCGGTCGTGTTTTTCATGTACGCAATGCCGCCGTCAGTTTTATCGATTTAACGATTAGCGGTGGGTCCACTAGCCATAGGACCGATGGACCTTCTGCTCGTAAAGGCGGTGGGATTTATGCTAACGACAGCACGCTCAGCCTGAGCAATAGCACCGTATCGGGCAATTCGGCTGATGATGGCGGCGGGATTTACACCAACTACAGCACCGTCAACGTAAGTAATAGCACGATATCGGGCAATTCAGCAGGAAATAGTGGCGGCGCAATCTATATCGGCGACTACAGCACGCTCAGCCTGAGCAATAGCACTGTATCGAGCAATTCGGCAGCGGCTAACGGCGGCGCCATTTACATCCCAAACTCCTCCTACTATTATTACTACTCAGCCAACTCTCTCCGAAAGAGCAATAAAACCCGATCGGGCAATTCAGCTGCTGCTAGCGGCTACGCCGAATATTACAACAGCTATATCACTGTCAGCCTAAACAATAATATTATCTCAGGCAATCGCGCTGAAGCCTATAATGAGATACAAGGATATGGCGCCACATTCACTACTGCCCATAACCTGTTTGGCGACAGTGCTAACTATAATTCAGATGCCTTTTCAGGCTTTACCCCTGATGCGACGGACATTACTGCCACCAGTAACGGCTCTCAGCCCACCGCCTTGTCGGGCATTCTCGCCCCGTTGGCGGATAACGGAGGCGCGACGCAAACCCGTGCCTTAGTGGCAGGCAGCCCCGCCATAGATTCTGGAGATGATGCGCTCTGTGCCGCTGAACCGGTTAACAATTTGGATCAGCGAGGGGCACTGCGACCTATAGGCAATGCTTGTGATATTGGGGCCTACGAGGGTGTCGGTGTTGCATCTGTGGCTATGGGTGTTTTATCTATGGCTAAGGACGATTCATCGCTTTTCGTAGTGCCATTAGCCAACGGCAAGGTTGTTGTCTTCGAATTGTAGGTTTGAAAACGCAAAATCGCGGTGGGGACAGATTAAAGATTAGATAAATTTAAAACACTGAGCGCAAGCTGTTTAAATACTCAAATCTAACAAGTTGTAATCTTTGATCGATGCAAGAGACCCCGCCACCCATGTAACATCTTCTCCTTCCAACGGTTTGTAATGGTAGGCCTCTTGGTCTGGAAAACGCTGTCGGCGCGCATCAATCGCCAGCCCAAGAACCTGGGAGCGCTGACGGATATGAGCAGCATCGTAGACAACCGCTTCGCTGTGCATACCCGCGCCTAACACATCTAAAACTGAAGACCGTCGGTGAAACCCAAAGTTAATAGTCACCCGTGGTTCAAAGCCTGTGTTTGCGAAGGACCCATGTAGCAGTTGGCGATTGCTGATAACGACATCGCCCGGATTACATACCAGAGGCACTGCGGCCGGTATGCGCTCATTGCCGATCTCTGCGATAAGCGCCTTGATGTCTATCTTGCCCGCTCGATGGGTACCAGGAACAACCCAAACACCGTTAACCGCGGTGCTGCCAAAAATCTGCGCCATAAAGTTGAAACCGTGAATATCCTCATCAAAGTTAACATTATCCCAATGCGTATCGCCGTCCTGATGCCATGAAACAGCGGCTCCAAGCCCGGGGTCTTTGAAAAATATGACTTCATTAAATGGTGTGAAATCATGACCGTGTATAGCTTCTGCAACTTTCAGCAGCTGCGGATGACCGTAGGCGCGCAGACAAGCCTCAGAGAATTGCAGATGTCCCGACAGAACGTATGGCGAAAACGCAGGCGCATCGTCAGCAGCAGTTGGTTCAAATAATTTTACTTGATGGCGTCCATTCAATAAATCAGTTCCACCCAGCGGGTCCGATAAAGGTTTTACCCACTGCAATGTCTGCGCTTTATGCCCCACGCCAAGCGCTGGTTGACCTTTGGCATCCAGTGCTGCTTCAGGCAACACCGGAAAATTATCGCGCATGTTCTGCAGATCTTGCCTGAGGTCGGCTAATTCCTCGTCATCCATAACATTTTCAAATACATAAAAACCATACTTAGAATACGCTGCACGAATTGCTGGATCAAGGCTCCCGTCACTAGAAAATTTAATCGGACCGCGATTATCAATCTCCAGGGCTCGCCGCTGCCCATCAATTAAGTAAGCGCGCATTGCGCTGGCTTCTTCACCATAATGCGCAGCACATGCTTCAATTGATCTCGTGATGTCTTGAACCATTATTGTCTCCAAATAAATTCCATGATTTTTAATCTTGATGCCTATCGCAATCAAGTACTCATTGGGGTGTTTCTTTGATACCCTGCGCTTACCCCGCGGGAGGATCACTACACCACTGGCTAGGGTTCGTTAGAAACTTAAAGCCGCCGCGATTAAGCTGCAGTCATTGTAATTGAAAATAGTTCGTTACTGCAATCAAGTCGTGTTGACAGCACTCAGAGAGTTTTCAATACTAGCGGCATCAACACTATCAACTGCAATACTATCAATTTCAGACAAAGACTACGGGAATAAGCTTACATGCAAGACGCAATAATCATTGGTGGGGGTCATAATGGGCTCGTATGCGCAAACTATTTGGCCATGTCGGGCAAAAAGGTAAGGGTGCTTGAGCGTAGAGGCGTAGTTGGCGGTGCAGCCGTAACCGAAGAGTTCCATCCTGGGTTTCGTAACTCGGTGGCGGCTTATACCGTCAGTTTGCTTAACCCTAAGGTTATTAGCGAACTGGATTTGCATGCGCATGGATTGAAAATTGTTCACCGCAAGGTAAATAATTTCTGGCCACATAAAGATGATAATTTCCTAGCATTTCCAGTAGGCTCTGACAAGCTTAAAACTGAAATAGCGCAATTTTCACAACAAGATTCAGACAATCTTGACCGCTACTTTAGAGACACTGGCATGGTGGCAGATCTGATTCGTAGCTTCTTGCTAGAATCTCCGCCGAATGTCGGAGGTAGTATTAGAGATATTTTTAAAGCTGCAAAATTTGGTAATCGCTTACGAAAATTATCCTTGGAAGATGAGCGCATCGTACTTGATGTCTTCACCAAGAGTGTGTCCGACTTTTTAGACCTGTATTTCGAAAACGAATACGTCAAAGGGGCCTTTGCGTTTGACGGTATTGTTGGCAACTATGCAGACACAAACACCCCTGGCTCAGCCTATGTGCTTATGCACCATGCCTTTGGAGAGGTCAATGGCGAGAAAGGTGTGTGGGGCCATGCGATGGGCGGCATGGGCGCAATCACTCAGGCTATGGCTAAATCGGCTTTGGCTAAAGGCGTGGTAATAGACACCGACTGCGCTGTGTCTAAGGTTTTAATACGCGATGGGCAAGCCTACGGCGTGGTACTCGAGAACGGAGAAACCATAGAGGCTAAAATAATAGTTTCAAATTTAAACCCAAGCCTACTTTTTAATAAACTGGTGGATAGTGCTGAGCTACCCATCGATTTTGCAAGACGCATGAAGCACTATAAAAACGGCTCAGGTACGTTTCGAATAAATGTAGCGCTAAGTGAGCTTCCTCGTTTTACCTGCCTAGAAAAACAAAGTCGTGCTTCGGCCGAACATCTAACTGGCGGAATTGTTATTGCTTCAACCTGCGCTTATATAAATAAGGCTTATCGTGACTCGCAAGAATACGGTTGGTCAAAAGCACCGATTGTTGAAATGCTTATACCGTCGGTACTTGACGACAGCTTAGCGCCCGCAGGGCAACACGTGGCCAGTTTGTTTTGCCAGCAGTTTGACCCTGATGTTGATTGGGATGAGCATCGAGAATCTGCTGCAGACCTAATCGTTGAACAAGTTGAAAAATACGCACCGGGCTTTAAACAGTCCATCTTAGGCCGACAATTAATGAGCCCATTAGATTTAGAACGCACATTTGGTTTAAGCAGAGGCGATATCATGCATGGCAATATGAGCCTCGATCAGATGTTCAGCGCACGGCCATTAATGGGCCACGGCAACTATCGCTCCCCCGTAAAGGGCTTGTATATGTGCGGCGCTGGTACGCACCCAGGCGGCGGCGTTACTGGCGCTCCGGGGCACAATGCCGCTAAAGAAATCATTAGAGACCATTAACCCTAAAACGCACAAGTGATCAGCCAAAGGCTAATCTTATGCCAGTTTAGTTAAGCGCATATACTTGATAATAATTCAGAGCATAGCGCGCTCTTCGAGCACTTTGCGGGCAATGCGAAAACACTCCACACCTTGCGGAACGCCACAGTAAATCGCAATCGTATGGATGGCCGCTCGAATTTCTGGGGTTGTCACACCATTATTAATTGCGCCATTCAAATGCAATTCCCACTCCTGCATTTTACCTAAGGCCGCGATCATACTTAGATTCATTAACGATCTTGTTTTTGGATCTAAGGACTCATCGCCCCAGCCAAAGCCCCAACACCACTCGGTCATTGCTTCTTGAAATGGCATGCTGAAATCATCAGCCAGCTCAAGGTTCTTCTCTACATACTCGGCACCCAAAGTAGCTTTACGCCGCTCCAGCCCTTTTTCAAATAGTTCACGATCCATACAGCAGTGCCCTCTTTCTATTCATTGTTCAGTTTATCGGTTTCCGCAAGTCCTGATTGCATCGCTTGTTGCACATGCGCCTTACACAATTGAGCTGCTTGATCGGGTGAATTAGCGGCAATCGCAGCCACCATTTTACGCAGGCTTTGCGGCCCAGTCTGGCGTCGCTCAGCAGAACCCAAAGACCGTATTCTCAACTGATTTATACGACTATTGAGTTCCTCAATAAGATCCCACGTGATGGTCAGACCACCAATTAGAAATATCCGTCGGTACAACCGCGTTGTTAGCTCCAACGCCTTGATGACTTGCTGATCAGCTAGCTTTGCCTCAATTCGATCAACGATGTCTAATAATTTTTGGCCTTCGCGAACGGTGATCTTGCGTGCGCACTGCTCTACCGCTGCTGATTCAAGAATTGCTCTAAGCTGATAGATCTCCCGAATTTGGGCATCACTAAGCTGCGTTACTATGGGGCCCGAGTTTGGAATGATGGTGACCAATCGCTCGCTCTCTAGGTGTCGGATACATTCACGAATGACGGTTCGACTTACTTGCAATCGCTCGCCCAACACGCGCTCAATAAGGCGTTGCCCAGGCGCAAAATCTCCTAACATGATGGAGTCGCGCAGTTGGGTTAGCACCTGTTCTTTTAAAGTAGCGGGTCTACTAATGGCTTTCATAATGAACGTGTTTGATAATCCTAAATAGTTTTGACTTATTGTATTACGGTATACCATAATGTCTGAATAATATTAAGATTAATTATAATCGTTGTTAGAGAACATCGATATAACGAAACCGCCAGGCATAACCATCATGAGTGCAGAAATTCGAAAGCTAGTACATTACCGAGAAACAAGCTACATAGAAGGCTATAAAAAAGCGGCTACGCCATGGCAACAATACGCAGTAGCCGCGGTAATAAGCAACCCGTGGGCAGGTCGCTATGTTGAGGATTTGGCACCAGAAATTAACCGTTGCGCACCGGGCCTCGGTGAATTACTGACAACCGAAATCGTGTCTATGGCGGGTGGTGCAGATAAGATCGAAGCCTATGGTAAAGCCGCTGTGGTTGGTGGCTTAGGAGAAATTGAGCACGCCTCGGGCATGATTCACACGCTTAAATTCGGTAATTTTTATCGCGACGCATTGGCAGCCAAGAGCTACCTATCATTTACCAATACCCGCGGAGGTGAGAATGCGGCCATTATGGTACCGATGATGCACATTCACGACCTAGGTATGCGCTCTCACTATTTGACCTTACAGTTTTCTATTCCTGACGCTCCTAGACAAGATGAAATAGTCGTTGTTTTAGGTGGCGCATCATCCGGCAGACCCCACCACCGAATTGGTGATCGTTATCAGGATCTAAAAGACATGGGGCGCGACTTAGACAATCCTGCGGCGGTAAAAGAGTAAATTAAAGTGAGGCCTAAATTTGAAAAGCTAGTGTCAGACAGTGGAATTAGTTATCACCGCTGTGGTAGTGGGCCCTGTTTAATTCTGATCCACGGGGTCGGTCTTAGGGCTGAAAGTTGGTACCCCTATATCGAGCCCCTGAGCCCGCACTTTGAATTAATCATCCCGGATTTACCAGGGCACGGCGACAGCAGCCACCTTGCGATACCCTACCAGCAAGCAACATTAGCCGATTATTCGCAATCAATGTCAGCCTTTATTGCGCAGATTACCCAGCAACCGTTTTATTTATGCGGACACTCGCTTGGGTCTTTGATCGCGATTGAACTGGCCGCGACATTGAATGTTAAGGTACTAGGCATGGCTGCTCTCAATGCAATTCTAGATCGCAATGATGCTGCTCAGCAGGCAGTTCAACTGCGCGCTAAAATATTGCGCGATAGCGATTCTATCGTCGGTGTTTCTCATACCTTAGAACGTTGGTTTGGCGAAACGCCAGAAGCAGACCAAAAAGCCAATGCGTCGCTCTGTGAGTATTGGTTAACAAGCTGTGATTTAGACGGGTATGCTATGGCCTATAAAGCTTTTGCCGATCAATACGGCCCGGCTAAACATACGCTCAATTTAATCACCTGCCCCAGTCGCTATATGACCGGTCGATTAGATCAGAATTCATCGCCTGAAATGACCGTTCAATTAGCCGAACTCACAGGCAAATCAAAAGCGATTGTAATCGAGGCCGCAGGGCATATGATGCCATTGACTCACCCCAAAAATGTTATTCGAGAATTACTCGAGCTTAAGTCCTTGAATACACAACAAGCTTGAATTATTGGAAATGTTAGATGAATGAAATAGACCCAAAAGCACTTCGCAACGCATTTGGCACCTTTATGACAGGTGTCACTGTGGTTACCACTGTAGGCCAAGACGGTACGCCGTTTGGCTTTACCGCGAATTCATTTTCATCGGTTTCCTTAGATCCGCCGCTATTATTGGTGTGTCCATCAAAATCACTATCCAGCTTTAGTGTGTTTAACAATTGTCAGCATTTTCACGTGAGCATTTTAGCCCACGATCAAGAGGCAATATCCAACACCTTTGCCGCAGGCCAAGGAGATCGGTTTTCAGAAGTCAGTTGGACGCCTGACCAAAATGGCTGTCCACAAATTGAACATAGCCTTGCTTCATTTTGTTGCTCGCGTGAGCAAAGCATAGACGCAGGAGACCATATTATTCTGCTTGGCAAAGTCACCGATTTCCATGCGACTGACGGCCAAGGTCTAGGTTATGGCGAAGGCGGTTACTTCAGCCTGAATATGGAGCGTAAAGCTACTGAGCTGCAGACGCATTCAGATTCACAACAGGTGGTTGCCGGTGCGCTAGTTGAACACAATGGCAAGCTATTGTTGATGAATGATGGCCGCGCCACTGAATCTGAATTATCGTTGCCGCAAATCGAACTTGATCACGACCAGCCAAGCTTTGATATCGTTAAGCAATTTCTCACCGACTTACTAGAGGTAGACGTTCATGTGGGCGCGGTGTTTTCAATCTTTGATTATGCAGATTCCAGCAAATCATCAATCTATTACAGAGTCACTCTTGATCATGACCTGATAAAAGAAGTGGCCAATGGTCGTTTTTATAGCTTGGACGAAGTAGCTGCTCTATCCTTTAAAGAACGAGCGAGCAATGTAATGATTGAGCGATATGTCACTGAACGAAAGTCAGGTAATCACTGTTTGTATATAGGGTCCGAATCGCAAGGTAAAACACATAAAATACACGGAGGCCTATCATGAAATTTTCGCTGTTTGCGCATATGGAACGAGTTGACCACAGCCACTCACAAGCACAACTTTATGATGAATTCATCCAATTATGCCAAATAGCTGACCAAGGTGGAATGTGTACAATTTGGACCGGCGAACACCATGGCATGGATTTCACCATTGCCCCTAATCCATTCATTAGCTTGGTGGATATCGCCAACAAAACCAAAAATGTGCGCCTTGGCACTGGCACTATTGTTGCCCCATTCTGGCATCCTATAAAGCTGGCTGGCGAAGCTGCTATGACCGATCTTATAACTAAGGGCCGGTTAGAATTGGGGCTTGCTCGCGGTGCGTATAGCTATGAATATGAGCGACTGAGCCCTGGCTTAGACGCTTGGCAAGCGGGACAGCGTCTACGAGAAATCGTACCCGCGATAAAGAATCTTTGGCGCGGTGACTACCAACATGAGGGTGAATTTTACCAATTCCCAAGTACATCTTCATCGCCAAAGCCATTGCAAGACGGTGGCCCGCCTATTTGGCTGGCGGCGCGTGACCCAAACACCCATGAATTCGCTGTGGCCAATGACTGCAATGTACAGGTCACACCTTTATGGCAAGGCATGCAGGAAGTCGAACAATTAATGCATAACTTTCAGGCTGCAAAAACACAGGCAAGCAACAACAACAAATCCAAGATCATGTTGTTACAACACGGCTACGTGGGCAAAGACCAAGCTGAAATTGATCAAGCCTTAAATTCGATCAATCGATTCTATTGCTATTTTGGCTCTTGGTTCATGAACAAGCGACCCGTGTCTCAAGGTTTACTCAAAGAGCTAAGCCAAGATGAAATGCGCGCTATGGAAATGTATACGCCAGACAAGTTGCTCAACAACATGCCTATTGGCACAGCAGAAACAGTCGTCGAGAAACTAAAAATCTACCAAAATTTAGGCTACGATGAATTTTCATTCTGGATAGACTCTAGTATGAGCTTCGCTCGTAAGCGTGATTCATTAGAGCGTTTTATCAATGATGTTATGCCCCAATTCTAAATGCTTTTATAATAATCCAAACTAATTCTATGAGTAATCAACCGCACTTTCAGCTCTACATCAATGGCGAATTTAGAGCCGGTGACAAGCAACAAACAATGCCGTCTATTAATCCGGCCAATGGTCAGGAATGGGCGACATTTGACTGCGCCAGTGCCAGCGATGTTGAAACGGCAGTGCAAGCCGCAAAGGCAGCACTAAATGCGCCGCAGTGGGCAGATTTAAATGCAGGCCAACGCGCCAAATTGATTAATAAATTAGCAGACTTAATTGAAAAAAATGCTGCAGAACTTGGGCAAATAGAAACTCAGGACAGCGGTAAGTTGCTGGTCGAGACCGCTGCACAAACTGCTTACGTTGCCGATTACTATCGCTACTTCGCAAGCTTAGCAACGACCTTAGAAGGAAGCGTAATTCCGATCGACAAGCCGGATATGCATGTGTACACCTCGCGCGAGCCTATTGGTGTGGTCTGCGCTATTCCACCGTGGAACGCTCAAATGTTTCTCACTGCAACCAAACTTGGCCCCGCATTGGCCGCAGGCTGTACGGTAATCATCAAAGCCAGCGAAGTTGCCCCCTGCCCCATGCTTAAGTTTGCTGAGCTGATCCATCAAGCTGGTTTTCCGCCTGGTGTGGTATCTGTGATCACTGGTGATATACAGCAATGTGCGGTGCCGCTTACGTCACACCCAGACATTGACCGCATTGCATTTACTGGTGGGCCAGAAACCGCACGCAATGTTATTCGCAACTCAGCAGAAAACTTCGCCGTCACTTCCTTAGAACTTGGCGGCAAATCACCGATCATAGTATTCGACGATGCTGATTTAGAAAGCGCCGCCAACGGCCTTATAGCAGGCAATTTTGGCGCTTCTGGGCAATCTTGTGTGGCGGGTTCGCGGGCTTTAATTCAACGCGGAGTCTACGACCAGCTGGTCGCTAAACTTATTGATAAATCCAAGGACATTATCGTTGGAGACCCATTAGCAAAGAACAGTCACATGGGCCCTCTGGCTACCCCAGCACAAATTGATTTAGCTGAGCAAACCCTGACCAAAGCTAAGGCGCAGGGCGCTGTTATATTAATAGGCGGCGCTGCCATTGAATTAAACGGCGGCAACTATTTTCAAGCAACCATCGTTGAGTGCCCTACCCCTGATATTGCTACCCTGAGTACCGAGTTTTTCGGCCCTATTATGTCTTTGCTGGTGTTCGACACAGAACGCGAAGCCATCGCACTTGCCAATGATAGTAAATTTGGTTTGGGTTCGGGCATTTTCACCCAGAATCTCGCACGCGCGCACCGAGTATCAAAAAAAATTCATTCCGGCATCTGTTGGGTTAATACTTATCGGGCAATCTCACCGTATGCGCCGTTTGGCGGCTACAATCAATCGGGCTATGGACGAGAGGCTGGCTCAGATGCCTTGCTTGATTACACTCGAACCAAAACTACATGGATCAACCTGTCCGACGATCCCATGGGCAACCCTTTCGTAATGCGGTAATAATCATGAAAAACTCTAATGGCAACACCCTACAGATTCAGGTAGACGAAAAAGGTTTCTATAAAGGATTCAACAAAATAGTCGCACTAAGCTCCAAGCTAATCATCATATTGATTGTAGTTTGGGCGGCCAGCAATCCTGAAGTCGCTGGCAAAATATTGGACGACATGAAAAACTGGTCGTTCGATAACCTAAAATACTATTACAACTGGGTAGTGGGATTTTTTATATCGGTCTGTCTGGTGATAGCTGTTTATCCAAGATGGGGCCGTATTAAGCTAGGCAGTGATGGTGCTAAGCCTGAGTTCTCAAATTTTTCCTGGTTCTCGATGATGTTTGGCGCCGGCATAGGCATCGGCATGTTGGGCTTTGCGACCGGTGAGCCCATTACGTATATGGACGACAACCCTGCGATACGTGCCAGTACTTTAGAAATATCCAGCGCTCTATCACAAGCTGGCATATCCATACCGCAAGACAGCAGTACCTGGGAAGTTTATCGAAGCCAAGTTGCCAGTGGAACGCTGCCTGACCTTGCACTCACCGGCTCAGTCTTAGTTGAGCCACGAACACTTTCGACGGTTACCACAGTTTTTCGATATGAATTTTTACATTGGGGAATAAGCGCATGGTGTTGCTACGCTCTGGTGGGTATCGCACTGGCTTTCTTTGCCTACAGAAAAGGCCAGCCTCTGACTATTCGCTCCACGCTAACACCGCTATTTGGCCAACATCTGCAAGGAGGGCTAGGCCATATAGTTGATATCACCGCTGTAGTTGCAACCATTCTCGGAATCTCACAAACCATCGGGCTTGGCTTAAGTACCTTTGCTGCAGGCGTATTTAACATCACCGGGTGGCAATGGCTAGTAACCACTGGCGTCACGCCTGAACCAACCCTAGCAGCGCTGCTGCTGGCGTTGGCGATAGTAATGTTGTGTTCTACTGTGTCTGCGTTGTCCGGCGTAGGCAAAGGTATCAAGTGGTTGAGCAATATTAATATGGTGCTCTCATTTGGGCTGTTAGCATTCTTCTTAGTCTTTGGTTCGACACTGTTCTTCTTGTCGATCTTGGCTGCTGGTCTGGTGGACTATTTGATTCATCTGCCGGTTTTGACTTTTTATGTTTTCCCAACCCAAGAGCCGGGCAGTCCGGGTGAGTGGCAAGCTTGGTGGTCTATTTTTTATTGGGCATGGTGGATTGCCTTCGCGCCGTTTGTAGGCATGTTCCTCGCCCGTATTTCAAAAAACAGAACCATCCGTGAATTTATAGTTGGTGCTGTCTTGGCACCCTCTTTGATGTGCTTTATCTGGTTTACACTTCTTGGCGGAACTGCCATCGACCTAGAATTAAGCGGCATCGCAGAAGGTAGTATTTATGCGAAAACGCTTACTGCACAACTATTTGAGGTGATAAACGTGTTGCTGGATTCCTGGTTAGCAATAGCCATGTCTTTCTTGATCGTTATTCTTTTACTAACCTACCTCGTCACCTCTGCAGACTCAGCAGCCCTAGTGGCAAACATTATCAGTGCCGGCGGTGAAACCGAACGCGCACCTAAGTCACAAATAATAATTTGGGGCTTACTCATTACCGCAGTGATAGCCGCATTGTTGCTGGCTGGCGGCTTAGGCGCAATTCAAGCAGCCATGATCATAGGCGCGATTCCCTTCTCGTTTATTATGTTATTGATGGGAATCAGCTTGTTAAAGGGCCTACTACAAGAGGAAACTTAAAACTTCAAATTCGCTAATCTGAATCAAGCAGCGGCGGCAGAAAGCTACCAGCATTGAGAATTAAGCTTGTTAGAAGCTCAAACGCTTCTTCAATTCAGTAGCATTGCGCCGCGAAACACTGAGCACTTTTGAATCACTCATTGTGATGTCGTAGCCCTCGGCGATCGATTCATCGATGCCTTGAATCTCAAATAAGTTAACGATGTGTTGGCGGCTGATGCGGAAGAAGTACTGTGGCGGCAATCGTTCTTCTAATATGTTTAGGGCTTTCTTAACAAAGGCGTTATTGTCATCAAAAAACACCCTTACATAGTTTTTGCAGCTTTCAAAGTAGCGAATCGAGGTTAGCGAAACCAAATGGCAATCTTCGCCATCTTTGATAAAAATCTTGCTATTCGGCTCTAACTTTTGGTTTATTTGCAACCCACCCAACTGCGTACTTTTAAGCTTATCTATAGCTTCCGCTAGACGTGCATTAGTGATTGGTTTCAGTAAATAGTCAATCGCATTGTAATCAAAGGAACGATAAGCATATTCTGAAAACGCAGTGGTAAAAATCACTTGTGGTGAATAGTTTAGCTTATCAAGTAAATCAAAACCTGTTTCACCCGGCATATGGATATCAAGGAAAAGTACATCTGGCTTACTGGCTTCTATAAGCGCTATGGCACTTGACGGATGGTCAGCTGATCCGACTATCTCTAAGTCTTGAAATTGCGCCAGCATTTTAAGCAAACCTTCTCTTGCTAAGCGTGAGTCCTCTACGATAAATGCTTTCATTTATGGGTGCCATAACTGTCTTCTTCGGTTGGCAAGCTAATCTCAACGCGAAACCGACTGCCCTCAAGCTTCGCACTAAATTTTGCACCTGAACCATACAATATATTTAGACGCTGTTCGATATTTTTCAGCCCCAAACCGGTTCCATTCGTATCAACCCGAGCTTGCTTTGGCGCATCGTTTACTGCTTCAATCCGAAGTATATGCCCATCTACTTTAGCACTAACCTCGACAGAACTACCCTGCTCCATCTGCTCCACCCCATGTTTAACTGCATTCTCTATCAACATTTGTAGGAGCATTGGCGGGATAAGGTAGTCGTGTAGCGTATCTGGTATATCCATCGTAAAACGAAAACGGTTCTCAAACTGAATAGCAACAATTTCAACATAGCGATAAATAATGTCTAGCTCTTTGTACAAGGGTAGTTTTTCATGCTGACTACTTTCCAAAGAGTACCTAAGCACCTGCGACAAAGAGGTAATCAAATCGTCGGCTTGATCTGCATTCTCATGAATCATAAAACGAATATTATTTAATGAATTAAATAAAAAATGTGGGTTGAGTTGATTCGAGAGACTGCTCAATTGTGCTTCTTTAAGACTGTTTTCAAATCTTAGGTTAGCCAGTTGGGATTCCTTCACCACATTCTTTACCTCGCGTGACTTGCTTATACTAATGTAGATAAACAACCAGCAAGACAGAATAATTGAACCTGAGAACCAGTTACCAACCAACATTTGAATAAAATAGCCAATTGGCGTTTGGTTAGCATTAACCGCTAATTCTCGTGCCATCAATTGATCCCAATACGGAGGCATTGTAATGGCTGACATCGCTAAGAAAATCATCAGAGCTAATGCCGTCAGCAATGCTGATAGACGAACCACCAACATCGGTGCCGACAAGCTTAGGGTAGACCACCGCGTATACTTAATACGCAGTGTCAATGTACTCAAAGTGAACCCAATGGCCCAGATCAAAAAAGATATAGATTCAAAAGCTAGCATTCTTGGTTTGTCCACCAAGATCATACCCAACACAATTTCGATTAAAATAAATAAAGCAAGACCGACACTATGGTACGACCAGAATTGTAGGTCACGTGGGAAGAAGGACAATTTAGTGCGCGCCATTGGAAGAAGTTCTTTCATAACATCATTTATTAGCATTCTTGGCAAGTTCGGAACCAGTGGATATAAACACGTAACCAATAACCGCTACCACTAGATCAAATGTGGCAGTCAAAGTACCAAACACATTAGTAAACAAACTGCTTAGCGCGAAGCTAATTCGCGATTGCATAGTTTCCATCGTCAGTGCCTTAAATTTTACAGCACTCATAGTAACTTCAATTGATACATCTGAGGTTACTCCGTCGTGCATATCAATTGTTTTTAAGTCCGTGCTGGCCAAACACAACAACGGGCCGGTCAACAAAACCGTGAAAAACAAGCCAATAAATATTAATCTGTTCATGACATCACCTAATGCACTATCTATCTGTGATTAGGAGTATCTCAAACGGCAAAGCAAAGCAGAGAATTAGATGCCGAACGGCGATATTTACGCATAAGCGGTAAATAATAGACTCGAATACGCAAACCACGAGTCTCTAGCAGAAATAATGAAGTGAGGCAGGGCTCTCTCTAACAGCATTGAATCTGATTTTGATTCGCGCATCGAGCGATATTCGTTGCTCTTACAGTGAAACTGTCTAGAATTATTTACTAAAGGCTTTTATTTGACTGCCGCTTGAAGAACTCTAAGCTTACTCTCGAAAACCGCTTTACTATGGTAACAACCG
>JBLHMH010000013.1:0-33916 GCA_047621785.1 Polaribacter sp. | reverse complement strand
TTGCTGCCGACTGCCCAATTGGCCGTGGGCGAGCTGTCCGAGCAAACCCGAGAAGGCACTCATACCACCACTAAAGCCAAACTATTTCACCTTCCCGCTGGTGGTCAGTTGATAGACTCACCCGGCATACGAGACTTTAGTTTGTGGCATATTGATCAAACTCAATTGCAGTACGGATTTATAGAGATTGCCAAACTACTTGGCAATTGCCGATTCAGGGACTGCAAACATGAAAATGAACCGGGCTGCGCCATTTTGATGGCGGCAAAGTCTGGCGCAATCGGTGCACAGCGGTTTGCTAGTTATCTGCGAATTAAGAGTGCTATTCAGGAACAACAGGCTCGCGGCTTAAATCTAATTAGCTAAAACCATCAAGGCATTTGCCTAAGGCAATAATTATTCGAGCTAGTCTCAGTTATACCAGCAACATCAGTTAACTCGAGCCACCTCGAATTGGTAGTCGGCGCTACTGAGGCTCAATAAATCATTGTCATTGCTCTGATCTTGCATAGCGGCAGTAACCCACTGATAGTAAATACTCCGATTGACCCTTGCCCATAGGTCATAGCGAACCCGCACATAGGGCACCAGCTGACCTAAATAAGGCCGTAATTGAACGGGGTGCTCCTGACCTATTACCAGCTGCTCATGGGTGTTAGTGACTGCTACCCAGGTGTCGTCAACGTGCTCCATCTGGTGCACGACAAACGGCACATCTTCGACCACTATCGCAAGTTTTTCAACTGGCGTAACCAGATAGTAATGGCCTGTCACTAGGGACTCATTAAGACCGCCAGCGCCATCACCCTCCTCATTCTTTTCGAACCACAATATGCTGGCAAATAGACGCACTAATTTTTCGCGCGAAATGGGATCTCCTTCATGAAACCAAAAACCTTGCGTGTCTATGCAAATATCGATTTTGCCAACGTGCTCTGGATGCCATTTATCAACCGGAGGGCGCTGTTGTTTCTCAATCTGAGCAAGGATTTCTTTTAGTCTGTCCATTTGTTGATTATAGTAGCTTAACTTTCGAATGAAAATGTTTTGATAACAGTCTTAATAATCGTGATATTGACCAATACCCGATTCAGCGATTAATTATCGCCTCTTTTGTTCACTGTCGGCATGCACCGCAACCTTAAATTAGCATCATTATGTTCAAACTTCACCCACAACTCAAAACGGATACTTTGGACATTGGCGATTTGCCTTTGTGCAAAGTTTTATTGATGAACGAATCGCAATTTCCGTGGTTGATCTTAGTTCCAAGAAAGGAAAAAATTAGTGAGCTATATCAACTTCAAGAAACAGACATCAGACAAACCAATAAAGAATCATTGGAAATTTCAAGACTGATGATGGCGCTTTTCGTCGGCGATAAATTGAATGTTGCTGCCTTGGGCAACCTGGTTCCACAACTGCATATCCACCACGTGGTTAGAAACAAAAATGATGCTGTATGGCCTCAACCGGTGTGGGGAAACTTCACCCCCAAACCGTACTCAGAATCTGCCGCCAATATAATGCGAGGCCAGCTCTGTGAAGAAATTTCACTTAAACTAAAGGGTTTTAATAAGGGATTTCAGACTAAGTGTTAAATTTGCCCAAGAATATTTATGTGATGTCGCTGGTAATGTCACTCAGCTTCACGACTACCTCAATGATGGTATTGGTAGCCGGTCTATTAGGCGCATCCATCGCACCCGACCCGTCCCTTGCAACGCTGCCGATAGCGATGACAGTAGTGGGTACTGCGCTAGCAACCATTCCTGCAGCAATGATAATGCAAGCCGTTGGGCGTAAAATGGGCATGGCAATTGGCATACTGATTGCCCTGACGGGCTCGGGTCTTGCTTATTACGCAGCGATTAGCTCACAATTTTGGTTATTTATCGCGGGCTCGATGTGCTTTGGATTTAACGCAGCCTTCGTTCAACAAGGCCGCTTTGTCATTCTTGAGAATGCCATCGGTGAAAAACAACAGGCTGATGGTTTAACCCTTGCCTTGATGGCAAACCTATTTGCTGCGTTCCTGGGCCCACAATTGGGCGCTTATGGTCGCGACTTAGTAGCCTCACCTGCTGGGTTTGCTGGCTCCTTTATTTTAGCAGCCGGCGTTCTAATGGCGTCTATGTTAGCTCTCACCTTTTATCAAAGCTTGGCCAAGCCAATCGTCGACTCTGAAGTTTCTAAACGGTCACTGCCTTCGCTACTTAAACAAGCAAATTTTATTCTGGCTGCCGGCTCTGCCGCTGTTGGATATGGTGTCATGGCCTTAGTCATGACTGCCACACCAATCAGCATGCATGAAATCTCTGGACACTCTTTGGATAGCACCAAGTTGGTTATTCAAACTCACATCATTGCGATGTTTCTACCATCGATGTTGACTGGCAAGCTATTAAAACTTGGCTATCGGTCAAGCTTATTATTTGCCGGCTTGGCGCTGTACATCGTGGTCAGCATAATTGGTTTCGGTGGTATAGAAGTAGCTCACTATTGGTGGGCTTTACTATTGTTGGGCCTTGGCTGGAATTTCTTGTTCGTTACCAGTACCGCAATATTGCCTAGCGCTTATACCAATGATGAGCGATTCAAAGCACAAGCTGCTAACGACTTTCTGATTTTTTCAGTTCAGGCGATAGCCGCTTTTGCTGCGGGCTGGTTATTATTCAACTGGGGCTGGACCAGCATCCTAAAAATCGCTGTATCAACTACCTGCGCATGGATCCTTATATTGCTAATCATGAAATATAAACAAGATAGGAGTGACTCAACAATTAGGGCCAAAGTCTAAGCCTTACGCGATTTAATCAGCATGCATTTTAAAAGGGGGCTTACTGGACCGTTACCCCAACAACACTTAATCAGGCATTTGTTATATCCCATGCGTAGAGCGGGTTGCCGATATTTTCTGAATAGGCTTGAACCCTAGTTGCTTTGCCCAATTGCCGATCCTGGCAAGGCTTTCAGTAAATTGGCTTTAGATAATTTGATACTGGTTGCTCAGGTTACACACGCTGAATACTTGATCAGGTATCTTGGCATTTTCTGTAGAAGCGCGTTAGCCAGCATCGCTTGAAAGTTTAGCTCAAGTTGTGGCATTGCTAAATGCGCCACCAGTTCAGCCAGGATAAGTTCAGAATCGGTGAGCAAACGGCCTGAATAATAGCAACATGACAAGCCGATAGACTTCCTTTGCATCGCTTGGCAGGCCTTTGGTGTCGAATCATTGATCCAGAAAGCTTGCTTCACAGAGCGCGGCGCAACTCTTTTTACAAATTTCAAACGGCAGCTGTAGAGATTAATACCGTGTAAAAACTAATTCGGATTCTCGACAGTCTGTTTAACCCTGCCCATGCCAGGACTGTATTATAACAATAGCTCAGTCCAGTTCTAGCGCTGATGCCTAAAATTCTTTATAAGTGCTCTGACAATACCTCAAGAAACTCTTCTCCAAAGCGCTCCAACTTTACCTCTCCTATACCATTTATCGTTAATAGTTCAGTTTTGTCTTTCGGCCGATACTGCATCATTTCCATGAGGGTAGCATCATGAAAAATATGAAACGGTGGTACACCCTGCTCCTCTGCCAGCTCTTTACGACATACTTTGAGTGCCTCCCATAATTCTCGGTCAGACGGGTCTACTTTAAGTGGAAGCTTTTTCAGTCGCTCGGGCTTGGACGAAAGCGCATCCTCACGCAGGAACAATTTAATTTCACCACGTAACAAGCTACGTGCTGTTTCTGCCAACTGAATGGCACCGTATTGGGCGTCATTAACCAGTAGATAATTCTGCACTATCAATTGTCGCAATATTGAACGCCACTGTTGATCGCTGACGTCAGAGCCAATGCCAAAGGTGCTTAGCTTGTGATGGCCAAACTGTTTCACTTTAGCCGTATCTTTACCTCGCAATACATCGATCACCTGGCCAGAACCAAATCGCTGCCCAGTACGGTAGATGGTTGACAATAGTTTTTGAGCCGCTTGCGTAGCATCCCAGGTTCTGGGTGGGTTTCGACAAATATCGCAATTACCACAAGCCCCCTCGGTGGCTTCTCCGAAATAATTAAGCAATGCTCTGCGACGACAGGTATTGACTTCACACCAGGCCAAAATACTATCAATTTTACTTCGTTCCGCTCGTTTGAACTTTTCGTTGGCATTGGATCCTTGCACCATCTTCACAATTCGCATCACGTCTTGCAATCCGTAAACCATCCAAGCGATGCTCGGTTGGCCATCGCGGCCCGCTCTACCCGTTTCCTGGTAATAGGATTCTATATTTTTGGGTAAATCTAGATGCGCGACAAACCGCACATCAGGCTTGTCGATGCCCATACCAAAGGCCACTGTAGCGACGATCACGACGCCATCTTCGCGTAGGAACTGATGTTGATTACGACTACGCTCATCGGCGCTCAGACCTGCATGGTACGGTAGGGCCTTAACCCCCCGCTCTCGCAGCCAAGCGGCGATTCCATCCACACGATTGCGCGACATGCAGTACACAATACCGGCCTCATCCTTGTGATCGCGTAAAAAATTAATTAACTGTGCCTTTGGCTCGCTTTTAGGTTGAACTACATAATGAATGTTTGGACGATCAAAACTACTAACATAGACTTCAGGTTGGGTAAGGGCTAGGCGGTTTACGATCTCTTCTCGAGTTCGTTCATCAGCAGTGGCAGTCAAAGCGATTCGTGGAACCCCTGGAAATGCTTGCTGCAAAACGTGTAAGCCCAAGTAATCCACTCGAAAATCATGCCCCCATTGAGATACACAATGCGCTTCGTCAATCGCGATCAATGAAATAGGCACATTCATAAGCCGCTGCAAGGTGTTTTCCTGCAGTAAACGTTCAGGTGCGACATAGAGAATGTCGAGTTCGCCATCATGAATAGAACGAACTACTCGGCTGTATTGTTCTGCTGACAGGGTCGAGTTTAGAAACGCAGCGTTAATGCCCAACTGCAACAACGCCGCCACTTGATCCTGCATCAATGCAATCAAAGGTGATACCACAATCGCCATGCCATCGCGCACCAAGCCGGGAATCTGATAACACAGTGATTTGCCGCCGCCAGTTGGCATCAACACTAACGCATCTTTGCCATCTAGGACATTCTGAATGACTTGTTTTTGCTGGCCACGAAAATCCAAATAGCCAAAAGTGTGTTTTAATAATTCTTCTGCTCGGTTTATCATGAATGTTCCGTATTTATGATGTGATTTCGAGGTTTTTGGTATTGAATTGAGGTCATTTGGTACTAATAGATTAACAATTAGGCTAAATTCAAGTGCCTCAAAACTGCCGATGCAGTATGCAGTCACAAACCTATTCAATCAAGAACTCCAATTAAAAAATGTCACGTTATCGCCCGCCTCAGCCAAAGTCATCGCCTTACATCACCCCCGATGGCTACGCCATGCTCGAAAAAGAAACCAAACAACTGTGGAAAAAGCGTCGAGTGGTGAACGATGCCTTGAGCGCAGCCGCGGCGGAAGGCGATCGTTCGGAAAATGCGGAATATATCTACCGTAAAAAAGAACAGGCGGGCATCGATCGACGTATCCGATATCTGCAAAAACGACTACCTGATTTAAAGGTCATTGATCAAGTCGGGAATAAGCACCAAGTGTTTTTCGGCGCCATAGTGGATCTTGAATTAGACGACGGAGCGCAGGTACGATATAGAATAGTCGGCCCAGATGAAACCGATGCTAAAAGAGGTTATATCAGCATCGACTCTCCGTTGGCGAAGGGATTATTGAAGAAATCAGTGGACGATGAAGCGGTGGTGATGATCGCCGGCGAAAAACGCACCTATCTTGTGTTGAATATTAACTATTAGGCTAAAACCCTTTGTTAACCATGGCTCTATCTTATGTTTAAAGTCATTGTCGATGTTTATAAATGTACAAGAATACAAGTGAATACCTTACCAAGCGATTAACTTTCAACTACTTAGTAGCAAGAAACACGCGGAAATAATATTGCTTTTGTTATAAATAACTGATGCAGTGACTTGAATGAACTATTGCATTGTTGTTTTTCATTTTCAACCCAAACTAAATAATTTCTACCCCTTTACTGTTTAGTTTTTTTTAACCTCTTCGGGCTTTGGCCTGGAGGGGCTTTTTCATTTTTTCATGATAGGGCGTGAGGCTAGGCTTTATTATCTAGGCATCGACTTCTATGTCCGTTTGTTTCGCTTTTTCCCACAAAAAAAACCAGCCTTGTGGGCTGGTTTTTCGATGGTCTAAAATTTGTCGCTTAGAAAACTCTACCGGTCAACCTAAACCGATTCCACGATCATAGCAATTCCCTGCCCGCCGCCAATACACATAGTAATAAGGCCATACTTGCCTCCCGTGCGTTGTAACTCATAAAGCGCCTTAATTAAGATAATTCCACCGCTGGCTCCTATTGGATGCCCTAGCGCGATTGCGCCACCGTTAGGATTAGTCTTGTCATTTGGTAAGTTCAATTCTTTCGCGACCGCCAAAGCCTGCGCGGCAAAAGCTTCATTTGACTCGATTACATCCATATCAGAAATACTCAAGTTGGCTCGTTTAAGAGCAATTTCAGATGCCCCAACTGGACCAATACCCATAATTTCGTTTGGCACCCCACAGCGGCCATAAGAAACAATTCTCGCCATCGGTTTCAACGATTGTTTCGAGACCTCTTGCTTAGTAGCAAGCACTAACATACTAGCCCCGTCGTTAATGCCGGATGCATTCCCAGCGGTGACCGTTCCACCTTCTTTAAAAACGGTACGCAGCTTGGCCAAACCCTCCATGGAGCAATTGGCCTTGGGGTGTTCGTCGGTATCAAAGATGGTGGATCCTTTACGGGTTTTAATTTCGTAGGGCGCGATCTGCTCTTTGAAATAACCACGCTCAATAGCGTGCACCGCGCGCTGCTGACTTTGCAATGAAAACTCATCTTGAGCCTCGCGACTAATGTCGTATTTTACAGAGAGATTTTCAGCCGTGATGCCCATATGGCCAACTCCAAATGGGTCGGTTAAAGCACCGGTTAGTTCGTCTTGAATAATACCGTCACCCATCGCCTGCCCCCAGCGATTGGTGGTAAGCAAGTGTGCAGCAGAGCTCATGCACTCCGCGCCCCCTGCGACAGCAACTCCAACCTCACCTAGTTGTAGTTGCTGAGTAACATAAGCTACGGCTTCGAGACCTGAACCGCAAAGACGATTCAGAGTAAGTGATTGGGTGTGTGCCGGCAAACCGCCATTCAACGCAACTCTCCTGGATATGTAGGCGTCCTTTATATCCGTTCGGATTACATGCCCTAAAGCGTTGGAGCCAATCGACTGTGGATCTACCGCGCTGCGTGCCACCGCTTCTCTAGTGACAAATGCGCCTAAATCTGCGGGGGTTACAGCCTTTAGCGCACCGCCAAAACTACCAATAGCGGTACGTACCGCACTTACTATAAAAACGTCGTTAATCATGATTTTATACCACCCCAGGTTATGGAGCTCTGATTTATGTTACTGTGATTTTTTGAGGCAATCGCCTTTCTAAGATAGTCACCTGTACTTAAGTTTAACAAGCATAGAGCTAAGCTCCTAGTTAATGAACCTTTGATTGAGTAAAAGCAGTTTATATCGAAGCTTGATCAAAGGCTCACTGACTAGTAGCGTGACTGGTGTTTTTTGTATGTTATGGTTTGATGAGAAGGTAAAACCCCAGCAAGCATCTATGTGAGGCCTCAGCATAACCCCGTTTTAGAAGATATCCTGAAATGGAACCATTGATTTCATTGAGGTTTGTTTCGCCAAATCATCAAACATCGAGTTATGCTGAGGTCCCTATGTATAGAAATAGTTTAGTATTCGCCGTTATTGTCGTCCTAGCCGGCGTCATTGCTTGGCAAACTGTGATGTTGAACGGTGAGCGTTCGCGAGACATTCAAGTCAGTTTAAGCGAGTTAGACCAGAAACTATACGAAATTACTGTAGACCAAAGGGATGTCGCTCAGCAGCCAAGCAGATCTTTAACGCAATCGGGTTCAATCTGGGCTAATCAAACTTCGAGGCAGATAGACTCTCTTCTTAAGGCCGGACAATGGCAGCAGGCGGTAACAATAATTAACGACGTCTATTCTCAAGCTAACTCACAACAGTTAACTCATTTCAGATCGATCGTATTGGCAACAGCGAAGCAACTTAGCGCTACTACTAAGCAGTCTGCTCGCGATTTATTATTAGCCTACGCCGAAGCCTTTGACGACGTGGATGCTTGGCGTCAACTTGGTTCTGTGTCTGCCGAGCTAGGCGATTGGGATACCGCAGTTACCGCTCTATTGGCATCGAGTGCACAAGAATATGATCCGCAAGCCTATGAAGCTTCTTTGCGCGCGCTATTACGCGCGGCAAGTTACGCCAGAGCTACCTTAGAGCAACGTAGCGACCAACTCAGCATATTAGCTATGTACCAACGACTTTATGACTCACACCCAAGTTACGCTCGATTTCAATTAGAGTTAGCGCAGGCTCATCTGCGCTTAAATGACTACCAAAGTGCTAGTTCCTATTTAGATCCCTTGGTCTATGATATCGAATTTGGGGCCATAGCCCAGCAATTATTGGCTAACATTAATTCTTCCTTAGCCCGCCAAGAAAAAACACTTGCCCCCATTGAACCAGTGCGTCAGAGCGATTCGCGAGCCTCTGATATTAGAATTCCATTGGTACACGCGGGCAATAGCCTATTGGTTGATGTGGCGATTAATTCCACATCCATGCGCTTGCTGTTAGATACTGGGGCGTCTATCACGTCTCTAACGAGCGACACTATTCGCCGTCTGGGCCTAACCCCCACTGGTCGATCAATCAGTTTGAGTACTGCCAATGGTTTAACCCAAAGCCCATTACATAGCGCCGATCGTTTAAATCTAGGCCCGCTTCGACTAAGCAACTTGCTAGTTGCAGAAGTTGACTTTGGCCGCACAGGACGGGTGCAAGGCCTGCTCGGAACAGATGTACTCAAGCAATTGAGTAGGGAATATAGTTACTTAATTGACGATCAGCAAAAAGCATTGATATTTCGTAAAAGATGAACTCTCATTTTTTACACGCACTAAGCTTCTGATCTAGAATTAAGTTTAGAGCTCTGCAAAAGCCAGCTCGTCCTCCATGATCAGTAAGCTTTCCCAGCTAAACTCTTCACTCAAAGCATCACCATCGACACTTATGTTTTGAGTTATTGACTGCGGCTTCACTATCCCACTATGCGGCATAAACCAAAGCCCAGCCATGACCGCCACCATCAAGCACGCTATAGCACTGCTAAAAAACAATGATTGAGTGCTAAATAATCTGATAGTAAAAAACGGTCTAAGCTGAGTGCGCCACACGGAGCCAGCGATTGGTTTCGCAATCTCTTGTGGTAGGTTTTGTGATGCCAATATAATTTTCTCAGCTAGCTCGCTTGCATCTGGTTCAATTGCTCGTTGGGCCAAAAACCTACCGGTTTCTTGGTTGAAATCGCTTTCTCTGGAGTCGCTCATAATCGATAAATATCTAATTAAAATTAGTGAGTATAGGTTTGCTATTAAGGTCTTTGATGTGTGTTACCTGCATACCCGAAACTTGTTGCGTTTCATCAGATTGCAATTGCGCAACGTTTTTAACTAGCGCGCGCTTGGCGCGAACCAGCAGCGATTCTAGCGCCTTTAATCCAACCCCCATAATCGACGCAGCTTGTTTTTGTGGTAATGCACAATAAACCACCAAGTTAATTGCATCACGCTGAGCGCCAGATAGCTTGGCTAGCCCCATCTCCAAATATCGTTGTTGGCGCTTCAATTCCTGCTCTGCTTCCAAATTACTTTGTTCGCTACTCATCGGCGACATGGCATTTTCTATGACCTGCGGCTCAACATAAACAAAACGTTTATTACACCGGATATGGTCATGGCACGCGTTTATAATTACTCGATAAAACCAGGTTGTAAAAAGGCTTTTCTCCGAATTCCAGGAATGCGGCTTTTGCCATAATTTGATAAATGAATTCTGCACGATATCCTCAGCATTATCTTTGCTTTGTAAGGTCCGAAAGGCCAAAGCAAAAAAGTTTTGAGTATGCCTTTTAACCAGCTCGGCAAACGCATCATGATTTGCATTGCAAACCATGAGCATAAGCTTCGCATCTGATAGATCTCGATAAGAGGTCATAAAATAGGCGCGTCCACAGTCTAATCGATGTTGATTAATCTATTTACCGGCTTCTTGATCCGCACGTTCGCCACGTTTTTGCTGGTGGTGTTTGCGCATATCCTCATGCTTTTGACGCATGTTTTTATGGTGTAGTTTGGCTTCTTCATCAGTCACGAATTGATCAGAATCCGTATCCATTTCATTAAACCTACTCTTAGCGTGGCTCAAGAATTCATCCAGATCGACTTTGCCATCTTCATTGGTATCGAGTTGGCCATGCATTCGCATCACAGAGTGTTGGCCCTTGCGGTCTCGCATTTTCCCTCGTTTGTCTTTATGCATGTCTTTATGCATCGCCTTATACTGTTCAATTTGCTCGGGATCTATATTGCCAGTTTCATTTTCTTCATGATGATTAGCTAAAGCGACGTTGGCTGTAAAAAAAACGCCAAAGGCAATCGGCAGAGCTATGTTTAAATATCTATGTAAGGTCATAATGCTTCCTGTGTAAGTTGATTTATACAGCTTTTATACGCAGTGGATCCAGAAACCCTTCTAAAGCTGCATGCCTTAATCACAATTATGTCAGCAGTGGACTACTAAGCTGAGGCTGCAATGACACAGATGGGTTGCTTTGCACCATCCATTGATAGGCATTTTGAAAATCCGACCCGGAAATATTTTCGATGGCCTGATACTTCTCTTCTCGCTCTTTGGGGCTAAATCGTTGCGCTACGTTTTTAGCATCTTGATAACGACGATCATCTACAACGATGCTCTGAAGCTGCTCATCACTCAAGCCTAATTCCAAAATTTCATTAGCACTAATTAGCGTATCAGACAAATTATCGATCACGGACTCTGCATAAACTGAAGATATTCTATGTCCAGCTCCAAAAGTCTTCATCACACTTTCAGCTTGGTCGATCTGCAGTCGCCAGAGGGTCAAAATCAGCTTTAGATCGGACATATGAATGGCATTCGACAAACTCAAATTCGCTAAATGGGGGAAATCGCAGCGAAGTAAATCAAACATCGCTCGCACCGTTTGTTTAGCCGCTTCGCCCTTACTTATAGTCGAGAGTAGAAAGTTACGTGCATTGGTATACATCATCAACGACTTACTTGCGGGGCTTACATTAAGCAACTCTGGAATAATATTATTTATAGAATTGATCGGCTTGATCAGCAACTTTTTGGCAGCCCCACCCCCCATGTTGGCGTGTTTTTGTAATAGCCCTAATGCCAATTTAGGCAAATGAGTGTGGTTTAAATTGCAACTTCTAGCCTCCCATTGCAGGCGTTTAGCATTCGCTGCATCGAGCAGAATTTGCGGCTCCCGTAGACAGATACTGACTCCTCTAACATCAAGGCAGCGTGATAAAAAAGTAGACGCACAAAAGGCTGTGTGAAAAATAAATCGTGGCGGATTGTCTAAAATCTCCTGGTTCGGGGAGTTCACCAAATCAACCAAATGTGCCAATGGAACATCAATCGACTCAAGCTTTATATCAAAGGCATCGCGCCTTAAAAAGCTTAGCTGTTGCAATTCGTCAATTT
Source organism: Polaribacter sp. (assembly GCA_047621785.1). Lineage (GTDB taxonomy): Bacteria > Pseudomonadota > Gammaproteobacteria > Arenicellales > Arenicellaceae > Arenicella. The sequence continues at coordinate 22,158 of JBLHMH010000013.1, read as the reverse complement.
CGACATGTAAAAACTCAACAGTTTCGCTTTCAAAGTTGAGCTTGTATGCCAGGTAATTGGGATTGAGAATGACGTCGTTCACGATAAGTCTATTGACCTTTGTAGCAATTAACCCAACTTCTTATTGGCCGACGAATGTAGATGGCCTTGCTAGCTGGAATTGGTATGATCTTGCTAGAATATCAGAGCGTTGAGCAAACACAACATCAATCAGGTGGGCTATTATTTATATAAGCACATACTATTGCGCAGAGAAAGCATGCGACAATAATTCCTTACTCACCATAGGCCACTTACGCCACAACATGAACATAAGATTAAATCACACGCTCGATCTTGAGAGCCTAAGTATTGCTTTCGCTAAGCAAGGTAGACTGCGTATTGAAAACTTTTTAAGCGAGGAGTCTGCGGCTTACATTGCCGATAATTTAGAAAACAACACTCCTTGGCATCTGGTTCATTCCGATGAAACCGGCCTGCCGGTAAGGTACAATCCAAATCAACTGGCGCATATCTCCGATATGCAATTAGAAAAAATCAACGCTCAGCTTAAACAACACGCGCATAGCTATAAATACACCTATAAATTTTTTCCAATTATAGATTCCATTAAAGCCAAGGAGATTGATCAAACGTCAATGTTATTTCAACTTGCTAGCTTCTTAAATGGGACAGAGTTTATTACTTTCTCAAGAAAGCTCACTGATACCAATACCTTAGTCAAGGTCGATCCACAGGCATCACTTTATGAAGCTGGACATTTTTTGACCACGCACGATGATTCCAATTATCAACGCGCGGCAAACGATACCAGTAGCCGCCGGTTTGCCATCGTGCTCGGATTCACCAAAGATTGGTCTTGGGACTGGGGTGGTCAAACTTCTTTTTTTGATAATTCAGATACGGTCGCATCGGAAAGCTGGAAACCTGGTTTTAACGTCCTGACAATTTTCAGGGTCCCAACCTTACACTGTGTTAACTATGTCGCACCCTTTGCCGGACATGGCCGATATTCGGTGACTGGCTGGTTACGCGATGATCCGAACGTATCACGACCAGACCTCGGTGACAGATAAATGAAGTTTTCAGAGTAGCCGAATGAATGATTTAGAATTAATAAGCGCTGCTGATAGGGCCTTTGAACTAGGCGAACACCAACAGGGGTTAATGCTACTCAGAGATTTCAGTCTAACAAGTTCATGCAATGCTGGTAGCTGGCACCGTCTAGCGGTCGTAGAAGAACAGATTGGAGACATGGCTGCCGCCGGTAATGCACATTACCAATGCATACAGCGTGCACCGCATGTAGCACTCGGATATCTTTACGCAGCCTATTGGCTACAAAATGCGGGTAAGTTGGATTCTGCCGCGGCGGTTTACTCTCTGGCAGAAGAAGCTGATCCTAAGTCTTTGTGCGAAAAACACCAGCGTTCAATTCCAAACCGTATTCGGGCAAACTCAGGGCGTCGACGGTTGAATCAATTTTTGAGTAAGCAACACAGAGACTTGTTCGATTCACGAGCACGCTTACAACGGATTCAAAATGCGATTTGGCCCCGCACCCATGACTCCTCGTTTATCTTTCCAGATTCTTTATACAAACCAGAGCTTTTTTACATTCCCAAAATTAGACGCCTGAAGTATTACCCAATCAATGAGTTTGACTGGGCTGAGTTATTGGTCAAGCTAGCCCCGAGCATCAAAGCTGAACTGCTTAATGCCTTAAGCGAACAGGCCGCAAAGAGTCAACTAAGACCGTATCTTCCAGCAAATTCAATAGCGGATGGTAATCTAAAGGAACTAGCGGGCTCTGTTGATTGGTCAGCTCTAGACTTGTTTAAAGATGGGGTAAAAAACCAACAGATTGCCGAGGCATTCCCATGCACATTTGGCTTGATAGAATCTCTACCACTATATTCATTAAATCAACAACCCTTTGAAGTGTTTTTCTCTCTTTTGAAGCCGCAACAAACGATTAAGTCACATTACGGCCAATCCAATCACGCCTTAACTGTTCACCTACCCCTGGTAGCGCCAGAGAATTGCTTTCTAGAAGTCGCAGGTGAAAAACACTATTGGCGAGAGAATGAGTTGCTTGTATTTGATGATAGCTTCCAACATTCAGCACACAACTTGGCTGATCAATTAAGGATTGTATTGATTTTTTCAGTATGGCACCCCGAGCTTAATCCTGAAGAACAAAAAGCAATACAGCTTAGCTTCAAGACTCGTCAGCAATGGATGCAAAACAGGGGTTCGAAACTAGTTGAATTATTGCAGCCTGCTGCCTAACAATAGCGCCGCTGAGACAACTCTTTAACGGACTTGCTGACTAAAATCTAGTACTCATTTTTCTTCAAATTCTGCCAATTCTGGCAAATACGGTAGGTAATTGCGCCAACGATCGATTCGCGTGGCTGAGATCGGCTGGCGTACTTGCATTTCACTGAAAGTAAAGCTTTGTGTGGTTGATTGGTGAAAATCTAAATATGATTGCTGCCATTCGAACCCGCAAAATTCCACTATTTGTTTAGCGTAAACTTCTGGGTTTTCTGCCAGATCTTCATAATTGAGATCCATAACTCGAGTTGAATCCACACTTGACCAATGCGCCATTAGCCGTTCGGCCTGTGAGTAGAAATGCATCAAATCGGGCCAATGTGTTGCGTAATTATGTCCAGCAGCAAAAGGGTGTGAATAAATAGACAGGCAAACATCGGGCATGGAGCGATGCATTTGGATAATCCTCGCTTCCGGAAATAACTGTAATATGAGCCCTACTTGACGAAAATTGTGCGGTAGCTTATCCGTGAAAATTGGCTTACTTATATCCGGCAATTTTTCTAAGTACATTACTCTCATTGCCGCCCGCTGCTCGGTAGTCAGCTCCACAGGTTTGGGCAAACGGTCATTTTTGATCTGGTGGTGATAATGAGTGGCGACAAATTCCATAGCTTCTTGCTCACCGGCATTAAATACGTGCGGGTTTTGACCTAGAATACGCTCTACCAAGGTGGTGCCGCTTCTGGCCATACCGACAATGAATATCGGAGTGATTTGTTTTTCACTCGAGTCTATAGCGACATCTTTGGATTCAAAAACCGAAGCGCTATAATTTTCAATCAGCTCATCAAATTGTTGCTCAGTGGCATCTTTGCTATAGCTTGTATTGGTTAAAGCAAGAGCGACATTCTGAAGTTTGTTCGCGCTTCGCAGTGCTTTTGTTGCACACTCATAATCAGCCTGACGATCACACATATCTGCCAGAGAATAATTGAGCAAGGCCTGCAGGTGATGATTTAACTGCGTAACGTCTTTTTCATTCTCGATCTGCTCACGCAACTTAGCAATGAATTCAGGTAACCGAGCTTGGTCGGCTAATTCAGCCTTTATTGCCCAAGCCTGCCCGTGATTCGCCTGTCGGTCCAAGGCTTGCTCCAAGGCAGTATTTACCGCCTCGTAGTCACCGTGCAAACGCGCAACTCTCGCCCTTAGAACATATAATTCTGCGCTGTCCTCACCGAGCGCCAACGCTTGATCCAACGCCTGGTCGCAGCGCTTAGCGTTCTGTGCGATCAGCAATAGATCAGCAAAGCGAAGGTAGTCATTTGAGCTCGGTGTAATTAAGCGAAGGTAATTCTGGTAGCTAGAAATAGCAAAGGGGTAATCACGCAATTGCCCTGCTGCCAAGGCTAATTTTTGTGCGATCTGAGCGTTTTCTGGTAGGCTTTTCTGTAAATTCTTTAGAATACCAATCGCTTCGCGCCAATTACCAAGCACGCCATGTGCATTTGCGATGATTAATTGGTGATCTGGGGTTAGTGCCTTAAGCCGCGACATGATGGTAACCGCCGCTGCAGGCTCACCTAGTCGGATCGACATTTCTGCGATACGCGAGCAAAACACGGGATCATCTAAACAGTATTTGGCTGCGCGCTCTAGTTGAACCAAAGCACCTACTCTATTACCACCAACGAATAGACAAGTTGCTAGATTAAAGGCGATGTCTACGGCCTCTGGCTCTAGTTCAGCAGCACGCTTGAGGTGCTCTACAGATTTTTGCAAGTCTTTGTCCTGCAACGCAATCGTACCGATGCCGTAGTGAGCGGCAACAGAATTTGGATCTTGTTCTAGCACCTGCTGATAAAGTGCGCTCGCCTTGGCAGTTTCTCCTGCATTAAAAGCAGTATCTGCATCGGCCGTTAGTTGTTTTAATTCTTGTTCCAAAACGAATTCCTAAAATGTGAATTGGTGAGTGTCATTAGCTATTGTTGACAAAAATTCTAAACGCAGATTTAACTACAAATTTAAATGATTATCACAATCATATTTGCGCCATTAGAACGACTTTGCTTACCATGCTCTGGCAGATTTTGAAGCCAACCATATCAATGTTCAAGCACCATAACAACGGCCTATTAAGCTATCGTTCTGATTTTTTACCTTGGCCATTAAGCCTTTGTTTTTTGACCCTGAACTAACCACGCCAGTAAATATTTTTGATCGGATTGGTCAGCGTAAATTGCTTGCATAGTGCTGAGCTCCATCCCATTTAGTTCAAGTAATTTTCGATACTCGATCATATCGGCGTCGCTTTGTGCTGCATTGCCCATTTGCTTTAAACGCTCATGTTCGCTGCTAAGCCGTAGTTTTATGCTTGCCCCCAAATTGACCGCTCTCAGCATATCTGTCTGCATCGCATTGGCTATTTCGCCTATGCCGGTAAAGACTTGTCCGGAGATCGCTTGGGTTCGCACTAGATCGCCATCTAAATAGGCAGCCCCTTGTGATTCAAGCTCTGAAAACTCAATCGTACCACGCAGTACTTGCAACACCATTTCGATTAGTCCACCTTCCTTCAGCAGTTGCTCCATTTCGCGTAGCTTTACCCGTGATGAGTCAATAATGGCACTGTCTGCGTGGTGGATTAAAAATGACATACGGCCATTTTTTTTTAATACCTCGAGTGCCTTTGCAGTTGCCTCTGACAAGCCCGCGTATTCAATCCCAAATTGGCTAGTTATAGCGTCAAACGAATCACTCGTGAATGGCAGCGTATTTACATCAATGTCGGAATGAAAGTTCACGGCCTCTAGTTCTATAACTCCTTTGACAAACTGAATAGGGTCAATCGCAGCTTGATCCACTGCGTCTATTTGTAGCTGTTCACGAGCTGATAATAATGCGACTGGCACCGCCCCATTACCCGTAGCAAGATCTAAGACCTTGGCACCGTCATCCAAGCTCCTAGCAAATTCTTGCCATATTGAATTAAGCACATGCTTATCGGCATCACCATCGGTGGCGACGAAACTTTGTAAGTGATCTTCTGCCCAATATATAGTCCAAGCTAGGTGTTTTATTTCGTTTTTCATCGTAGGATTATTATTTATTTGAAACTAATATGCCGAATTGTAAACGACTTTATTGAATTGATTGTGGACTATTGAGGGGTAATATCAAATGGGGAAGTAAGTCTGAAATCAGATTTTTTGCCGTCGAATGGATAGGTCCCATGCCACATATAAGAGGGAAATAGGACAACCATTCCTGGCACAGGATGAACTGTTTTCGCTATGACCTCCAACTCACCCAACTGCATGGGGCTTTCACCGAACTTAATACATCCTTGTAAATCCTCGGGATTAGCCCTCATTGAAGCAGGAATTGATATGTAGCAAGAAGAACTAATCCAGCCTGCTGGGTGTACGTGGTTAACATGGAATCCATTGGGCTTAAGTTTCACCGACCAAGAACCTGAGAATTCGAAATCTTGTGATTTTCGTCTTAGTAAAGGATGCGTTGAATCTTCTGGCATTTCGTCAATATACTGCTGAACAATTTTACTAAGCTGTTGCTTTAATGCGGTCAATTCCGGTTCATGACGATGCAGTAAGCGAGCGGCAGTTTGAGTACCATTACGGAGTGTTTGCTGCAAAGGCGGATTTTCTGCCCTATGCAGTCCAAGCAAAACTTTACTGAGACTCTGCAAGTATTCTGGCAAACAAGCATAACCCTGGGGAGTTTCCAAACTATAGCATTTAACAAACTGCTGATAATTGTTTAACCAATGGTAGCGTGAATCATCGCTCAAACGCCAGACTGAACTTTGAAGTGCCCAGCTTAGTTGGCAGTTCCGCTCAGATTGGAATAAAAGATCCAACACTTTTTGGGCATTTGAATACTCTTTCAAAATTATAAAAACCTTCACTAAACCTTGTGCCGCATCTTTATCAAAGGTGTGCCGTAGACCTTCTTCGAAGGCGCGTTGGGCAGCATAAAAATGGCCCTGATCGGCCTCAATCTGGCCCTTTAAAATTAGTAAGCGATAGTCATTTGGAAAAGCAATCAACGCCTGTATCAGCACCTTTGAAGCGAATTCGGTTCGACCCGCTCTAAACAGCTGAGAAATATAGCTCAACCTCAAATTTAGATTCAGTGGTTTGATTGCGATGGCGCTCTGATAGCTATGGCAAAACTGATCTGCGAATTCACTCTCCCAAATTATTTCATTATAGCGTTCGTGCAAAGAAACATTCTCTGGCTGGGCCTGTAAAGCCCGCACAAACACCTGCAAGCTCGACTCTGTGGCGCCAGTTTCATACAAACTTGAAGCCAAGCTTATTATCACCGCGGGTTCATTTGGCGCAATCAGGTATGCCTTTTCGTAGCAATCTAATGCTTCTGCTAATTCACCATTTAGATGATAGTTTTGTCCTAGTTTATAACGAGGATTTAAATTTTGAGGTGCGAGGGCAACCGCCTCCTTATACAGCTGGCTAGCTCGTACAAAATCGGATAGTTCACGATAGCAATCAGCTTTACCAGTCAGTGCAACGATATCGTCGTTCTTAAGCAGTAAAACTTTGTCAAAGTAATCAAGCGCTTTCTCATAGTCATGGTTTGCGCTATAGCAAAGAGCCAAATTTCTGATTGCTTCGATAAAATTTTTCTGCAAAGACATTGCAGCAAGATAGTGCTTCTCAGCACTTTTGTATTGCGCCATCGCTTTATACAAATTTGCCAAATTATTATGTACTTGGGGCTGCTGAGAATTCAGCGATAGAGATTCAAGAAAATACTCAGCCGCTGATTTTTGATCGCCAATTGCCTTTAAGCTCAGGGCCATTAAATGTGCTACGTCGGGATTTTGCGGCCACTTAATAAGTAGGCGCTCTAATTTGGGAACAGCTTGCTCTGCTCTATTGCTCTGCAGTAGATTTTGGCTCGCTACAAGCTCTTGCTGTAATTCTTGGTATTTATTAGCTGCCATTGATAGATCTGAATTAACGAAGGGCTAGGATAAAACGTGCAGGCAAAATCATCATCCAACGGCCCCATCATACTGTCTCTAGTAGAAAAACAAAAACGGCGAGCCTTAGCTCGCCGTTTCCGTTACTTCTTTGTTTCTTAGGGTCTAGCGAAAACGATAGCTAGCACTGAAGAAAGCTCTTGGGCCAAGAAGGTCATACGTAGAAGGGAACGTATTTACTTGCTCAGCTACGTCACCTAATGGAGTAGGCTCTGTATCCAAGATATTGTTGATACCAAATGTCATTGAGAAATCATCGCTGAAGTCATAAGTAGCAGCTAGATCAAGATAGACCTCTGCACTTATTGAATCAACAAGAACGTCATCACGAGTAGCATCGGCATTATCAAGACGATCATCATCCGCTGAACTTATATAGCGAACCAATCCTGATAGTCCCCAAGGACCAGAATTCCAAGTCACACGAGAAGTAATAACAATTTCGTTAAGAGGTGTACCACAAGTATTACCGAAGTTACCGGCACACTCATTAACAGTAGGCAAACCAACAACCGGAGTCACATCGAAGTCTAGAAGGTAAGTACCTTTAGTATCGATAGATAGGGTTGAATCGTTGCCACCAATACCGAAATCAAGGTCAGTGTTGTAGTTCAAGGTGAAATCGATACCTGAAGTTTCGATCTGTGCAATGTTCTCATTAAGAACATTCACCAGGCCTACATTACCATCTGGGCGTCGTGAAATTGCCTGACAGAATGCTGAACTTGCGTCTTGGATTTGGTTGTAACAAATATCTAGAACGTTATTTACACTACCACCTAAAACACTAATCGCATCTTCAACAGTAATTTCATAATAGTCTAGAGTGATGTCTAAGTTTTCAGTAGGTTGAAATACCGCACCCAAAGTAAACGTATCAGAACTTTCTTCTTGAAGGTTTGTGTTACCGCCGAACGCACCCTCAATTTGAGAGTTCGCTTGGTTAAAGTTTCCAACTAAACCTGCTGGTACACCAGTCGCTTGACAAAGAGCAACGTCAGTTACGCCAGCTACAAAGCCGTCTGCAGCACATGGATCAGTTGCCGTTGGGAAACCGTTACCACCACCACTGAATAACTCAGCAACGTTCGGCGCACGTACCGCTTGTTGGTAACCAACACGGAAGCGAGCTTTATCGCTTGGCGCGAAAGACAATGCGGTTGCGAAAGAGCTTACACCACCGATATTCGAGTAATCTGAATAACGATATGCGCCCCAAGCTTCGATCTGGTCAGTAACTGGAACAGATGCTTCAGCGAAAAGTTCGGTAGCATCGTATTTACCTTCAGTTGGGTTACCTGCGTTAAAACCAAGTACGTCACCTGACGATAGGAAAGTATCAGGACGGAAAATTGATTCGTCTTTACGATACTCAACACCCGCTACCACACCGATTTGACGATCAGTAGTAGGAAGTGATCCCAAAGTACCGCTTACGCTACCTTGCATTACTTCTTGAACGATGCTGGTAATGTTAGTTGCGCCGATATTCACGAAGTCAATCGCTGCTTGTGAAATGTTACCCGCACCAAAGACATTTAGTGGAGCACAACCAGCCGCAGAATTTTGACATGCAGTACCATCGTCAGTTACAAGAACCGCTTGACGGAATTTTGAATCAGAAACGTCGTTATTAAGGATGTTTGCTTGATCAAGAGTCGCACGACTATAGTAAGCGTCGTAGCTCCAAGTGTCATTGATTTCGCCATCAATACCCAGCAAGATGCGATTTGCATCACGAGTATCCAGAGCTTGGCGTGAACCGTTCTCAACCATACGACGGCCGATGAAAGGCAAGAACGCATTGTCGCTACCGTTTACAACACCATCGCCGTTAGTATCAGTTCGGATACCGTTAAGCGCTGATTGTACGTCTGGTCCAAAGAATGGGCTATCTGGGTTAACTTCTAGAGTTCCTAGGAACGCAGGAGTCGGTGCCAATTCTTGGTCAACTTGGTTGCGAACAAATGTCAATTCTGAATAGACACGAGCATTGTCGGTCAAGTCGTAGTGAGCCATTGCAGAAATTAGGTAACGTTCTTGCGGAAGTTGCAAGAAGTTATCTGGCGCATAGTTGAAACGATCAGCTAGTGTAAAAGGTGCACCAGAACCATCTGAGTTAAACCGACCTAGGTTTTGACCATTTGGAAGAGTTGGGCCACCGAATACACGAGTTCCAGGAATACCTGAAGATCCGCCTGGGACCAACGCAGTATTATCATTGTTCTCAGTTAGAGCAACGTTCGCAAAATCACGATCAGCAGCAAATACAGATTGACGGTCTGAAACAGAACCGTAAATTACCGCGTTACCACGACCATCGTCGAAGTTACCACCAACGGTAAAGTCAAAGTTGATTTTTTCGCCGTCGCCTTCAGTTGTAGTGTCATAAAGAACAGTAAACTCAGCGCCTTGGAAATCGTCAACCAATTGGAAGTTAACAACACCAGCTAATGCGTCTGAACCATATACAGCAGATGCACCACCAGTTACAACGTCAACTTGCTTGATCAAAGTACCAGGAATCGTATTCAAATCCACAACACCGCTTTGGGTTGCAGGAATGTAACGACGACCGTTAACCAGCACCAAAGTACGCGAAGAACCTAGACCACGTAAATCAACACGTGCAGTTCCGTCACCTGGGTTATTTGAACTTGGGCCAAACGAAGGAAGTGTTTGTGGAAGTTCAGCTAGTTTTTGCTCAACGTTAAGGTTACCGGAAAGTTTGAATTCTTCGCCAGTTACAACTGAAACTGGAGAAACTGACGATAAGTCAGCACGCTTAATACGTGAACCAGTGACGATCACCTCTTCTAATGCATCTTCAGCTTCTTGTGCAAGAACTGGAACGCTAGTTCCGATTGCACCGATGCCGATTGCTGATGCGACTGCTATTGATAGTTTTTTTCTTTGGAACATTTCTGTGCCTCTCAAAATAGTGATAAAAATCACGTTTGTTGAATGCAGCAATACTTCGGCTGATACTTTCTATCACAGTCCTAGCGCAGAACGATTAGATCATATTGCTATTACGGTATCGATAGAAAGAACCAAGGCTTAAAGTACGGACTGCGCCTTAATTATTCTGGTCGAGACGTGAAGAACTTCAACAGACGTCTTCTTGATCTCAACTATTCGTAATACTGTACCGAAACTGTTGCCTAAAGACAACAGTTGTTGTGTTATTTGTTGAATCGATGACATCTCTGACAAATGCCTTAAAACCGCTTAAATACTGGGCTTCAGCTCATGCCAGCAAATTCTGTTGCGAAAGATTCGCATAAAAACAACAAAATTTTTCAACTTTTTGGAATTATTGCGCGCCAGTGGACTAAGCAAACAGCATAAGCCTTAGTTAGAGCATTGATAAGCAAGCGATACTAATCATTATTCTAAATATTAAGTTAAATTGGCATCTAAACCAAATTCACAATCGACATTACCCTCTAACGCGGGGTTCTATCAGCATCACTTGCGCGTCATCCGTGAACCAAGGTCTATACTCCGACCCTTTTGCAACCACAAACATCTTACCGTGCAGCTTCGCCACCTTTGATCGCTAATTATTTATTTGCGCGATCACCGTTGCTTGCCATACACCTTGCAATAAAGAAGATTTCTGCTTGGACTGATTGGAAAACATTCCACGTAACTTAGCTTTAAATAAACACCTTGAGAATGCCATCATTCAAGTTTTGAAGCCCATAGCGCAAGTTTGTGCTTCATTGTGAGCATAGAAACCTGATCCGGTGCTAGCGGCACTATCATCTTGTCGTGCACCAACAAACGATAAAGATATTCAATTTTATCGTTTGCCGAGTCGGTGGCTTCGAATTTCACCACGCCTCTGTTTTCACCGTAGTGCATACCGACTCGAATTGCTTTCTTGAGCAACTCTTTTTCGTTTTTCAATTTCGACATAGCTTCTCTTTCGGTATGTTTTCAAGAGTCTCTAACTAGGCTCTCTTTGTTATAGGACTTGCAAGCATAGTAAACATAAAACCAAGTGCAACAAACCTCTAAATTGTAAACCCCGGCATAAGGTACATAGGGTTGAAGCTCTACTTACCATTAACAAAGACAACTAGACCAAATCGCTCATTCACTGAGAGTCAATTTTAGCTGCGTGCTGATATAAGCGATCTACGAGTTCGTCGAAGATAGCCCGCTCTTGCGCGGTAAAACACTCTAATAAGCGATCTTCATAAGCATAGGACACAGGGACGATCTGGCTATATATGTCTTCACCTGTTTCAGTTAAGGTTAGATTTTGTCGGCGCCTATCAGTCGTGTCTACAGTTCGCGACACCAATCGCCTTTTAAGCAACTTGCTTATAGATCGGCTGACAATGGATTTTTCAACCTGGGTTTTAATCGATACTTCTTCGGCAGACGAACCAGCATATTCACCCAACACCGCCATGATTCGCCACTCGGTAATTGACAATGCAAATTTGTTTTTATAGGTTTGCGCGATAATCGCGCTTAAGCGATTAGACAGAATAGAAATCCGATACGGAAAAAATCGCTCTAAATTTAATATCGATGGCTTTGGTTGTGTCATGTTTTTTCAAGGTTTTGTCGGCGCTATATACAGGAGCAGCAAGAAAGCATGCGAACCATTATTGCAATTAGTTGCAATACCAACTATTATTGGTTGCGCCAGCAACTAGTTTACTGTTTTTGGCCGCTGTATAACAGTCCCAGACATATTGCCATGTCTTTTATAAAATTGGTGATACCCTAAAACAGTTAAAGCGGTTGCACTAGCTATTACAAACATTATACAACTAAGTCATATTTGGCTTAGTCATCAGGAGAAAAACATGAGTGATTTATTTGAAAACCCAATGGGGCTTTGCGGCTTCGAATTCATTGAGTTCTCAGCCTTAGAAAAGGGAATTCTTGAACCGATTTTTGAGATGACCGGTTTTACTAAAGTCGCAGAGCATCGCTCTAAAGATGTGCATCTTTTTCGCCAAGGCGGCATAAACCTGCTGATTAACTATGAACCCAAAAGTAATGCATACTATTTTGCTCAAGAACATGGCCCATCAGCTTGCGGCATGGCATTCAGAGTTAAAAACTCTCGTATAGCCTACGAACGTGCGCTTGAATTAGGTGCGCAACCGATGGATGCGCCAGTCGGCCCAATGGAGCTGCGCCTACCTGCAATTAAAGGTATCGGTGGCGCGCCACTGTATCTGATTGATCGCTATGAAGAGGGTTCATCAATTTATGATATCGACTTTAACTTTATAGAAGGTGTCGATCGCAATCCTGTTGGTTGCGGTTTCAATGTGATCGATCACCTGACGCACAATGTTTATCGCGGTCGTATGGACTATTGGGCTAACTTTTACGAGTCATTGTTTAACTTTCGGGAAATTCGCTATTTCGATATTAAGGGCGAGTACACCGGCCTACTGTCCAAAGCCTTAACCGCGCCAGACGGTCTAATTCGTATTCCATTAAATGAAGAGGCGTCCAAGGAAACCGGACAAATCGAAGAGTTTTTGATGAAATACAATGGCGAAGGCATTCAGCACATCGCATTTTCTTGTGATAACTTACTCGAATGCTGGGACAAACTGAAAGCCCAAGGTACGCCGTTTATGAAAGCACCACCTGAGACCTATTATGCAATGTTAGACCAGCGCTTACCTGGACATGGCGAACCAATCGATGAGTTACAATCGCGCGGCATACTGCTCGATGGCACAACGGAGAATGACGATCCTCGGCTGCTGCTACAAATATTTTCCGACACGCTGATTGGCCCTGTTTTCTTTGAGTTTATTCAGCGCAAAAAGGATGATGGTTTTGGTGAAGGTAACTTTAAAGCCTTATTCGAATCGATCGAACGCGATCAGATTGAACGCGGTGTTATCAATGCTAGACCCTAATCTGATACTCAGCTAAAAAATAACAATAGGACTTATCCATGATACAACTCAATCAAACTCACAATCCAGACTTGAGCAGCTGGGTAGCCTCTGCCAATTCTGGCGAAAGCGATTTCCCAATCCAGAATCTACCGTTCGCGATCTTTCGCGTTAAAGATTCCGGACAAGCGTTTCGAGCCGGTGTTGCGATTGGTGACCAGGTACTGGACATGGCGGCGGCGGCTGAAACAGGCTTATTTTCAAGCAATTTAGACGAAGCCTTAGGCACTCTTTCAGAGCCGTCGTTAAACCGTTTCATGCAATTAGGGAACTTGGCTTGGTCTGGTATACGCAGTGCGCTATCAAGCATGCTGAGCAACGATTCAGAGCATCAAGCGACGCTTACTGAATGTCTAGTAAATCAAAGCGACGTTGAATACTGCTTGCCCGCTCAAATTGGCGACTACACTGACTTTTACACGTCTATCCATCACGCCACTAACGTTGGTAAATTGTTTCGTCCAGACAACCCATTGCTACCCAATTACGAATGGATACCGATTGGCTATCATGGCCGCGCGTCTTCGATTGGCGTAAGTGGCCAGGAGTTCCACCGGCCAAAAGGCCAGCTCAAGGCCCCAGATGTAGACGCACCAGTGTTAGCACCCTGCAAACGGCTTGACTACGAACTAGAGGTCGGCGTTTTTGTTGGCCCCGGCAATGAATTAGGCAGCGCAATACCCATCGACCAAGCTGAAGACCATGTCTTCGGTCTATGTCTATTAAATGATTGGTCTGCACGCGACATTCAGGCTTGGGAATATCAGCCACTCGGCCCATTCCTATCAAAAAGTTTTGCCAGCACAATCTCGCCTTGGGTGGTGTCCATGGAAGCTCTGGCGCCGTTTCGTAAGGCTTGGTTACGAGATGCTCCGCATCCACAGCCATTGACCTATCTGGACTCAGAATCACTAAGGGAGTCCGGCGCAGTTGATATGAAGTTAGAAGTCCTGATCGAAACTCAAGGTATGCGCGATGCTGGCTTAGCTCCGCAGCGGATTGGTATGAGTAATTTTGATGAGTCGTTTTGGTCTATTGCGCAAATGGTCACCCACCACTCAGTCAACGGCTGTAACCTTAAGGCTGGCGATTTACTCGGCAGCGGCACAATTTCAGGCACCACCGAAAATAGCTACGGCGCGCTACTCGAAGCGACCGTCGGTGGCAAACATCCCATCACTCTCAATAATGGTGAGCAACGCACCTTCCTAGAGGATGGCGATACCATCATATTGAAAGCATGGTGTGACAGTGAAGCCAACGTTCGCATTGGCTTTGGTGAAGCAAAAGGATCTATCTTGCCAGCCAATTGAATCAGAATCTAAGCTTAGTTAGGGTTAAGAATTATTATGAAAATCGAAAAAATACACCACGTAGCCTATCGCTGTCACGATGCCAAAGAAACTGTTAATTGGTATGTAGAGAACCTGAAAATGGATTTCGTACTGGCGATCGCCGAAGATCGTGTGCCATCCAGCGGCGCTTTAGACCCGTACATGCATGTTTTTCTAGACGCGGGGAACGAAAATGTATTAGCATTCTTCGAGCTGCCCACGCAGCCGCGCATGGGGCGTGACGAAAACACGCCTGAATGGGTGCAGCATATTGCGTTCAAAGTTAAGGATATGGATACCCTATTAGAATTCAAAGAGCACTTGGAGAATAATGGAGTCGAAGTACTCGGCGTCACCAATCATTCAGTTTTTCACTCAATCTATTTCTTCGACCCAAACGGTCACAGGCTAGAACTAGCAGCACCGGATAACGCCGAGAGAGCAAAGATAGATCGACTAGATCAGGTCAAATGGGATATGTTGGAGGAATGGTCTAAAACGAAAAAAGCGCCTAAACACGCAGCATGGATGCACGAAGACAATTTCAAAGCTCTGGATTAACATACAACTTAGATAAACACAGAGCAAAAAACGAGTGCAGTAACTTATGTGCTAATAACTAAGACTCTAATAGCTAAGTTACTAATATGGAACGCAAACACCTATGCTAAAACTATCTACCTACTTTCGCAGTACCGCCGCCTACCGCGTACGTATTGCTCTGCAATTAAAGGGTTTACCACACGAGCTGCTGCCAGTGCATCTAATGAAGGATGGTGGCGAGCATAAAACAGCCGCCTACCTCGACAAAAACCCTAGTGGGCTAGTCCCTATTCTGGAGACTGAGGTCCGAATCATTACTCAGTCATTAGCTATCCTTGAGTACCTAGAAGAAGCCTATCCTGAACCAAGCTTACTACCAGGCAGTGCATTTGATCGTGCCTACATTCGTTCGATATCGCAATCCATCGCCTGCGACATCCACCCGCTGAATAACTTAAGGGTTTTACAATACCTAACAGGGGAGTTGGGCTTAGATGAAGCCGCCAAGAATACTTGGTACCAAAACTGGATCGCTAAAGGTTTCAGCGCTATTGAAACTAACTTAGCTAGCAGCGGGGATACCGGCTTATGCTGCTTTGGCGATACCCCAAGCATGGCGGACTGCTGCCTTATCCCTCAGGTCTATAATGCAGAGCGATTTAACTGCCCAATGGTCGCCTACCCCACAATTGCACGCATCACGAAACATTGCCTTACCCTGCCAACGTTTATCGCGGCAATGCCAGATAAACAGCCCGACTATCAGTAAGCTCGATCTGCTGTGCGGCTAAAGAAATTGGCGCGAGAGGCTTTTATCCAGGGCCATCCAGCAACAGCATCATTACCCTTCCAATGCTTAATCCATGTTAAAACATATGGTTTAAATAAATCGCAGCATCTCGAATATCGAAAATAAATGAGAAAATAATCACAGCAGTAATTACCGCTGACCAAATCGAGAATACACTTCGCTCAGCTAAAAATGGGCGCTTAGTGAGAAGTTGATATAAAGCTGGTGACCAGCAGATCAGGTGCACGCAAGCGATTAGCCCCGACAGCGAAGCAAGCCCCAAACCTGACGTTAATACACCGCTAAGCACTATCCCTACTAGAAAACCACCCACTACCCAGCGTGCAATAGCATGCCGCCAAACAAACAACAGACCCGCGGCAAAACTGGCTGCCATAAACATCAGCCAAATTTGCACCCATTGTGGGGTGTTCGCCATCGCGTCAGCATTGAATACTTCTAGCGCACCATGACCAAGTTCATAAGTCTGGGCTGTAGGAGATTGCGCTTGTGCGAATGCCGATACCACCCAAGCTAGGAGAATTATTGTTAGGCCGGTAAATTTTAGATTTTTCATGCGGTTCCTCTCAGTTTGTATTTCTATTTGCTTTAAAGAAGCCCCTAGCTACTGCAAGACAACATAGAACAGCCTACTTTAGTTCGTGCCCAATCGGGCCGCTTACTCGCATAATGTTGCATTTCTGGCTGTTCGTCATAAGGGTTTCTAAATAACTCCAATAGCTCTTGAACCATGCTGTAGTCGCCTAAATCGGCTTTATCAATAGCCTGTTGAGCTAAATAATTTCGGAAAACATATTTCGGGTTTACCGCATTCATCGAAGCTTGGCGCTGTTCAAAGGCCTGATCATCTTGCGCCAATCTATGTTGATATTGCTCAAGCCACTTATTCACCGCCAAAATAAAGTCACCACTATGGGACTCAGGCTTGTAATAGGCTTCTTGCAGTTCTGCGTAGCTTAGCCCCGGAGCAGATGCCAGCAATCTATAAAAAATCGTCATATCTGTTTCTTCAACAATCATTAGGCTTTCTAAATCGTTAAATAATTGTTGGTCTTGTTGCTTGAAATCAAGCAGACCCAACTTAGCCACCATCATCGCGCGCGCTTGACCTTGATAATTGCTTTGAAAATTTTCCAAAGCCGCTTCCAACGGCTTTGTCTCTTCAATCAAGGGATACAAAGCATTCGCTAGTTGGTAGAGGTTCCACAGCGCAATGTTCGCTTGCTCGCCATAACGATAACGACTGTTTTGCGCGTCAGTTGTGTTGGGCGTCCACTGCGGATCATAGTTGTCAAGCCAACCATAGGGGCCGTAGTCTATGGTTAGCCCCAGTATCGACATATTGTCAGTATTCATAACACCATGTACAAACCCAACGCGCATCCAATGCGTGATCAAGGTCGCAGTGAGTTCACAAACTTGGTTAAACCAAGCGGCATAGATCTCTTTGCTGGCCACATCAAATTGATTTTCAAGATGGGCAAAGTGATGATGAATAGTATAATCAGCCAACTGGCGTAATTCATCAAGCTCTTTACGCGCAGCAAAAATTTGAAAACTGCCGAAACGAATAAAACTTGGGCTGACCCTACACACCACAGCACCGTCTTCGTATTCAGGATTGCCGTCGTACAGCATGTCGCGCATTACTTTTTCGCCCGTATTTATCAAACTCAGTGCACGTGTCGTTGGTACACCCAGGTAATACATGGCTTCACTACAAAGGAATTCACGAACCGAAGAACGCATTACCGCCAAACCGTCGGCGGTACGAGAATAAGGAGTAGCACCCGAACCCTTGAGTTGGATGGCCCAGCGCTGCTCGGCTTGATTGCTTACTTCGCCCAAATTAATCGCCCTTCCGTCACCGAGTTGGCCTGCCCAATTGCCAAACTGATGACCGCCATAGCACATTGCGTAAGGCCTCATACCATCCAAGAGGGCGTTCCCAGAAAATAAATTAAGAAAGTCACCGCTTTGGCAGTCTGCTTCAGACAGCCCAAGTAGCTTGGCTACTTCACTCGCGTGCGCTACTAAAGTCGGCGCCACTACTGTTGTTGGATTTACAAAGGAAAAGCATGCATTGTGAACCTGCCTTCGATTATTTTCGATGCTACCATCGGCAGGCAACAGGGCACTAAAACGATTATCGAGATTTAACGGTAAATTCATATTTCTGGGTCAATTGTGTTTGCTGATATATTGCGGTTAGCATATCAAATCTGCGTTAAGGTAAAAGAATGATAATGCAAAATGTAGGGATTTATAAATGAAAAAGCTATTAATGATTTTGTTCTTCGGAGTCTTCCTCGCCGCTGGCGTTGGCTTTTTTGTGTTTGCGGCATTGCCTATGATAAGCACCTGGCAGGCCGCTAAAACATGGGTGCAAGCACCAGCACAGCTTATCTCGCAACAGCTCAAAATAGATCATAGCGATGACTCAACCACCTATCAGGCTATGGCTGAGTATCACTACCAGGCCTTTGGTAATCGCTATACCAGTACTCGAGTTGCGGTTAGCGATGGCAATGACAACATCGGGTCTTTTCAGCAAGACCTGGCACGCAGACTCAGAATTATTGCCGACAACGGAGGTCATTTTACGGTCTGGGTTAACCCCGATCAGCCAAGCGATTCGCTAATAGATCGTAGCCTGCGTATATCCCTACTTCTATTCTATTCAATCTTTCTATTAGCGTTTGGCGGTGTTGGTGCAGGCGGCATGGTTTACACTGTAATAAAAGCGAAGAAACACCAAGAACTTGTCAACGTTGATCCATCTAGCCCGTGGTTGAGTAAGCAATATTGGGCCAACCCAACTATACTATCAAACTCGAACAGCGGCTCAATGGGGATGGGCGTTTTCGCACTGGCTTGGAGTGTGGTTTCACTGGCACCCTTATTGGTTGGCATTCGGGAACTGCAGGCAGGTAATGAATTAGCGCTTATTGCGTTTATTTTTCCAGCTATTGGACTTGGCCTCAGCTACTACTGGATCAAGCTGAGACAAAACCTCAAGGCTACTGGTGTCATGCCACTCACCCTAGATCCCTACCCTGGCTCAATCGGCGGACAATTGGGCGGTACCATTAAACTAGCAAACAAAAACCCCAGCGAACTCCTCAGCAGCGAAGTAATTGCCGCTTGCATTTTAACCGAAGAGGGTAGCGATAACGACAACAATACCACCAGCTTTATTTGGCAAGACAGTATGGTCCCTGCGGCCAAGGCCAGTGCAGAAGGCACAGAGATTTCTTTTTGTTTTGACCTTCCAGCAAACCTACCAGAATCAACGTCTTCGGATAGAATGCCGCATACAAACTGGAAGCTAAGCTTAAGTTTAGGCTTTCAACAAGGTTTTAAAATTGACCGTGAATACGTTGATCTTCCGGTTTTCGAAACGGCAACACAATCTCATTTTCTTAGTAAACAAGCATTCGCAAGTCACTCTGCGGCAACCCTCCAAGCACATAATGCGGCGGTCGACAAAATCATTAACGTGCAGCAAGATAGCCACGGTTACCGTCTTTACTATCCGCCAGGACAACAAAAATGGTGGCTAGCGCTTAGTCTATTTGGCCTAATTTTTGTGCAGATTGGCTTAACGATTCCGGACCTAACCTTTAATGTTATATTCCCTGCCATCGGTAGTTTTTTTGCAGTTCTTGGTTTTTACTTGTTCGCTAAGGCGTTAGATGTGCGCATAGGAGCCGAAGGCATTACCTCGACCCGAACGCTATTAGGTATCACCATTCGCACTCGCTTTATTCCGTCTTTTTCCTTTACCGAATTTCGTGAAAAAAAGACTCATAGCAGCAGCTCGGGCCGCAAACATACGCAGTACTATTCAATCATTGCACATGGTCAAGACAAGCAACAATTAGTCGTAGCAGAAGGCTTGAAGAGCAAAGGAGAAGCCCAAGCCGCGATTGAAAAACTTAATCAACTGCAGGGCTATTAACCACCAAACGGCTGGAAAGGAAGTGGATCAGTGCAATCACCGGAACACCCAAAAGACTCGCGAAAAGAAAAAAGTTGGTGTAACCGTAAGCGTCGACAATGGTGCCCGAGTAACCACCAATAATCTTAGGAAACAAAGTCATTATAGAGCTGAAAATAGCGTACTGCGTTGCGGTGAATGAAATATTGGTTAAACTGGATAACCATGCAATAAAGGCTACCGTGGCAAAACCCTGCACAAAATTATCCAAGGCGATCACCACTGCCAATTCAGTCGGCAAACTGAGTTGTCCGATGAGCGGAAGATAGAATGAAAAATCTGTGTGGTTTTGACCCACGCTGGTCAACCAACAAAACATCAGATTGGTGATCACGACTGAAATAGCAGCAAATTGTAAAGTGCGCATAACACCGATGCGCAAGCAAATAATACCGCCCGCAAAACTACCAAAAATAGACACTGCTAAACCAAGGCCCTTTGAAATACTACCTATTTCACTTTTGCTGTAGCCCATATCAGAATAGAAAACATAGGAGATAACGCCCAACACAATATCGGAGATTCGGTAAAGCAAGATCAGTAATAAGATCCACACAGCGAGCTTTCCATAACGTCGGAAAAAATCCTGAATAGGTTGCCGATATCCCTCATTCACCATCTGTTGATTGATGAAACCTAATCGTGAGCAAGCTATTGCCACGCCATAAGCCACGCTAATTGCAATCAACAACAAAGCGCCGGAATACCCAAACTTAAAAAGAGACTGGGTTCCACCTGTCGATAAAACCGGCGCTACGGGGCTGAACCAAAGTACCGCGATGAAGCTTGCAATCGACAAGAAAAATACGCCTACAAAGTTCACATAGTCTCGATTGGGGTACTCCCTATCGACAGCTTTGATCTGCGGTTCTTTTATTAAAAGAGTAGTGATAACGCCGACCAGCATGGCTGCTG
This sequence comes from Polaribacter sp., assembly GCA_047621785.1. Lineage (GTDB taxonomy): Bacteria > Pseudomonadota > Gammaproteobacteria > Arenicellales > Arenicellaceae > Arenicella. Next base: position 1,295 of record JBLHMH010000013.1, on the reverse strand, counting down.
CCATTAGAAAATAAGTTTTTTGCCAAGCATCATAACTATAACTGTCGGCGGTGCTGCCAAAATTCTGTGCCAGAGACAATGCCACGGCGCCGGCCAAAATCATGCCCACGCGATACCCAGAAATATAAGTGGTTGCCAGCATCGCCTGTAAGCGCGGCGGCGCAGTCTCAATTCGATAGGCATCGATTACAATGTCTTGAGTAGCGGAAGCAAAGCCCAGACATACAGCAGCAATCGCCATAGCGGTTAGATTGAGCTGGGGATCGACCGAAGCCATTAAAACAATTGCGCCCATAACCAAAAATTGGGACAGCAATATCCAGGATCTGCGTCGCCCAAGCAAGTGCGTCAGTAATGGTATGGGCAAACGATCAACCAACGGAGCCCAAATAAATTTAAACGAATAGCCCAAGATCGCCCAAGAAAAGAACGTCGCTGTTGAACGGCTAACACCCGCTTCACGAAGCCATAAAGACAAAGTACCAAAGATCAACAGGATCGGAATACCTGCTGAAAAACCCAGAAAAAGCATCACCCATACTGATTTTTCATTCCACCATTTTACAGCTGGGATAATTTCTTCGTTGGTCATTTTACAAATTTCTCAATTGTGTGAGCAAGAGGGCCCAACGCTCGCCGAGATCACGGAGTACTGGCCCAGACAACTGTGGGCTAGATGTCATATTCGATAACGAGAGGTGCATGATCTGAAAATCGTTCTTCCTTATAAATTAAGTCAGATCCCGCTATCACTTTATCTCTTAGGTTTTCAGTGATCACCTGATAATCAATTCGCCAGCCAGTGTTATTAGCCCAAGCTTGGCCGCGATTTGACCACCATGTGAATTGCTCTTCTTCGTCGTTGATAAGCCTAAACGCATCTAAAAAGCCTGCATGACCGCGTTCGGCTCCAGGAATTTCGGGCTCGGTTTCTCCGTAGAGCCAGTCCATCCATTGGCGTTCTTCAGGTAGAAACCCTGAACGCTTTTGATTACCACGCCAATTTTTGATATCACGTTTTTTATGCACAATATTCCAATCACCACAAATTATCGCTTGGCGTCCCGATTTGGCGATTTCCTCCAATCTTGCTTCAAATCGACCCATCAGATCAATCTTATATTCTTGTCGCTCTTCTTTGCTCGAACCCGATGGCATGTATAAGGAAGCCACGCTTAAGTTGCCAAAGTCAGCTTGAATGTATCGTCCCTCCGAATCGACATTTTCAAAGCCTTTACCAAGACCAACATGTACTTGATCTGGCTTTTGTTTACAGTAAATCCCTACTCCGCTAT
>JBLHMH010000012.1:0-34120 GCA_047621785.1 Polaribacter sp. | reverse complement strand
ATTTTAGGGTGTTTGTAGAGTCTGATGATGTCTCGAACCTGAACCAAATCATCGAAAAAACAAATGAAAAAATGGAAGGCAATATATTGTATCGGCACCATAGTGCTTTTGTTCCACATCAGGAAAACAAGGAAGATGCGCGATATAACTTATACTTTTTAGCAAAACATAGCTCTAGACTAGTTGAAGTTAGATTTAACGGTGGGCATTCTACGGCATTGTTTTTCTATGCTAACCCGGAGCTACGTTTACTGTCATTCGATTTATGTAATCACAGGTATGCCGAACTATGCTTAGCCTATTTGAAAACAAAATATAACATCGCGTTTATAAAAGGCGACTCCCAGCAAACAATCCCCGAATATCAGAATGATTCGAAATATGACATGATTCATATTGATGGCGGTCATGATAACAAAGCCTGCAATAGCGACATCGTGAATTGCAAAATGTTCGCCGATGAACATTCGTTTTTAGTTGTCGATGACGCGTATTTACAAGGTATTAATGAGGTAATCAAAAATCTAATCGATACGGAGATAATCGCAGAGATTGATTATGAAAATCATGGCTTAAAGAAAACAAATCAACATAGAATCTTTAAATATAAGATGTGACAATCTCCAGCCACTTATGGTCTTGCTGCAATTTCGGCGAACGTTCGTAAAGGCGCTCAAGTTTTAGCGCCCTATGGCCTACCGGACCCGGCAAATACAGGATAGTTGCGCCTAGAATATGAGAGATTGGCATAAACGCCAACAAAGCTAAAAGATACCCGCACTTGATTCACTAAATACCGCTCAAAAAATGCAATGACAGAAAACCACATCAAAAGACGTCAGTTATACTGAGGTCTCATCACGATTGAAATATATGAAAAGACTAACAATCGCGTCTATTATGATCAGTGTTTTGCTTGCTATATCGCTAGGAGTAATACATCAGGTTCAAAAAGGAATAGGCGCCGACGGCAAAAACCACTATGACAGCTCTGCTCCGAACAATGCAAAACCAAAAGAGGTTAATACTGCATCTATACCATCTTCCTTAGAGGTTTATGTAGAACCTAAGTTGCGGGGACTAAGCGCAGAAAACGTGAAGCTGTATGTCACCAGTTGGTGCGGTTACTGTAAAAAGGCCAAGGCATACATGGCAGCGAATGGTATTAGGTATCAGGAGCTTGATATTGAGCGCGACCCTATTGCCAAGTCAGATTTTCAACGTCATCGAGGTCGAACGGTGCCATTATTGGTGATGGGTGATAAAACCTTGCGTGGCTTCAGGTCGAGTAACTACGATCGTTTCTTTGAGGATCAAGATTAAATGGTTTTAACAAAATTTAAAATCATCGGCCTGTTTTTCATATCGCTAATAGTCGTATATTTGCTTGGGTCGCGAACCACCAAATACAGCATTGATCACACTGAAGTAATCCGTGCTCCTGTCTCAGAAAAATCCCAAGCGGAGCAATACGCTTTTGGCTACCAACCAGGACTAGAATATTCTGAAGCACGCAGCGAATGCGATAATAAAAAGCCGTATAAGAAGCCATACTTTGGAGACCTCCATATCCATACTGTAATCTCAGCAGATGCCTATCCAGGCGGTACTAGAGTGTTTCCCGATGATGCATATCACTGTGCTAAGGGCGAGCAAATTGACTTGCCAGTGCAAGAAGGCCAAGCTCCTTTGTCGGCCCAGCTTGAACGACCGCTTGATTTTGCAGCCGTAACGGATCACGCTGAAGGTATAGGTGAAGGCTATATATGTCGTAATGAGGGGGAATATCAAGGTTAGTCAAGCAAGACATGCAATACCTTTAGAAAGAGTGGCCAAGCGGGTGTGCGTGTTTTTCAAGTTGCGACAGCTCGTATGCGGCCGACCAGAAACAGATCAGTATGCGACGACAATAATAGCGATTGTAATGAAGCCGCGGGCATCGTTTGGGATCAGACAATTCGCTCTGCAGAACAAGCCTATGACAGAACATCCGATTGCAGCTTTACTAGTTTTGTTGGCTATGAATACACTCGCTCGACCAATAACACTCACATGCACCGCAACACTATTTTTAAAAATGCGTCGGTACCCGAGTCTCCAGCGAGTTTTATTGATTTTCCGAGCTTACAACTATTGTTAGCTGAGCTTGAAACATCTTGTTGGCAGGGTATTGAGCAGTGTGACGTGATTTCGATACCGCATAACTCTAATATTTCTGGTGGCAATGGGTTTAAGCCAAATACCCTTATAGGGTGCTCATAAGCCGCACAGCAAGCTCATCGTGAACAACGTAAAGCATTTGACCGGCTTGCTGAGATCACCCAGCACAAGGGTGCATCAGGATGCCAGAACGGTTTTTCTGATATTCTAAGTGATGATGACGAATACTGCGATTACGAAGCAATCCGCCAACTCGGCAAGATCGATAAAGCAATCAATCTCTCAACGTATATACCTCGCATCTACGATGTAGCAACTAAAGAGTGCGGTCTAGAGGACCTTGATCCGAAAGATAATATTTATAAAGGTTATTGTTTATCGTCTCGTAATTTTTTACGCGGTGCCTTGATCGAAGGTCTGCAGGAGCAAAAACATTCGCATGTTAATCCGTTTGAGTCTGGGATTGTTGGTAGTACCGATACGCACCTTGGTTTGGCGGGCCAAACCGAAGAAGCCAATTGGGCAGGGCATATCGCAGACGAAGTTACCTTTGAAGGCGGTTTGGGGGAGGCCGAATTAGCTGGGGCGGGGTGGAAAAACTTCATCCGTTTTTAACACCAGCTCAAGAGCCGTATCTGTTTTAGCAGGCAAAAATTTTGCGATGTAGCGAGAATAAACACGGGCAATGCGATGCTTCACCCAAACAAATCGAAGCAATAGCGAGAGGCAAATATTGAACACCACCATTACCGATGGTGATTCGGCAATCCAGTGCAACACCGCCGGTGCGTGTTCTGTTGTGTCTAGCTAGCACGGCAATCTTTGCCGATAGAGATGTGAACTTGTTAAGAGTTTTTTTCATATAGCGAGGGTTGGAGGGCTGGTAAGGTCATTCCCTGTACCTGCTTCATTCTAATATAAATTGCTTAAGTAGCGATAAATGGATTGAGTCGTTGGTAAACGATTCTATTTGTTATTATATTGAAGCTGGAAGTCATCTAATGAAATAAGACCTTACCATAAAGACTATAGGGGAATCGCCATGAGATTGATGAGATGGGCAGTGACTTGTTTGATAATTATTAGTGCCGGTCTGGCTCAGGCTGCCGACAGGAATTATCAGGCAGACCCCGCTCTTTACGGTTTGATGGATGAGTTGCCGGCCACACTTTTTAGCTATTCCGGGCACCCTTCAAGCATCTACTGGCCAAAGCAGATTGCTGCGGCCCCTCACCTTACGATCTATGCACCTGACACTCAGGATCAGCTAACCAACCGTATCATCGCTGCCTACCAGCAGGGTGGGCAGACCATAGAGAGTCTTTTTGAGGCTGGTTCTCTGGATGAGGTTAAGGTTTTTGCTGTGCAGGAAATCACCAGTTCAAATGACCGAGCCCAAGCACTTAGGATTGATGGCGAGTTGGTTATTATGATTGAGATTTCTGAGTATACCGAGCACTCGTTCTTGCATGAATACATGCATATATTACAGCGCATGACGGGCGCCCACCCCTATGATGAAGGGCTAGGCGCGTTGCTTGCTAACACTTCTGGATACGACGATGATCGTAAATGGTACGTAGAAGGTCCGCCTCAATTTGCGCCGCTAATTACCGGCGCGCCGGATAACTGGATAAATAAACCACTGCTGTACCAGGGTGACGACAGTGGCGGTCGATTTGCCCAGGCGATGCGACAGGCACATGGAAAACCACTGGTGAAGCGTCAGGAACTCGCTTCGTTATTTTGGTATTACTACTTTTTGGAAGTGCATTCCGGTTCTCAAACCCAACTCGGCAGTGCAATGCTTTCTTATCGTGACAACGGATTCAGCAATGAAGGCATGAGTTGGTTTAGCTTTCGAGATTATTGGCACGACTTTGCGTTATCGCATTTGAATCTTCCGGGCGAGAAAACCGGCGTTTGGGATAATCTGGATTCGGATTTTGCGATGGTGGATGCAAGCGCGCGCAGTGAAGCGGAAGTCGTTCAGCTGCCAGACCCGTTTGGAGAGGAAGTTGAACTGAAGCCTCTTTCACAAAAATATTTTTCAGTCGAAGGATTATTTGCCGCGAATGATTACGTTATTTTTTCGCTGCCAGATGAAGAAATACCAGAGGGAGTGGAAATCTCGGCGGTACTGAGCCGCACCGATACCGGCCAAGAAACATGGGAGACCGTGCCGATTACAGAAAGTAGTCTTGGCGAGCATTGGTTTATGCGCTTTCCGATTAACGGCGAAGCCAAGATCGATGCTGACAGCAGTATTCCGTATAACGATATTTTATTTGTTGTAAGCAATTACAGTGATACCGACGATAAGGAAATTAATCTGGTGATCACAAATCATTTGGAGAAGAAATACGAAGGTCGCGGTGTCGAGCTGGAAACCGGTACTAAATACATTATGACAGGAACGTCTATTCTCGGTGAGCCTCGGAAAGGTGACGGGTATCGGCTGGTTATTAAAGACGATGAAATTCATACCCGCACGTTGCAGGCATGGTTCCAACGCGATCCGATTATCGAATTTGATACGGAAGATGATTTAAATCGGAAAGCGCTCACCTACACACGTGATAACGGAGTATTTCGTGGTGATGTATATTTTAAGTACATAGGAATGCGCCCGGAAAAAGTGGAGAAGATAGGAGCTCGGTTCGTTGAAACAGGCAAGCTTATTGTTAACCGGGAACGCAAGGAGAATTTTTACGACACACCTAACTTCTTCAAAATTGTTCTGGATCAACAAGATTTATTAATTATGTTTGGTGCCGACGTAAAAGCCGCCACTGCTTTCACACGACAAATTGAAAAAATTGTTGCTACCAAATACGATACCGGCACGTTTGGCGGAACCCTGAGTCAGCTATTCCAACAAACCATGGCGATCGATACACGCGCATACAATCAAGATTATGAAGTCAATTACAAACGTGGCCGCGATGACAAAGGGCACTACTTGAAGTTGCGATTGGGTGAAAGTATGTGGTTTGTATTACGAGCAACGGAATTGGCGGGCTTTAAGAAAAATATAAAGTGATATTAAGTTCACTTTCTAATTTCACTGGCCATACACGGCCTTAGCGAATCACGGATGTAAGTTTCCATTGTGCACCTTCACGCTCGGCGTTAAAACGTAAGGTTGGTGTGCTTTGCGATCCGTTAGAGGTCGGCAAGCTGGTTGCCATCGGCGAGTCATTTTCAAAGGTGACTACAACCTCTGCACTGTTACCGGTGACCACTGATTTAGTCAGTTGCCAGCTTTTGGGTTGCAGTATTGTCATAAAAGAAAGGTTCTGCCCAAATGAACGTCTAGCGTCACGACTGTCTACCCACATATCTTCTAACTTTGCGGAAACGGCTACTACATTTCTACCGCCAGGAGGTCCAGAGGTCGGGCCGAGTTCTTCCAGCACCACATCCATGTAACGGCTTACCAAAGTTTCAGGCGTATCTTTGTCGTCGACGGGAAGTGCGTCTGGCAGCGGAGTGGGTTGCTCTTTTTGCGGGCCCTTAAAACTAACAATGAACCAATCATCGTTTTGAGCAACCAGATCGAATCGTGCTTCAATCGGATCATATTCACGTTCGCGCACTACGCCGCTTGAAGCAGAAGGAGAAAAGCTAACCCGAGCTCGCGCAAAATCGCCTGCGATGCGCATGTCATCGATAGTCCAACTAGTGGGCCGGTTCATGAGTAAAAACATAACAGAGCTAAGGTCAGCGACCTGGCCGGTTTTTTGTACACTCTCGCGACTGGATCGTATCCAATAACCTGCGGCATTTGCATAAGTCGCATTCAAGCTCGGGTTTTTATTTTCTGGATCATCCAGCGTAGATTTAACATCGGTGAAAAAGGCACTTAATACGCTGCCAGGGTCGGCGCCGGCAGGAAGCTCGCGATCGGCAAATACGGGTGTGGTGAGAGCAAGAGAAATTATGAAAATTGAAATCGCCGTGTTGTTAATCATTAGCCGAGTACCGCTTATTCTTGATCAATTGTAATAGTGTAGGAGGAAAACTCCGCGTTGAGGCTAGGATTATTATCCCGAATGCCCAATGTTATTGCATTCGTACCCGGCGCTAACTGCAGCGAAACATCTATTTCACCGGTAAGTCCGGTGAATCGTTCGATTCGACTATCGGTTGTTGCATTGCGTACGTCTAGCTGAAAGCGAAATTCAGCATCGGTGAAGCGAACGCTGATGTTTAGATTGTTGTCAGGATTGGTAAGAGCAAGCGCGTAAATATCTTCGCGGTCTTCCAGACCCAAATGCCCGACAAGTGGCGTGGAGATATCGACCGATAATGCCAATGCTTTGTGGTCTGGTGCATCTTGGCGCTCTGCTATGTCACCCGCCTCATCAATGTCCACCTGAAACAGTGCATCTTTGTTTACAGTGTCATAACGGTTCCCGATAGAGAAATAGAATCCATCGCCACTCTGATCAACATATCCTGTATGTGCCTGTTCTCCGCGTTTTCCGTACACGCGCGCCCAGTGGCCTTTTATCTCGTTTTTGTCGTGGCCGTAAACTCGAATTTCAAATCCACTGTATGCAATTTTGCTTTCGCTTGCCTCGCCAGAATCGTCAAACAAAGCTTTACGTGATTGAACAATCGCGCGAAGTAACGTCCTCTGAGCGATAAGTGTATCGACCTTGAAATATCGTTTCTCGCCGCTTGGTAAATGTTCGTCGAGCGTATAGAAACCCGCAGCAATTGGAACGGCGGTTTCAATCGTCTTGCCGCCAGTCATTGGGTGAATGAGTCGTTCGTCCCAGGGGTCTGCTGCCTCTTGTGCAAGTTCGATAACACGTATCAGGCTTTCTCCCAGTTCCGCGCCATCGCTGGCATCATAATAGTTACCACCACCTTCACGAGCGATGCCGCTCATTTGACGCCGCGCGGCCTCATCTAAATCGAACCCAACAACATGTGTTTGTAATTCAATACCTAGTTCTCGCAATCGGCGGGCGACCGATTGTGGATCTCCGTCACAGGTTTCTTCCCCGTCAGAAATCAAGATTATCATTCGCCGGGCCGCGTCGACCGATTGCAAATCCTGCCCGGCAAGCTCTAGAGATTTGGCAATTGGTGTGTAGCCGTAGGCCACCAAACCATCTGCTTTTTGCGTTACTTTATCGGCTTGTCCGGAATCTGCGAACGGTAGTAAAAGTTCAGTGTTGGGGCAGGATGCTTTGGCTGTTTTTTCAAGCGATTGGTCAAAGCCGTAAGCACGGAATGCGACCAGTATCGAGTCATCGTTTAGCCCCTCGGTGGCTGCACGCAAGGCGTTTTTAGCAAGCGCGAGTTTTGTACTGCCACCAAGCCACGCCGCCATGGAACCACTGGCATCGAATATGATTTCCACGGCAAGCGCGGTACCTACAGCCGCTTCTTCAGGTGTAGTCAGGCCGATACTGGTAACGGCAGGTAGCGCTGTTAGTGTGGTTGCGGTTACAGGTGAAGTTGACGCCGCAGCGGGAGCGGACCCGGTCCCGGCCCCTGACCCGATTGCGGCTGGAGCAGAAGAACCCGGAGCCCCAAACTTCATTGCTCCACCCGGTAATGAGTTGCTTAATGCACCTTTGAAGCTCTCCAGGTTTTCAGCGAGCTGGAATTCACCGCCGCCGGAGAGCGCAATCATCCCCAATTGCGAAAACATATCTGGTAGGCCGATTCCAATTGTGTCGACGGATATACCTTCTTCGAAGAAAGTTTCTGCTAACTCTACCGGGTCGCGGTCGCAGGTCTCCTCTCCATCCGAAATAAGTACAATCTTTCGCGGTCCGGGCCAGCCCTCAAGATCAGATCGAGCTTGCTCAAGCGCATACGAAACGGGAGTTGCATGCCCGATAGCTTTGACGTCGTTGACAAACGATACCAGGGATGTGGTCGTTCGTTCACCGCCAAATTCCAATCCGATTTCGCTCGCTAGGCAGTCCAAAGCCTTGTCTCCGGTAGTCCCCCCAGCAAAAAAACGAATGGCGACCTGTGGGTCGTCTTGCAATTGGTTCGCGAGTTCGCGGAACAATTGCTTGGCAATATCAATTTTACGTATACCTTTATAGGGCTGGATCATGCTGGCCGAACGGTCGAACAAGATAAGTGTTCTTTGCTCACCACCTGATTCAGCAGCTTTGGCAGTGGGCATTAACAACAGCATCACCAATGTGAGCATCGGCATCAGGTTATTCTTACAAGGCTGACGATTAATATGATTCTCCAGATAAATAATTATTTTCGTAATTATTCGCTCAATAGCAATAAGCACAATAGAACATCACTAAAGCTGAACGTTGAGTGAAATTTCCACCAGTGCGGATAAGACCCACGCGATAGGCGGAATAAGCGCGTAAAAACCGAGTCGGGCGAGGTTGCAGCGAATCGGCCAATCCCAAAGCGCGTCCAGATAATGCAGATAGCTTAGTAGTTCAGCAGTGTAGGGAATGAAGGAAGCATAAACCCCCTATTCCTCTAAATCAATAAGTATCAGCCAGCCCAAAAACCTCATCACTTCCTTTGAAAATAGCCTCAACTGGGCGAAATCTACCTGCCTCTAGGAGCAACAAAGATGGAATACCGTCTGGTTTACTCTTTTTTTAGCAATTCTCCGCTCAGCGAATGAACATGGCCCTGCCGCATGCAGACTGCATTTTAAAAAGAAGGTGTAACCAGGTCGCTGGCTCAGCGATCAGTTGAACAGGCAACCCTGCGGTGTGCACGGCTTTGTGGTAGCCGCATCTTTTCGGATGCGGCTGATTTACTATTCATGTGATCCAGAATCATTTTGATTACAATGGGATCTTCAATGCAGGCGATGACCCTAATGCCGCCGCCGCATTGATCACAGATTTCGACATCCATATCAAGGGATGGCTCGATCAAGCTGGGCAAAAAAGGGTCACTATTACGGATGTTGCGACCAGCTCAGAAGCTGAACAGGGTAGTGACGAACTGCGCGCAGTCTATACCGAGCCTGAGTATGATCCAAGTCTGGGCGCTTACTACTACCTGCGCGTAGTTGAAACGCCTTAGCTCAGATGGGCGAAACTGGGTGTAAGGCTTTACCAGACAAGCAGCGGCCTGAGGCGTGCGAAAATGATATGCCTAAGGAAGTAAGGGAGTTGGCTTGGAGTTGACCCATTTGGTTGGGGTGACTCTCTATTGCTTGAATCAGCCGGTAACGTTCTTGATGAATGCGTCTACTATTAGCATTGCTGCGGAGCCTGTGATGCCGGCATTAGTGTCTCCAGTTCTGTTCAAGTCGGCAGGTATTAATAAGGTATTTGAGTAGACCCCATTTGCTTAGCTCGATTGAAAAATAACTAAACAAGCACCATGTGTTTAGTTTAACTAAAGCTAAATTCAGATGAAACTTCCCAGCCTTAAAGCAGTACTACTCACGCCCCTTGTCCTTTTTGGGTTGTTCTACGCTACTGGGGCAATACTACTGGCCCAGCGTGACCAAGTAATAATTGAATTAGCTGAGTCGCCATCAGTGCCACTAGAAGTTGCAATCCTAGGTGCCAGTGGTACAGCAGGCGATGGCATTCTGGCGGCGGCCTTAGCATCACCTGATATCAATAGAATTCAGGTTATTACTCGTCGGCTAACACCACGAATTCAAGCCGGCGTCGATTCTGGCAAGATAGCGTTGACTCTGCATAAGGATTACCTCGACTACGCCGAGGTGCTTGATCAATTATCTAATGTTGATGCTGTGTTCTGGGCGATAGGCATCAGCTCATTAGGTATTGACGAAAAAACCTACGGCATGATTCATGTTGATTTCCCGATGCAATTTGTTAAGGCCTGGACACAAGTTAGCAATAAACAAGATATTTCATTTCACTTTATTAGCTCTAGCGATATCTCCGAAGATTCAAGCGCGATGTGGGTACGCGAGAAAATACGAGCTGAAAAGTCACTATTCGGATTCGCACAAGGCAGCAAATTAAGGGTTATCGCTTATCGACCTGATTATATCGGCCCTACTAAACAACAGGCGCACATCGGGCAGGACTTACTTTATTGGTTCTTCAAGCCGGTGGGCGCGGCTGTCAGGGCCATCCAAATTGGCCAAGCGATGATAGACGTCAGTCTACGGGGCACAATCGTTGAGAACGGGTCTAAGTTGAGCACCCAAAAGATTGTTCGGCATAGCCGGGCTTATCAAAGACGCTAGTCTATCGCCGTGAGCATGCCAGGCTTTACAATGCAAGGGGACACTAGAAGACAGCTCATTAAACAAATGAACCCTGAATGGCCAAGCAACTACTTGGAAGGGAGCCAATAGCAGCGTAGCTAGACTCTTGCCTTGCCTGATTAAACCCAATGAGTTGCAATTCTAGAAACAAAATCAAGTCTTCACAATGCTTGCTTGATTCCTTAAGGGTGTTTATTCTTCTTGCATTAATTAGGCATTCAAATATCCCTTACCAATGACTCAAACCACACCACCGTCCTCTGCTGATAATGCTACGACCTCAATTGAGGCCGCGATGGCTCATGCAAATCTACTTTTGGATACTGATCCATCTTTGGCAGCCGAACAAGCGAGGGAAATTTTAAACGCTGTGCCGAACTATCCTCCTGCGCAATTGTTGTTGGCGATAAGCCAGTTTCGTCAGGGGCATTTGTCAGATGCATTAGAGCGCCTAGAAAAAATTGTATCAGCACAAGGTAAATGGGCTGAAGCTCATTTTGAGTATGCGTTGGTGCTGGCAGGCGCAGGCAAGGGTGATGCTGCAATTTCAATGTTGGAAAAAACAGTGGAGCTTAAACCAAAACATACGCAAGCTTGGCGTCATTTGGCAGATCACTTGATCGCAGTTGGTCAGTCAGCTAGGGCAGATGCTGCCTATGCTAAGCATATTCAAAATTCCACCCAGGACCCAAATCTTCAGCACGCTGCAGCGGCCATGATTGAAGAAGATATTCCGACAGCCGAACGGATACTCAAAGCGCATTTGAAGAACGTGCCGACCGATGTGCCTGCAATTCGAATGTTGGCTGAAATTGCGGTACGAGTAGGGGAGAATGAGGCTGCAGAAAACCTATTGCTGCGTTGCATAGATTTGGCGCCTAGCTTTAATCCCGCGCGTTACAATTATGCGGTGCTATTGCATCGGCGTAATAAATCAATAGAGGCTTTGCAAGAGGTTGAGCGCTTGCTGGAAACCGAACCTCGCAGCCCTGCGTATCGAAATCTGTGTGCGGTATTGTTGAGCCGAGTTGGCGAGTACCCAAGGTCGAGTCAAATTTATAAAGAACTGCTAGACGAATATCCTGCCAACTCTAAGGTTTGGTTGAGTTACGGACACGTGCTCAAAACTGAAGGCCGGCAAGACGACTGCATCGACGCCTATCGTGAAAGTATTGTAAGAGATCCTAAATTTGGCGAGGCCTATTGGAGTCTAGCTAATCTAAAAACGTTTAGGTTTAATGATAATGATTTGAGCGCGATGCGAACTCAGCTGGCTGATTCAGGTTTAGACGAAAAGGATAGTGATGATAGCAATCGTCTGCACTTTCATTTTTCACTGGGTAAGGCTTTTGAAGATTCGGGAGAATTCCAGAAATCATTTGAACATTATCAGCAGGGAAATCTATTACATAATCAAAGCATTAACTATGAAGCTGACAAAAACACCGCCCGCGCGCAGCGCTTGAAGGGAAGTTTTAATCAACGCTTCTTTGATGACCGATCGGGTTTAGGTTGTAGTACCCCCGATCCTATTTTCATCGTTGGTATGCCTAGATCGGGTTCTACGCTTTTGGAGCAAATATTATCCAGCCATTCGCAGGTTGAGGGCACAACCGAATTACCAGAAATTATCTCGATAGCCAAAGCTCTGCGTGAGCAGGGCAATGCTAGTAAAGATGTTGACGAAGACGTTTCTTACGATGAAGTGCTTGCAGCTCTTACGCCTGATGAGTTAATGGAACTCGGCGAACGCTATATGCAAAATACTCGAATACATCGCAAGACCGATCGACCGTTTTTCATTGATAAGATGCCTAATAATTTTTTACACATTGGACTAATTCAACTTATTTTGCCCAAGGCTAAAATAATTGATGCTAGACGCCATCCTATGGCCTGTTGTTTCTCTAACTTCAAGCAGTACTATGCGCGCGGTCAAAGCTTTAGTTATAGCCTCAGTGATATGGGACGGTTTTATCATGACTATGTGGTTTTGATGGCTCACTACGATGAGGTGCTACCTGAGAAAATACATCGAGTAATCTATGAACGTACGGTGGCAGATACTGAGAATGAAGTGCGCAAAATGCTGGAATACTGTGGATTGCCTTTCGAAGAAGGCTGTTTACGCTTTTTTGAAAACAAGCGCCCAGTAAGAACAGCGAGTTCAGAACAGGTTAGACAGCCGATTTATAAAGGTGGAGTAGATCAGTGGCGTAACTATGAGTCTTGGCTTAAACCACTAGAGACAGCATTAGGGCCGGTGTTAGAAAGCTATCCGCAAGTGCCAAAATTCGACTTATTAAGGAACTTAAAGCATGTGTAAATTAGAATAAGTGGTCAACAATCGCTGGACTAGCTAATTAACTATGATGTAACCTTGTAAGATCGTTTATTAAAAACAAAAGAGAGTATAAAAATATGCAACAAATATCCTTAACGAAAAACTCAAAACGTTTTGCGAAGACACCAGTCGCTGCAGCAATATTGCTAGCCAGTTCGATGGTGATGGCGCAAAGTGGACCACAATTAGAGGAGGTTGTGGTTACTGCGCAGAAGCGTGCCGAGAACCTACAGGACGTACCTATCAGCATTCAATCTTTGGGTAATCAAGCACTTAAAGAATTGAATGTTCAAAACTTTCAAGAGTATGTAAAAGTATTGCCAAGTGTTGCAATCACACCAAGCTTAGGCGCTGGTGCGGGCGGAACTCTGGTTTACATGCGCGGAATCGCAACTGCAGGTGATGGCCAAGCCACTACATCCCAGCCTAGTGTTGGCATGTACTTGGACGAAACTCCAATCACGACGATTCAAGGTAACTTAGACATACACACCTATGACATTGCTCGAGTAGAGGCCTTGTCAGGCCCTCAAGGGACTTTGTATGGTGCTAGTTCACAAGCCGGTACAATCCGTGTTTTGACCAATAAGCCGGTTATTGGAGAACAATTATCGAGCGTTAGCATTGAAGGCAATATTGTTGATGAGGACGATACTGGTTATGTGTTAGAAGGCTTCACCAATATTCCGATCAGTGATAATGCTGCTATTCGATTGGTAGGCTGGGCGAAACGTGATGCTGGTTATATTGACAATATTGAAGGTAGCCGTACTTTTCCAGGCGTTGCATCAACCACTGCTGATGATATTATTAATACCAATACAGCACTCGCGAAGGATAACTACAACACTCTAGAAACGGTGGGTGGTCGCGCGGCTTTGAAGATTGATCTCAATGAAGATTGGACAATCACACCAAATTTGATAATTCAAAAAACAGAAGGCGAAGGGTCTTGGGGCGAAGACACCAGTGATTTCGTATCTGGTCGCAATCAAGTGACGCATTTCCAACCTGAGTTCACCAATGACGAGTTTTACCTTCTTGGTTTAACCATCGAAGGCCGAGTTGGGAATTTTGATGTGGTCTATTCTGGCTCGTATTTGAATCGTGAGTTTGATGGCTCGTTTGACTACTCCGATTATTCTTATTGGTATGACACTGTTTATACGACGGGTTACTACGCAGACTTACATTTTAGTAATACTGGTGCACGAACGGTGCCAAACCAGTTTTTCCCTGATGCAGGTACTCGAATTATGCCGGGTGCTAGATTTACCAATGATGATAAGTATGAGCGATCAAGTCACGAATTGAGAATTAGTTCTCCACAGGAAAATAGTATTCGCGGCATGTTGGGTTTTTATGTGGCTCAGTTCGATCATGATTTTGAACAGCATTTCTCAGTAGCTGGACTTGCCGACTCAATGTTACCTAACGCCAATGGAAGTGGAACCAATACATTTCCTGATACGGTGTACTTGAATAGCTTGGATCGGGTTGATAAAGATAAAGCGATTTTTGGTAATGTTAGTTTCGATCTAGGTGAAAAATTTGTGTTAGATCTTGGCATACGTTTCTTCGAACCTGAAGTTACGGTTAATGGCTTCTTTGGTTTTGGTCTTGGCTTTAACGGTGTTTGGTCTGGAACGGGTGAGATTCAATGTCCATCGCAAGCTGACTTTAAGGACGATGCTCCCTGTCAAAATGTTAAGAAAGGCATTAAAGAAAGCGAGTCGATTGGCCGAGTTAATTTGACCTACAAGGCTTCCGATGACGCGATGCTTTATGCCACTTGGTCTGAAGGTTATCGTCCCGGTGGTATTAATCGTGCGCCCAATGCTGGTGAATATATATCTGACTTCTTAACCAATTATGAATTTGGTTGGAAAACCCAGTGGATGGATAATCGTCTGCAGTTCAATGGCGCTATTTTCTTGGAAGAGTGGGATGATTTTCAAGTGTCGTTTGTCGGTGATAACGCGATTACCCAAGTAGCGAATGGGCCTACCGCTGAAATCAAAGGTCTTGAATCTCAGATTCTATGGCAAGCATCGGATAACTTGAGACTTTCAACGTCGTTTACGTTCCTCGACTCTGAACTTCAAAATGATTATTGTGCTGGTTGTAATTCTGACGGTACCGCTTGGGCAGAGGCAGGAACATCTTTGCCAGTATCGGCAGACTTCAAAGGCAACATGATTGCTCGTTACAGTTTCGATTGGAACGGTTGGGATGCGCATATGCAAACTACAGCTGTCTATGAAGGTTCACGCGGTAGTAGCTTGAATCAACGCGATAACGCTATTCGCGGTGATGTGCCATCGAGTACGGTAGTTGATCTAAGTGCTGGCATTCGAAACGAAGACTATGCAGTACAGGTGTTCGTTAAGAACCTAACGGATGAAGATGCGCCTCAGTATCTAACATCGCAATGTGCAACTGGTACATGTGGAACACAGAACTATAGTGTTCGTACTCGTCCACGCACAATTGGAGTTAAATTCACTAAGGACTTCTAATTCCTAAAGTGATTGTATAACCAAGCTTCTAGTGAAGAGATTCTCTAGAAGCTTGGTTTCATTCAAAGTTTGTTATTTAATTGATTCGAATAAATTAATGTTACTTAGATTTTTGATTGTGCTGGCCTTGATGCCGGCATTTTTTATGGCTTGCTCACAGACACACAAGCCGCGAGTATCGACCCAAGCCTGCCAAGATAACGAAGTAGTGTCAGTTGTTATAGGTCCGACGCCTATCCCCGGTGGCGATGCTAAGGGAAAGACGGACATTACGGTGTGCAATCAATATTTTGCTGCGTCGTTTGCAGTCGAGACCGCATCACCTTGGGGTGTAGCAAAAGGCGGTATCTTAGATATTGGTATCATGCGCGATGGGCAAGCAGACACCGATTTCGTTTCTTTGGTGGATTTCATGCCGAACTATTGGTCAGCCTGGCCAACGACCTATCAAAACGTTGAGGTGATCCATGAGAGTGCAGACAAGGTAGTCGTGAGCGTCGCGCGCGATTGGGGTGGTGTTGAGCTGCGCACGCAGTTTGAATTTCTCTCCGATAGCAAGCTAGTGCGGATAGTGACTATTATGCACAATGCCAAGGACACAAGCTTAGCTGAACTTACTTCAGGCTATATTGCTTGGCCATCCGGCGGACATCTTTTTGGCATGCCAGGGATAAGCGAGGGCGACTCAACTCCGGTGTCAGAAGCACCTTCATTTGCTAAATGGTCTGCCAGCTATGACCAGACTTGGGCAATGGGTTTGCACACTCCGTTTTCTGAATTAATCGCTTATACCGGGCGTGACAGATACCTCAAACATAGTCTAGCAGCAGGTCAGACGAAACAGTTTGAAGCCTGGTTGCAAATTGAAGAAGATGCGGATTTAGCTGCATTTACAAAAGCTGAAATTCAGTTAGAGAACCTAGACCAAGGCCGAGTATTTGGACAAGTTAGCGATAGCAGTAATCAGATATTACGCGATGGCGCGGTAGTCGTGTTCAAGGAAGGACGATTACATTCGTGGGCCTTGTTGGTCGATGGTCACTATTCACTGCAATTGCCTTTAGGGGACTATCAATTGTTTGCGACAGCTGCAAATTATTCGCCCGGCCTGAAACAATCCGTATCGATCATTAGTGGGGCGCAGCAAAAGCTAGATTTAGGCGAGGTTCAAGCGCCCGGTCATATTGAGTTTTCGGTTATTGATAGGACTCGCGGCGATCCTCTAGACGCTATGATTAGTGTGGCACGGGGCACTAAACCGATTGTTAAATACTATGGAAAGCCACGATTTTTTACCGAACTAAAAGGAACAGGCAAGGTTAGTTTTCCTGCAGCACCAGGCAATTACAGCTTTGATGTTTCTGCCGCTGGGGGCTTTCTGTCAAATGTTAAACGAGTAGACGCCGAGGTCATTTCGGGCCAACGAACCGAGATTGAAACATCTTTGGTGATGTTACCACCTCCGTCCGAGCGATCTTGGTACGCCGCTGACTTACATCATCATTCTGATGTTCTGGACGGATTTACCAGTCCAGAATTTGTGCTACGTTCTCAATTAGCCGCCGGCGTTGATGTTGCATTTCTAAGCGATCATGATTCTACTAAGAATAATGCTGAGATGGCGTTATTGGCATCTCAGCAAGGTCTAAAATTTATCGGTGGAACCGAACTATCCGCCTCGTGGGGGCATTTTAATGCGTATCCCATCGACTCCGATAAACGGCCCAATAAGGGTGTTGGTCTATTGTCTGTACAAGATATATTCAATGAAGCGCGTCGATTGGGTGCAGAGATAATTCATGTTAATCATCCGTATGGAAATTACGGTTATTTCGATAGCTTAAAAAAACAACAAGCCAGTGGCGGCAGTGAGAATAGTCTTGTTCCTGGCGGATTGAATATGGGCTTTGATCTGATCGAAATCACCACAGAGCATGAGCCGCAGACTCTACAACGGGCATGGGATTTTTGGAACAGCGGTAAACCAGCATATTTTACTGCAGGCTCAGACGTGCACGATGTATGGGGCACCTTAGCTGAGCACTCTTCCGGTGCAGGCCGAAGTTATGTTTACATTAGTGACGAACTGACCGTGGATTCCTATGTGCAAGCTCTTAAGGACGGTCATTCTTATGCCAGTCAAGGGCCGATAGTCTACCCAGAGCTAGTATTTGGTAGCCAAGTTGCGCATCCGCAGGGCGAGAACTTGGTATTGCGCTATGAACTACAAAGCGTGGTCGGTTTAAGCTCAGTTCAACTTATTGAGCGCGGCCAAGAAATTGATCGTCGTGACTTTAAAATACCAAACACTGCTGAGCGCCAGGCGTTCACCGACCTGCAAATGATTGAGTTCAGTGTTCGTCCAGATAAGCCAACTTGGTATAGTTTGGTGGTCGAGGATGTAGCCGGCAACTACGCTTATACTAATCCGTTGTGGGTGAACACAGATAAACCTCAGCATCAACAGACTAATCCAAAACCAAATTAAACGGCTGGGGCTGATCGCACCGCTGACTAAGTTTTAAGCGGTTAATTATTTTTCTATTTAGAAAAACTTAGTTCGACTACAGACAGTGCTTGAAATTATTCGACAAAACTTAACCTTGGAGAGCTTATGAAAACACCTATATATATCAGCGCATTAATCCTCTTTTGCTCAGGCCCAAGCGTGAAAGCGCAAGATTATTTACTCAGTGCTAGTAGCATGCTGGACACTATTACAGGCAAACTAGTCGCTGACCCACAGTTATTAGTCAAAGATGGAAAGATAGTCGCAATCGGTAAGACCGGTGATCTGCAGGGAGCACAGGGTGTGCAAAAGATCCACCTCGAAGGCCAAACGTTACTGCCTGGATTTATGGACATGCATGTGCACCTGTCTTCGGCAGGCGAAGGCATATCCTTTCTCGAGTCGCGCCTGCAGTCGGTACCACGCCGAACAGTGAATGCAGTGGCGAATGCAAATAGAACTTTAAACGCGGGGTTCACCTCAGTCCGAAATGTTGGAGCGGCAGACTATACGGTTATCGCAGTGAGAGATGCTGTCAACGCAGGTGATGTGCCTGGTCCGCGAATCTGGGCCACGGGTCCTTCTCTGGGAATTACTGGTGGGCATTGTGATGACAATTACTCGCCGCCCGAACAGAAAGTGAAATCTCAGGGCGTAGCGGATGGACCTTGGGCGGTAAAAGCCAAGGTTAGAGAGAATATTAAGTACGGTGCAGATGCGATCAAGTTTTGTGCCACCGGAGGCGTATTCTCAAGGGGCACCAAAGTAGGTGCAATCCAATATTCACTTGAAGAGATGCAAGCGATCGTTGAAGAAAGCCATCGTCGAGATTTGGTTGTTGCAGCTCATGCGCACGGCACTGAAGGTATCAAAACGGCGATTATTGCTGGCGTCGATAGCATTGAACACGCCAGTATTTTAGACGATGAAGCGATTCGTTTGGCTAAAAAACATGGCACAGTGTTCTCCATGGACATCTATAACACCGAGTACACACTTGAGTTTGGTAAAGCCAATGGTGTGCCCGAAGAGAATTTAAAAAAGGACCTTGAAATAGGCCAGATACAACGAGACAGTTTTTCAGCGGCAGTCAAGGCGGGAGTGAAAATGGTGTTCGGCTCTGACGCTGCAATTTATCCACATGGCGACAATGCCAAGCAGTTCTCACGGATGGTGAAGTTTGGCATGACTGAAGCTCAAGCATTACAAGCAGCAACAATCAATGCTGCACGGCTCATGAAGAGCGACAACTTAGGCGCTCTCAAAGTTGGTTATTTTGCAGATATTATTGCTGTGCCAGGTAATCCTCTGACAGATATTACAGTCACGGAGTCGGTGTCATTTGTTATGAAAAACGGCGAGGTGATTCGCCACGATGGCTAGGTTTATGGCAAGCCTATTTCGTTTTTCACAACACGACCGTCTTTCATTACGAAAGCGACCTTTTCCAGCAGACTAATATCGGCCAGTGGATTGCCGATCACCGCTATTAGATCTGCTTTTCTACCGGCTTGAATGGCGCCAATGTTATTTGACTGCTCAAGCATTTGTGCAGGCACACTGGTGGCCGCTTTGATCGCTTCCATCGCGGTCATGCCGGCTTCCATCAATACTGCGAGTTCTCGTACATAAACCGTAGGGTCGTAGTCATAGCCACCTAAGTCCACACCCGCTACTACCTTAACTCCCGCACGGTGAGCCTTGCCTATTAAGTCGAGAAAAATGTGTCGATAATTTTTCGAATAATCATCAGCAATGGCTTGTTCTCGAAGTTGATTTCGTGGGTCATTATAGTAATCGCCGACGTAAATTGTAGGCACGAAATAAGTGCCTTTTTTTGCCATCATCGCAATTGCTTCCTCATCTATATAGGTTCCATGCTCGATAGAGCGAGCACCCAGACGAACCGCCATTTTAATACCTTGTGTGGCATGTGCATGCGCCATCACTGGCATGCCTTGGCGATTGGCTTCGTCCATAACTGCTTGCAATTCTTGTTCAGAGAACTGTACAGCTTTAGGGCTATCGCCGACCGACATAAATGCGCCTGTTACCAGCACTTTGACCCAGTCAGAACCGTATTTAGCCTCGGTTCTTATCGCCTTGCGGATTTCATCGGGGCCGTCGACGATCAAGCCGTCCGCGATAATCGATTGTTCGGGCGAAAAATAGTTCGCATCGCCACCCCCACCAGTAATTGATAGGTAGTGGGCCGCACCGAAAATACGCGGGCCGTCTAGAACGCCTTCATCGATTAGCTTCTTAATGTCTTGATTACCATAGAAGACATCGGCATCGCCGGCCACCCGCAAGGTGGTCCAACCTGCGCCCAATAGCCTTTGCATGCCTTTATAGGCCTTTAGTGCTTTATACGCTGAAGATTGTTGCAGGTGCAGGTTCTGATAGTCATCGCCGCTGATCAGCGGGTGCGCGTGGCTATCAATCAAACCTGGGAGGAGGGTGGCTCCTTGTAATTTTATGATTGTTGCGTTGGCTGGAATTTTATCTATTGTTGTGAGCTCTTTGATCTGGCTGAATTCAACCAGTACCACATTCTCACTTCTTACTGACTTACCTAAACCATCGATGATCTGATCGGCAATAATTGCAGTGGTATTGCTGGCCAGAGTTGAAAGTGATGTCAGGCTAAGTAGTACTAGGGGCGCTATTACTCTAAGCAAAAAGCAATGTTTGCAAACTATTGTGATCATAATTAACTCCGAACGGAAATTACCGGTGGCTTTCTATGGTATTTCGAAGGTAACATACTCGAAGATCTGTGCACACTAATAATAACAAGCCGATAAAGAGGTGGTCAGTGGACCCTATTAAACGTTGGATGGTGATGACCGTTTTATGTTTTTCCGGAGGCATAATATTTATGCTGCCGTTTCTACGGGAGATTTATTACATCCCTATGCAAGACGCTTTTGGCTACACCAATACTGAGATGGGCCTATTGATGAGCCTGTTTGGTTTAGTGTCACTGATAACTTATTTTCCGGGTGGGTGGTTAGCGGACCGGTTTTCACCGCGTAAATTGATGTCCTCGGGCTTACTAGCAACCGGACTTGCAGGCTTTTATTTCGCAACCTTTCCTAGCTATACAGTCAGTCTATTTATCCATGCATTTTGGGGCGGTTGTGTGTCCCTGGTGTTTTGGGGGGCGCTGATTAAAGCAACTAGAAATTGGGCGCCTGCGTCTGAGCAAGGGAGGGCATTTGGCATATTAGAAAGTGGCAGAGGTGTTGCCGAAACACTTAGTTCATCATTATTCTTATTGGTATTTGCGTGGCTTGGTAGCAATGCAGATGGTCTCGCTCAAGTGATCAATTTATTTGCTGCTACTAATGTGCTTCTCGGCGTGATGACTTGGCTGGTGATCGATGACGAGCATTCAGAACAACCGGATGAGCTTGAGTCATCTGAAGCCGTACCAGCTAAGGCTGGGTTTTCAGACGTTGTAGCTGTTTTGAAAATGCCCTCCGTTTGGCTAATATCTATTATCGTGCTAACGGCCTACAGCGCGTACTGGGGTTCATTCTATTTTACACCCTACGCTAGCGATGTTTTTGGATTGAGCGTAACGCTTGGTGCTGCGATAGGCGTAGGCAAAATGTATTTGAAACCAGTGGCGGCATTATTAGCTGGGCTGTTAGCAGATAAAATCGGGGTGTCGAAAGCAGTGCTTGGTTTTTTCATGTTATTAATAATTGGCTTCACAGTGTTTGGATTTTTACCGAGCGGGCCAGCGATGGTTAGTGTTATGTTAGCCACTATTGTGATTGCCTCTATGGGAATATTTGCTCTGCGCGGTATTTATTTTGCATTGATCGAGGAAGGCGGAATTCCTAAGTCGATGACCGGTACAGCAGTCGGCGTAATATCCGCTATTGGTTTTACGCCTGATGTCTTTATGCCATTGATCGGAGGCGCATTGTTAGATAATTTTGAAGGTGTCACAGGCTACCAATATTTTTATTTGGTGATAGCCGCATTCTGCGTCATAGGTGCTATCGCCACAGCGATTATGCTGCAAAGAATCAAAAAATTGGAAAGTGAACTAACTTAGAGTAATTGCTATGTCTGATAGAAGCGATGAATTTGGCGCAGACCTAGAGCGCACCCTCCCCAGTAGCTGGTATTTAGAGCAATCGGTTTACCAGTTAGAGCGTGAACATATCTTTATGCGGGAATGGTTCTGTGTCGAACGCGAAGAGCGTGTTCCCGAACCTGGGGACCATTGTGTGATAGACGTTTGTGGAGAAAGTATTCTGCTTGTTCGAAACACCAGCGGGCAGCTAAATGCTTTTTACAACGTCTGTCGGCATCGCGGGGCGCAACTTTGCGAGGCTGAATCGCAAACGTCACAGGGCAAAAAGGTGTTATTGAAAGGCGGCGTCATTGCAAAAAATCGAATCGTCTGCCCCTATCATGCTTGGCGTTATGATCTTGATGGACAATTGCTAAGCGCACCGCATATGACGGAGGACTCTGGGTTTAAAGCGCAGAACGTAAGTTTGTACCCGGTGGCTTGCGAAACTTGGGCAGGCTTTGTGTTTTTGAATCTAAGTCCGGAGTCAGCGCCATCATTTTCAGATTATATTGCGTCCATCTCTGAGCGATTCAAACGTTACCCCATAGCTGATTTGCAATCGGCTAGTACGATAAGTTACACAGTTAACGCCAATTGGAAGGTGTTATGTGAAAATTATAATGAATGCTATCACTGCGGCCCCGTGCACCCGGAGCTGTGTACGATAGTACCTGCATTTAAAGACGCTGGTGGGGCAAACCTGGATTGGGACAAAGGCGTTCCGCATCGAGAAGGCGCCACAACATTCACATTTACGGGTACCACTGATCGAAGACCGTTTCCTGGCTTAAATGAAGACGAGAGAAACCATCATAATGGTGATTTGTTGTATCCAAATTTATTCTTAAGTCTGGCTGCTGATCATGTCGCGGCTTTTATACTACGGCCTGTTTCTGCCAGTCAAACACAGGTCGATTGCTATTTTTTGTTTGAGCAATACGAAGCGCAAAAGCCAACTTTCGATCCAAGTGATGCGATTGACTTTTGGGACTTGGTTAATAGACAAGACTGGGCCATCTGTGAGCGTGTTCAGAGTGGGATGGGGGCTAGGGTGCATAAGCAAGGGCTATTCTCGCCGATGGAAGACTGGAGCCTAGACATTCGCCAGTATGTAAAGAGCCGTATCGGAAAATTTCTAGGAGTCTAAACCGAGTGCCACACCCTAAACTCCAAACACTGAGCTACAAGTTCTTATCTAGAACGCTCGACTCGGCGGGTGCAGTGCGACCGGAATATCTCGCAGATAGTTCGATTGATCTTCGTTATCTAAACCTTGAGCGAAACTGTGCCCAGAATAGACCGCATGAACGATGGCACCTGCGGCTAAACAATCACCAATCTGGCTGACCGTTTTAATTCCAGCACCGCCAAAGTCATCAGCGCGGGCCATTAATTGTTGATACAGCTCGTCGTTCGGTAATTTTAATCCGACAATAAGCACAGACTTAGCCTCGATTGAGTGCTCTTTGTTGCTGAATATATTTGCCAGAGTACAGTTGCTGCCATCAAAGTCTTGCAATAGAGATTGGGTGTGTACGCTAATGTCACGTTCGTCCATCGCCTGATGCACAAATGGTTGTTCGTTGGTCATGATGGTCCAGGCTGAAGCATGCCCAGCGGGTGTAGCGTAGCTTACCTCTAATCCTCGGTCTGCGAGGGCTTCGGCTAATACGCCACCAAGATAGTAGTTATCAAAGTCATAAACCAACACAGGACCCTCTAGCACCGCTCCGGCAGCTATATCATCAGGCGTGTAGACGCCGGGGCCATCGAGACTTCCGAGTGGAATCTCCAGTGATGAGTATAAGGCTTTGCTCCAAATGCCGCCGGTTGCTATGGCTATTCGCTGATGTTCTAAACCAAGGATATCTTGGTAGCTTAGTTCGCTGCCTAGATATAAGTCGACGTTGGCCATTTGCTTTAACGCATGAACACGATAATCGCGTACGCGCCCCCAGCTGTTGAGGCCGGGTAATTTAGTTTCAAATTCTAAGCGACCACCCCAATAGTCTGCTTTTTCGGCTAGAGTGACATGGTAACCCCGTTTAGCGGCCGTAAGTGCAGCCTCTAAGCCTGCAGGCCCCCCTCCGACGACCAGCACCCGATCGTCACTGCCTGATCGAGAAACCTTTTCCGGGTGCCATCCCTTGCGCCACTCTTCTCCAATAGTCGGGTTTTGGGTACATCTAATGGGTACGCCATCGTGCCAACTGGCGATACAAATATTACAGCCAATGCATTCACGAATTTCATCGCTTCGCCCAAACTTAATTTTGTTGGGCAGAAACGGATCTGCGATGGAGGGACGTGCTCCGCCAATCAGGTCTAGTATGCCGCGCTTTATTTGCGAGACCATTGTGTCTGGCGAAGTAAATCGCCCAACACCAACCACTGGTTTATCAGTGACTTGTTTAACGAAATCAATAATTGGCTCGTGCGCGCCCTCTGCCCGGAATCGCGATGCGCCGCAATCGGTAGGGCTGGAATCCATTTTCACATCCCATAAATCCGGCACATCAGACAATAAAGAGACAACGTGATGCGCTTCAGAGGCAAAATTCTCACTAGGTTTAGCACGCAGCTCTTCTAGGCTGATCCGTAAAGCAACACCACATTTATCGCCCACTGCATGCTTGGTTTGCTCGATCAGTTGGCGCACGAAGCGCACCCGATTTGCAACAGAACCACCGTAATCATCGGTGCGCTTATTGTATTCCTCAAGTAAGAATTCATAACCAAGATAACCCATGCCTGCGTAGATGTAGACTATGTCATAGCCTGCCTGTTGCGCTCGTATTGCAGCAGCTACTTGCCAGCCGATGACATCATTAATATCTGATTGAGTCATGATGCGTGGGCGTTGTTGGCCCATAAAGCCAACGTGAGTAGCGGCCCACGGAACACCCGATGGAGAATAGGGTGCGATTCTTGATGAACGATTCATAACCGCCGCACCGCCATGCCACAATTCAATTGCTGCCAAGGCGCCGTGCTCATGAATTGCGTCGCAGCTCATCGCATGTGAGGCAATGTCGTTGTCATCCCAAAGCCTTGCGAAAGGCAGCGGACTATCATCCGATGATGGGTGGGTAGATACCGCACCTGTGGATACTACGCCCCAACCACCCTCGGCTTTAGTTGCACGAAACGCTGCTCTTACTCTCGGGTTGGCCTCGGTCATCCCGCTGGCATGCGGTACCTGATAGAAACGATTTGGAGCTGTGACCGGACCAATTGATATTGGGTCGAACAGTATTTTGTGGTTTGGGTTGATGGACATTTTGCGAGTACTTTTGGCTGGATGTTAGAAGGGAGTAACGGTCAATTTAAGCAATTGCCAAGTAAAGCATTAGCCGTCAGCTAAGACCGCACTTTGTCTATCACTTAATCGGTTGCGCATATAAGCGAGTCGGGCATTAATGCCGCCCATCATCTGGCCAAAGCGTGCTTGTGTTGCCATAGCAGCAAATATGGGCTCAAGCTTGGCCTGCCATACTTGTACCCAACCAGCATCAATGGCGCCTTGTAAATAATTAAACGATTCTTCTTCGTTACCTCGCAGCGCATGTAACAAGGCCATATTGTAATAATAATTAGGCTTATTCGCTTTCTTTTGTTTGCCGCTTTGCAAGAATCTGCCAAATTCTAGAATTAGCGCGCGGGCCTTGTCTGCCTGCTCCGATCGCTGGTAGGCATAGGCTAAGTGTATAGCGGCCTGACCATCTGACATAGAGAAGAAAAAATGATTGTTGTCAGCATCAGCAGCTCTTAGATCTTCGAAAGACTTGGCTGCTGAAGCGTAATTTTGATCATAGAACGCATTTTCAGCTTCTATATAGAGACTTGTTTGGATTTCATCAGGGCCAAATTTTATTTGCTGCATTAAGCTCCCAGCAGCAGCAAGCTCACCTTTGACCGCAAAGTATCGTACTTGCAAAAACTTCTTTTCATTGGCAGTCAGTATCGAAGGGTTTTGCTCTAGATAGGCAAGCCAATGATCGGTGCTATCGTAAAGCTCTAGATCCATGGTCGCGATCAACAGCCCACTGACCGCGCTTTTGTTAAGTGAGTCGACTTTTAATGCTCTTTGGTACATATCAATAGACTCGTCTAGACGGCCACGGGTTCTAAGAATATCCCCAACCAATAAATATGCACCGGGGTAATAAGGGTCATTTGCAACTATCTTTGAAAACCATTGCATGGCTTCATCTTCAGCGCCATTTAGATAATAACCCCAGGCTACATTAAATGCGGCTACTGGGGACTTAGGGTCGAGTTCATAAGCTCTTTCAAAGAGGCTATGGGCCGCATCTTGATCGCCGCGCTTGCGCAGCAAGCTGCCATACCACATATACGCCATCGCATAGTTAGGACTTAGCTCTATGGCACGTTTGAATGACTCTTCTGCCAACGCACCTCGCATCGATTCACTTAGTAATAAACCCTGTGATGCGTGTGCCGCACCAAGTTGGCCATCCAGTTGCAGTGCTGTGTCTAAAGCCTGTTGTGCTGTTGCGATAGCCTCTTGTCTTGGCAGACCACCGTATAAGGCGAGTAGAATGTTTGCATCTGAGATTCCAACGTAGGCTCGGGCATATTGCTGATCTTTGTCAACTGCATTTTGGAAGTGTTGCAACGCATTTTCGATTGCCGGTGCGGTACGATGATTTAATTCCTTCTGGCCTTTTCCGTATTCCACCATCGCATCTACGTTGTGCGTTCCCGCGACAAATTTAACTTTAGACCTATTACCAACCAGGGTGGCCTCCATTTTGTCAGCAACAGAATTCGCTATCTCGTCCTGAATTTGGAAGATGTCACGGTATTCGCGGTCATAAGCTTCAGACCAAAAGTGAACGCCAGTACTGGCATTAATCAGCTGTGCTGTAACTCTAATTCTATTTGTGGCCGTGTCTTTTCGAATACTACCTTCAAGTAAAGTATCAACGCCGAGTTCTCGGCCAATTTTGATAGCGGTTTTATCTTTTACCCCCTTATAAGAAAACGATGAGGTTCTAGCCGCAACTTTCAATTCAGGAATCTTAGCTAATAAATTCAACAGCTCTTCTACCATGCCGTCAACAAAGAATTCGTCTTCCGGGTCGTCACTGAATACCTCAAACGGCAATACCGCAATCGATTTTCGCTTGTCGTTATTCAAAAGAGCTGATAATTCTAAACCTTGCGGCGCAGAGGGTGCTGCTGACTGTTGGCTGCTTATATCTTGGGTTTCAACTAACAATTGACTACCCAAAGTCAGCAGCAGCGCGACCACTAAAGAACCGCCAACGGTCGCAAACGCACGTAAATTAGTTTTGTATAAACCTCCTGTGTTAATTTCGTCTGCGTTGCTCGGGTCAGCACGAACTAAACCTCTAGATGTGAAATTAATCAGCCAGGCAAATATTAAACTGATCGGAAAGCCAATCACAAATACTTTAAAAAGCAGCGGTATCACCGTATCGGGAAGGCTGAGTGCTTGCACAGCAATGTCAGCAATCTGAATCAGGGTCCAAGCAGAGACGACATAAATCGTCGCGACTTTAAACATCTGTCGCTGCTTCAATTGATTCAATAAGTTTTCCACTACTCGCCTCGTCATCAACCATAAGTTACGCCGTGTACTACGTTACAGCGTTTTATTACTTGCACACAATTAATTTACACTGATACAGATTTATATCTATTCGAGTTTACTCATATTATAGATCTATTGATAGTTGCTATCTTAGCCAATCAACAAGGTCGCAAAAAAAGGCGATAATGTTTTTTGGTGGGACGGGGAATCGTGCCTCTGCCTAAAAGTCCGCTGTACAAGAGACGTGCAAGTCCAATAAATAACTAGACGCTCATCTTAGTGAAATCAATATGTTTTCATAAAAGACAGCAGTTATGTCTATTGGAATAACGAATCTCTGGCTGGCACTGTCACTGGAATCGTTGTTGATGCGTTGAATAAAGCATAAATTTAGCTGCCAGTTGGCTGGATTTTAGGACAAGTATGGCGGTGAAATTAAAAATCAAAACAACCATGATCCCCAGTTTTCTTTAACTCGATTAAAAAAAAGACAGGTCGTACGGTCCTAGCAAATGAAGGGCGTGAGCAGAACAACACACAAGTTTATCCACAGGTTTTGTGGATAAAAAACTACTTGTTTTGCGCAACGTATTCAGGCCAATGTTTGAGATTAAATCGCGGAGGTATTTAGAGTTTTTTGAGCGTGTTCTGACTTTAGTTCAGCCACCAAAACCCGCGCTAAATAGCCGCGCGGATTTTACTACGCCGTACTGCGCAGCTGATTAAAGACTTCTAACGGTGTTTTGAAATCCAATATTTTCTTTGGTCGGTTATTCAGTTGGTCTTGTTCGCCTCTACTTTATCATTACTCACATCATCGAAGGGCAACTTTTTTGTTAGGTATGGGCGAATTAAACCATTGTGACTTTCATTCAGTCCCCGCTCATATGGACTCCTCCAGTTATGCAACAAAGAAATCATAAAAAGGGTTAGATGCGTGCTTATATACGGGCTCTTTAATGGGGTGCTACCCCGGCCACATTGATGTATTCGCACCTTCATGCCTTATCTCCCAGACGGTATCTTACGTACGCAAGCGGAAACACAGGCTCTTGAAGGTTGGTCTGACCTTTTTTACGCTCTCTATTGATAACAGTTGTTACTATTTTGGTCGTTATACAGTTAAGCAATAAGGAATCATGCTGCAATCGGTATTGCGACATAATCCGTTTTGTTTTTCAGTAAGGCGTGAGCCGTACGAACATTCTTATTGACCAAAGCGATACAGGCGCGATTAAAACCGCAGCGCTCGATAAGAGCTTTCAGCCAACGCTCTTTCACTGTCTTTGCCGGACGGTTTTTTAATTTTGAGACTACCGCTCGTGACCCTAAGAACAGGACACTTCGCAGAGCCTTGTCGTACGTTACCTTATTGATCTTACCCAATATCACCTTGCCGCCAATGCTGTGTTGGCGCGGTGTTACACCGATACAGGCCGCCGCCATTCGCCCGCTCTTAAAATGGTTTTGGGACAATCGTAATTTAAACCTGGTCGCACTGATCGGGCCAATTCCTTCTAACTTCATCAATCCTTGGCACTGCTCATCTTGCGCTACCAAAGCCTGCAATCGTCTATCAATTTGCTCAAATTGTTCTTCCTCCCGCGCGTAAAATTCCCATAACTGAAATAGGCTCTGACGCATGGGAATAGGTAATTCATTCTCAGCATCTTCTAATATCTCCGGCAAGCGTGATTTAAACGCCGCTGAACCTTTACTGATAACAATGCCAAATTCAAGCAATAAGCCTCACACTTGATTGGATATCTGAGTTTTTTGCCGATCCAGTAACTCACGCATTTTATCGACCGATTGTAAACCTTGTTCTTCAGCACTTAAACAACGCGTTGGTCGAATATTTGCCGCTTGGCTAGCAACCGCGATGGCGACTGCGTCATTGGCATCGGTCTTCTGCCCCGTCCTAAAAGCGGTTACCTGTCTTGCTGGGATCAGCATGACATCATGCCCTAGCGACTTCGCCAATCGCCTCCAATAATTCGCCCCACCACAACTTTCCATAGCAACCAGTGATACGGGTTGTTGGGCTAAGTAGCCGATTAACTTCGCGCGGGACAAGGTCTTATTCGAAAGGACTTTATTTTGCTTGGTCATAACGCACACTTGGAAATATTTTTTGCTAGATCGATAACGTTATTGTATTTCATTGTATGGACTCCGAGTAAAAGTGATGGTTAAAATGACTTTATACTGTACACCCTCCCGTGAGGGGGAGGAGTCCATACATATCCCAGCTCACGCCCCTTACCTATGTCCCTATAGCTAAAGCTATACTGCATGAACGTGGAATCGATATTAGTCATGAAACGGGGGTCTACTTGAATAACAGTTGCGAAAACTCGGACCTTCCATTTAGGCAAAAGGAAAGGTCGATGCAAAAGTTTAAGAGCGGGGTGACGTTACAGATTTTCACCAGTATCCATTCACAAATTCACAACCACTTTAAACACCAGCGACATTTACAAAAGCGAGCTATTTTCAAACAACAAAGAAGCAATTCACTTTGCGAGTGGAGAGGGCTTTGTGCTGCGTAGGGGAAGTTCCAGGTTTTGCGATTTTTTGGCGTATTAACCATAGTTTGACAACACCTCGGTTACTGATGCGCGCTCTTCCACTCGCGAGCTGATACCCCGTATTTCTTTTTAAAGGCTTTTGAAAACGCACTCGAATCATTAAAACAAAGTCTCTGGGCGATATACGTAATAGGGGTATCACTCTTCGTCAGTAGATTTTCCGCTAGTTCAAAACGACTCTCGTTGAGTACCTCGCTATAGGTTCTCCCCATTGCCTTGAGCTTGCGTTGAATGGTTCGTGTTTCATAGGGAAGGCGTAGGGCCAATGCTTCAATGTCAGACCTTCCCAGTATAAGGTTTTTCTGAATCATCAATTTGACTGTCTCCACAAAATCAGGTTTATCAGCCAGATGCAGGCTTGTGAGGTATTCCGACAGCAGCTCATGAACATTGTCATCCCGCGCAGGCAACTCGTGGTCAAGGAATTGGCTGGGAAAAAATACCGCATCCTGCTCTGCGTTAAATTGAATAGGGCATCCAAAATATTTTTTCAAGGCTACATTATAGCCAGTGTCTTTAAATGTAAAGGAAACGCTTGAAGGTTCCCACTTATTATCAGTCACGTCCTTTAGCATTCCGTGAAGTGAAGCAAAAAAGAGAATACTTCCCTGGGGGTAGCGAGTGCTTTCTTGTGTATCTAAAGATCTTGAAAAGGAGGTCACGTTATGCCAGGTTTCTAAAGAGTATTGAGTCCCAAGAGCACGTCCTCGTATATGCTTTCGTACACCCTCAATCGCCTGTTCAAATGTTTTTGCCGCGCGGCAATATAGAACGGCTTCACGCGTGTAACCAATTTTTCTGCGTTTCTCGGCAAGTAGTAGAGCAAAATCAGCACGATCCAAGCGTT
The DNA here is from genome assembly GCA_047621785.1 of Polaribacter sp. Classification (GTDB taxonomy): domain Bacteria; phylum Pseudomonadota; class Gammaproteobacteria; order Arenicellales; family Arenicellaceae; genus Arenicella. The sequence goes on along the minus strand of JBLHMH010000012.1, from coordinate 3,258 downwards.
GCGCAGCGGCCTCTAATAGAAAACCACAATAACTGTAGGGTATAAGCTCTGTCGTACCATAGAGTATATTGCCAGGGCACCCGGTTTCTGCGAGTAGCTGGCTGACATTCCCGCCTAGATCTTCATAGAGTTCGGCCGTACCTGCCAAATATGTTCCCAACACGCTTGCGCTCATAAAGGGCCTCTGGTTTTAGGCTCAACGGAGCCGGTGGCGTACATTTCGATGACGCAATTCAACTAGTAATTGACGCAAAATAGCAATTTTTTCTTTGCCGTTCAACCTATTCTTGATACCAATACAGGCATATTACATACGCGGAGAGCGTTATTTACGTACTGCGGCCCCATCAGAACAACCCTATAACGAGAGTTAAACTTAATGTCAAAACTGCTTGATGGTATCAAAATAGTCGACTTGACCCATGTGTTAGCTGGGCCTTATTGCACCTATCAGTTGGGTTTACTCGGGGCAGACATTACTCGCATCGAAAATCCGGCATCCCTTGACTTGCCACGGATAATTGACCCTGACCCTGATCGTTTGGCTCAGGGGATGGGGGCAGGGTTTATAGCAGCCAATGCCAATAAGCGTTCTGTTGCAATAGATTTGAGCACCAAACGAGGCCAAAGCCTTGCGCGCAAACTCATCGCAAATGCAGATGTGGTGATCGAGAATTTCCGTCCCGGCGTTCTTAAAAAATATGGCCTAGATGCGAAAACATTAACCCGAGAAAATTCGCGTCTTATTTATTGCTCGATCAGTGGCTTCGGACAGAACAGTAGCTGGAAGGATCGACCTGCCTATGACGATATTGTTCAGGCGATGTCAGGGCTTATGGCTATCACGGGTACTGAGGGAAGTGGGCCAGTAATGGCTGGATTCCCTGTCATCGACTATTTGACAGGCTTGATGGCTGCCTTTGCTATCTCGGCAGCCGTTGCCAAACAGGCTCGTACCGGAGAAGGTGAAGTGCTGGATGTCGCGATGTTGGATTCAGCCATGTCCGTTATGGGCCCGGTGTTTGCCTTGCATCACATTGCTGAATTGCCCATCGCTCTACGCGGCAACAGTTCGTTCTCGGGAAGTCCATTTTCGGGCGCATACAAAACTGCAGAAGGGACGATTGTCGTCACGGCGAATACTCCCGCCCAAGCAAAAAATCTATTGAAGGTTCTCAAATTGGACGGTCTTTGGGAGAACCCTAAAGTGCGCAATTGGCGAGAGAATCCAGAGGTGCCTGAATTAATTTCTGCGAGCCTGACAGCTGCCTTTTTTGCGAAGTCTGCAGACGAATGGGAGTTGTCATTGAACAAGGCTGATGTACCAGCTGGCAAGCTTCGAGGCATGCCAGAGATACTCAAATCTACTTATTCCCACGAAAGAGGTTTTGTTCATAAGATAGATATTCCTCAACTAGGTAGAGAATATCCTGTTCCCGGGCTTGGTTTTCTCGCAGGCGGGAAAAATGGTCATGTTGAGACTCCTCCACCGGTTTTGGGAGAGCACACAGTTGAGGTGCTCAGGGAAACGGGGTTGTCCAATCAAGAAATCGCTGGTCTTCAGAAAGATGGAGTCATTCGCATCTATGACAAGACTAAGCGGCACGCTAGCAAGTGATTGCTGCCGACTATTCGTTACAAACCCTTATCCGTTAATCTGGGAGAAATATCATGTCAGATCATAAATATATCACGCTAGAAATGTCCGAAAATATTGGCGTGGTGACCTTTAGTAATCCGCCTAGAAATTTTATTAACTTGCAGGCGTTACAGGAATTCCAGTGGGCATTTAGAAAGTTGGATGCCGATGACCACTGCCGTGCAATTGTCTTGGCCGCGCAAGGTAAGGTGTTCTGTGCCGGTGCCGATTTCACGTCGGGTCAGTCAGAAAAAACTGATCCCAAGGAGGCACTATCGAATTTTTACAGTATTGCGATGACTCTTTTTGAGACCAAAAAGCCCATGGTGGCAGCGGTTCAAGGCGCAGCGATCGGTGCCGGATTTGGCTTGAGCCTACTTGCCGATTTTCGCATAGCCTGCCCTGAGACTATTTTTAGTGCCAACTTTACCCGTCTTGGGATCCACCCTGGGTTTGGGATGTCGGTAACACTGCCTAGAATAATTGGTGTTAGCAATGCTGAATTACTGTTTTACACAGGTAGGCGTGTTAAAGGCCACGAGGCTATGACTTTGGGGCTGTTAACCGAATTAGTCGAGCAGGATGATGTTCTTGCTTGCGCAATGAAGCTGGCCAATGAGATTGCTGTTTGTGCGCCACTGGCTATACGCGATACCAGAGCCACGATGAGAATGGACTTGGCGGAGCAAATTCGTGTTGCTAATAAACGTGAGCAAGCACAGCAGATGGTGGAGATGACAACGAAGGACTTTCGTGAAGGGATGAAATCCATACACGAAAGACGAGAACCTGTATTTACAGGAAGCTGATAGAAAAAATAGAACCATAGCAGACACTCAAACCGTGAATAACATGCCTGAAAGCGAATCAGTAAGTGATATTAAAAATACTCACCGAGTGGGTGAATACCCATGCTCGCGCAGAGCAAACTACATTCTGGGTTTGATGTTCTTAGCCTACGTCTTTTCTTTTATTGATCGGCAAGTACTTGGAGTTCTGGTAGGCCCAATTAAAGAAGATCTTAATCTAAGTGATTTTCAATTCAGTTTACTGCAAGGCCCTGCGTTCGCAATACTCTATAGTGTGATGGCTATTCCCTTAGGTCGCTTGGCAGATACCAAGAACAGAAAAACTATCATAGCGATAGGGGTCTTTGGCTGGAGTTTGATGACAATTGGTTGCGGTCTAGCGAAAAACTTTGCGCAGTTATTTGTGATGAGAATGGGGGTTGGTGTAGGTGAAGCCGCGTTGTCCCCAGCCGCCTATTCGATGATTTCTGATAGTTTTACACGAGAAAAACTAACGCGAGCCATGGCAATTTATAAAGCTGGTTTGTTTGTCGGAGGAGGGCTCGCATTGGTTCTGGGTGGATTCATATACGACTATTATGCGTCGATACCTGATTTGTCATTTCCGGTATTAGGCGCTATGAATGGCTGGCAGGCCACCTTCGTTACCGTGGGTCTTCCAGGATTTCTATTGGCCTTTATGATTCTATTGATTAAAGAGCCCACGCGCAAAGGAATGATGCGGTCCGACGACGGCAATCATCCTGCATCACTTAAAATCAGGCAAGTCTTTGCCTTTATGTTTGTTGAACACCGCCAACTATATATCAG
>JBLHMH010000011.1:0-35562 GCA_047621785.1 Polaribacter sp. | reverse complement strand
CCCTTGCGGATATACTCCCCAAAGCTAGCCCAGCGTGCATTGCCACGCACTGAGTAAGCGTAGGTCATAGAGCCAACGCAAAAGGTGACTATGGCAAGCATTATAAAATTGGTCATGAGATAAGCGTGTAAAATATTTTTCTATAACGATGAAAAGGTTACTAGTCTAACTAGAAAATGCTCCTGCTGGGTCATGCTGAGCGCTGAGGAAGACCTTAGCAAGGGCGAAACCGAGCAAGCAAAACAGTCTATATTATATACCTAAATGCCTTAGATTCCCGTTAATTGAAGGTAGAAATGGAGTTGGTTTTTGGCCAAAACCTCCGTTTGAAAGGGGATTAGATCGATTGTCTGCATAACGAATCTGTAAAGTTTGGATGTGTTCATTAGTTTAGAATTTAATCAATTGCATATCTAGCGAGCTTATTGTTTAATTTATGTAGCAGCAACACAAATCTCAACCACAGATTATCGGCACTAATTGCCTTGTAACCCATGCAAATCCCACTGAATTTCAAGCCTCTTTCTGATCAACGAATGTTGCAGGAATCTGAACAGTTCTACCAAAATATCAAACGACGTAGGACGGTTCGTGATTTTTCTGAGCAATCAGTGGATCGGGCAGTCGTAGAAAATGCGGTGCGCGCAGCCGGAACAGCACCCAGTGGTGCGCATAAGCAGCCCTGGCACTTTGCAATCATTGCTAATCCTGCTGTTAAAAAGATAATTCGGATAGCGGCAGAAGGCGAAGAACGAGAATTCTATGAAGGCAAAGCGCCACAAGCATGGTTAGATGATCTAAAAGTATTTGAGACGAATGCGCAAAAGTCTTTTCTTGAGACAGCTCCCTACTTAATTGCTGTTTTCCTAGAGCGCAATACCATTGACGCTGACGGCACAAAGCATAAAAATTATTATATGCCTGAGTCGGTCGGTATTGCTACGGGTATGTTGCTCACAGCGTTACATACGTCGGGTTTAGCGACCTTGACTCATACTCCGAGCCCGATGAAGTTCTTGAACGAAATACTGGGCCGACCCAGTAACGAAAAACCGTATATGTTGATCGTTACTGGTCATCCAGCACAAAACGCCACAGTGCCCGATATAACACGCAAGCCATTTGATAAAATCGCCAGTCTGTTTTATTGAGGTTTGAGTCTTTACTCGAAGCCTAAAACTTAGAGCTCGATTATTAAACCTTGTTCAGGTCGCATGCGGCCATCACACACGTCTGGGTAGATATCCGATAAGCCCTGAATGCCATCGATTGTTTTCATCTCTAGCCAGGTTCGACTTTTTAGCGCGGTTCGATTGATAAACTCGGAAGAACGAGTCTGAAAACCTTCGGCGCCCCAGTCTTGCATACGTTTTTGGATATGACTGGGCGCAAAAAACATCTCACTACGCTCACTAATAATGCCTTCAGCTGCACCGGCTTCGTCCCAATGAGTTAGGCCCACGTTGGAGCAAAAACGCATATTGTCGCCAAGCAATGTATGTAGCTTGCCCAGTACTTGGGCGTTGGCGGACATGTCGACAATGGCTGTTTTCTGAGTAGTGTCAATTTGGTTGAGCTGCTGATAACTTAACACGGTGTCGTATAGGTCTAATTTCTTTACTAGTTCCACATTGCGTTCTGAGGTAATTCCAACAATTTTCGGTGCGCTTTCGTCTTCGTTCAGGGCGTACGCTAAACCAATGCTGGTTTTGCTTGATGCACTAACAATAATCACCTGTTCGGCGTCGTACCAGGCGTTGTCTTGCAGCATGTCATGTAAGCAAAATGATGTAACGTACAGGGGGTAGAGCAACATACGATCTTGATCCATGCCCGAGTCATAAGCTGGCTCGGCTGTCACACGCCGATAAACGTTATAGCCAGGCGGCAGTTGTGTGCGGTGTGCAGCACCGTCAAACAAGGTGGTTTGAGCCACTTTGACGGGCGTGATTGTCACCTCGCTGGCGGGCGGGAAATAACCAAATAAACGTTCACCAACGGGTAATTCGCTTGATTTAGATTCAATCACAGTGGCAAAGCCCCAGACCGGGATTACTCCCCAAGCTTGAGCATCATCGCCAATCGCCGGGAAAAACTGCCAATAGCTTAGTCGCTCGCCCATCATCGCGTAAGTGATGTTATTGGCAGTGAACGAGAAGCTGTTTACGGCTATCCGGACCTCGCCATCGTTTATTGGCGCGGCGATGGATTCAACTAATTGCGTTTTCGCAAAGTTATCTTTGCGGACTTGAAATTCGATCATGGGGTTACCTAAAGGTTGATGTCTGGTTTTTGATTGGCTTAATCAGGGCTTACAAGTCAGGACAAGTTTAAACTTGCTTGGCTTGCGCATCTAATTCAGCAATAAACTGCTGAGCCTTCGCCATTGCAGGCATTGAAAATTCTTTAAACTTGGCCAGAATTTGCATCTTTTGCTGGTCTGACTCATCGACCGCAGCAATCAGAGAAGTAAAGCCATCTAGCCTATTAGATGCAATCCATTCACGCAAGCCCGGTTCTTGTGACCAATTATATTGATTAAACATTTGCCCAGCAGTGGCACGCAACCAGTCGGTGTCGTGGTTAGGCAGCGTGACTAAAGTACAAAGTAAATTTTTCTTAGCAATTTGTTCAGGCGTGTCATCCGGATAAGTGACCTCGATGTGGGCAATAAACGCTGCGCTGAATACCGGCTGCACAGTACGCACCGTTTGCACGGTTATGGTATTGCCGTCAAACACTGTGACCGGAGGGCGTGGGGGAACCGCGCTGGCTGAACAATCGATGTGCATGATCTTTTCGTTGGTTGGGATTGTGCCGCCCTCAAGAATGATCTGATGTTTTTCAATGCTCGTAACGCGCCCCATACGAACTACATTCTTAATCCGTCGCAATTGCTCAATCTCTTTCTTGCTAATGGTTGCACCGTGAAACATTTTCGGTTTTACCGATCGGTCAATTCGCAACAGGGCGCCAATTTCTTCTAAGCGCTCAAATAAATTATCAATTGAGTCAGCATTTGCTAAGGCTTCTAGTTGTCGAGCCTGTGTGCCTATTGAATGTTCAAAGAATTCAATCGAGCTTTGTGTGTTTTTACGATCAAACAGCCAGGCGTCACGCGGCATGATCCAGCAGATGTCCTCTGGATCAATATGATTTTCTAATAGCCACATGCAAGCATCAATACCAGTCTTGCCGCCGCCCACCACAACATAGCCTTGGCGAGCTGTTTTTAGCAAGGGCAGATCATTGAGCGGAACTATTTCGACTTCTGGAGCAATTTCAAAAGCCAGTTTGTGAGTAGAAGGCACCGATGTGTTGAAATAGGTACCGTCGACCACCTTTTTATTGACGGTCACTTGGTACTGCTTATCGCTAAGGATTGAGTGGAAATTGCCGTCACCCGTGTATTCACACATTGGGAAGTACTGAACTCGCCCAGACGGCAAGAATGTATTACGCATGACCTGATCAAAATAACCCATCACTTCGGACCCAGTAGCCAGCTCTTGCAAGCCTTCATTTGGACCCACTTTTGCGATCGCGCCAGAGCTTAGTTCAAGTGAACTTACGCCATAGAAAGTAGAGGGCTGGTGCAAGGTTACGAATGAATAGGCATCATTCCAATGACCACCTGGCTTGTGATGTTTATCGATAATCATGATGTTGGCGTCTGTTTCGCTTAACAGCACATCGGCAAAGGCCATGCCGACAGCGCCACTGCCAATAATCAAATAATCGGTTTCAAATTGAATGGTCATTGAAATCTCCAGGTATTTCTAAAGTTTATTAAATAGCTTGTTATATAACACCGTTATAGAATAAAATAACAGCGTTATGGTTGTCAATAAAAAAGATCAAAAATCCAAAGATACTAGAGCTCGGATTCTAAAGTCTGCGTCAGAGTTGTTTTTGCAAGGTGGCCTACCGGCTCTCAGCGTGCGCGCTATTGCTAATCGAGCGGGTCTTTCGACGATTGGTATATATAGCCATTTTGATGGCAAACAGGGCATTTTAGACACCTTGTATATCGACGCGTTTGAACGGGTCGCGCTGGCGATGGACGTGTCACATATAGATGCTAGTCCGATGCATAAAGTCATCGCATCCGCGCGAGCATATTTACGCGTCGCAGATATTTACCCTGCCCATTATCGTCTAATTTTTGGAGAGGCCGATGAAGGCTATCAGCCTTCTACTGCGGCCGCTGAGGTTGCCCAACGGGCATTTTCATTGCTTATCGAAGGGGCTGGAAGCTTGTTGGCTGCAGACGCTTCTTTATCGCAAAAACAGAAGCTGGCACTGGAAATATGGGCAATTGTGCATGGTTATGTTGGCCTTAAAAATCATCAGGTATCGAAGTCCGTGGCCGGGGTTGACTGGAACCTACTGGCGATCTCAGCACTTCAGACTCACCTAGGCAATCTTGTTAAATGATCAGGGCGAAGCGGCTTAAAACTCAAGCCAGTCGGTATCAATAACCCGCCAGGTGCAATCCATACCCGCGTTGCGGTAGTTGACTAGCCTTGCGATCTCTTGTCTGTGTTTAACTCGCGTGTCGACGGATTAACGTATTTTGTCATGTAGTTGGCAAGATCGATCTTGATACTCGGCGCTAGCATATATAAGCCGACAATATTTGCGATCGCCATCGAGAAAAACATCGAATCAGATATATCGATGACGGAGTTAAGGCTGATAGACGCACCAATGACGGTGAAAGAGCAAAATATAACCTTATATAGTAAATCCATTATAGGGCTGTTGCCAACCAGATAACTCCAGGCGATTGAACCGTAATACGCCCAGGAAACCATGGTTGAGATAGCAAACATTAACACTGCGAAACTGAGCAGATAGGGAAACCACCAGATTACGCTTTCAAAGGCACGAGATGTCATTGCGACTCCGTCAATACCTTCGACCCCCACATAGGCGCCAGTGATAACAATAACCAAAGCTGTGATTGTGCAAATCACCACTGTGTCTACGAAGGGTTCGATCAAGGCGACAAATCCTTCGCGGATGGGTTCCGTGGTAGAAGCTGTGGCATGAGCAATAGCGGCGGCGCCCACACCAGATTCATTAGAGAAGGTGGCGCGCTTAAAGCCCTGAACCATCACTCCAATGATACCGCCAGTGACACCGGTGGGATTAAACGCTCCAGCGAAAATCAACTCAAAGGCATCAGGTATTTTTTCAAAATTGACGATTAAAATAAACAGCGCGGCACTAAGGTAAATGCCCGCCATCAAAGGAACAACACGTGAAGTGACCTGCGCGATCGTCTTAATTCCACCTATGATGATTACCCCGATTACGCCCGCCAGAATCATTCCAAATAACCATCCCTTGTCTGCCCAAAAGCTTGCGTCACCGCCCATCACGTAAGCAAATTGAGAATAAGCTTGATTTGATTGCAGCATGTTGCTGCCGCATAAAGAGGCGATACAGCAACAGATCGCGAAGAATATTGCTAAAAATCGCCCCAAGCGATGATGCCCGAGCTCGGCTAGCCCGGCACTCAAATAGTACATTGGGCCGCCCAGCACCTTGCCTTCGGGAGTAATTTTTCTGTACTTAACCCCAAGTGAGCACTCTAAAAACTTGGTCGACATGCCTAGTAAACCAGCCACCATCATCCAGAAGGTAGCGCCTGGGCCACCAATCGACACAGCAATTGCCACACCCGCGATATTGCCAAGGCCTACGGTGCCAGACAAGGCAGTCGTCAATGCCTGAAAGTGAGTTACTTCACCAGGATCGCTCGGGTCCGAAAAGTCGCCTCTTAGGACTTTAAATGAATGTCTAAAACCACGCAGACTTATGAATTTAAAGTAGATGGTGAAGGCGGTTGCCGCTACCAGTAACCAAACGACGATAAGGGGCACTGCAGTGCCTGCTATAGGAAGCGAAAAGAAAATTATACTGATAAACAAATCGGCGATCGGTTTAAGCAGTTGGTCAATACGTTGATCAATCGACAGATCGTTGGCCGCCACAGACTGAATGCTAGCAACCGCAAACAGTAATGAGAGTAAGGAAAACCTAAGCAGCGATTGAGTTTTCATAGAGCATCAAACGTCCATAGTGTTGGTTAATGCACTGATTACCGTGGCTCGCGTATCTTTAGGGTCGATAACGGCATCAATTTCTAAAACGCTTGCTACTTCGCTTGCCTGGCCGCGCTGATAGGCTTGCGCCAGAAGCTTGTCATACAATGTTTGCTTGGTTTCTTCATCTTGCGCAGCATCTAATTCTCGGCTGAAGCCCAGCTTGACTCCACCCTCTAGCCCCATGGGGCCGAATTCACCGCTTGGCCAAGCGGCAGTATAATCGGGGCGACTGGTACTGCCACCGAGTAAGGCTTGGGCCCCTAGGCCGTAGCATTTGCGTAACACTATCGCTACCAGTGGCACTTTTAATTGAGCCCCTGCAGTGAATAATTTAGCTAATCTTCTTACCGCACCCAGTTTTTCATGAGCGGGTCCGACCATAAAGCCAGGCGTATCACATAGCGACAATAGTGGGATTCCAAACTGACTGCATAGATTAAGAAAATCAGCTGCTTTCTCGCCTGCGTCGACATCGATAGCACCACCCAATATATTACAGTCGCTGGCAATCAGTCCGACCGGTCTACCCTCTAAGCGAATGAAGCCTGTAACGATGGCCCCACCATAATTTGATCTGAGTTCTATAAATGAATTGCGATCAGCTAAGCTATTGATAACATCTCGAATCTGGTAAGTGAATAATCGGTTATCAGGAAGGTGTTCACGCATGGCTTCTTGGTCGTAGCTCAGCCAATCTTGCTTATTACCCTGAAAAATCCCCAATACTTGTTTTGCTATTGCAGTTGCGTGCGCTTCATCGTCGGCGACGATATCGACCACGCCATTTTCGGTCTGCACGTCAATTGGGCCAATCTCAGTTGGTTGGACATTGCCTAAACCGCCGCCAGCAATCATTGCTGGGCCGGCCATGCCGATCCAAGACTTTTGTGTAGCGATGGTTATATCGGCAGCTCCAAAAAGGGCAGCATTCCCTGCAAAATTATAGCCGTTGGCGACTGCAATTCTGGGAGACTTGCCCGCCAGCGCTGCCCAACTACCGAACGATTCGCATTGTAAGCCGGAATTCACGGTGGTGATGTCTGTATCACCAGGCCGACCGCCGCCGCCTTCGCTATACATGATTACCGGCACGCCCTGTCGTTCTGCGACCGCTAGAATGCGATCTAATTTAGCATGGTGGAAGTAACCTTGAGTTCCGGCTAAAACTGAATAGTCGTTAATAATAACGGCAGTTTTACTTGCGTTTGCGCCGTACAAACTGGCGTTTATTGTGGCAAGCCCCGTGAGAATACCATCGGCCGCGGTGGTCGACTGAAGCTCTGCATAATCTTTGCGCTGGCGTTGCGCCGCAACTGCGAACTGGCCGTATTCAATAAAACTGTCGGTATCGCAAAGGTCATCTAAGTTTTCTCGCGCAGTACGATAGCCCTTAGCAACGCGCTTGTCGCGGGCTTGCGTACGCGCCGCATCCAGCGTTCTGTGCTTACGTCGCTCAACATCTTTAAGTGCTTTGCGAGGGGTGTTGAGGTCGGCTGAAGCAACAGTTACCAATGGCGGTTTTTTTATCTCAGTGGAATTAGTAAGGGCTGTGTTTTCTTGCTCTGATAGTTCCACCAGAGGCGCACCTTTCTCAACATTAGCCGAGGCAGACGTCAATATCTTACTGACCTGACCGCTTTTAGGGGCTTTGATGTTGGAATGCACCTTCATCACTTCGATGACTAATAAGGTGTCGCCAGCACTGACTAAATTCCCTTCTTCGACAAGTACAGCAACAACTGAACCTAACATAGGTGCGCGAACTACAATTGGATTGGACATGGTGCCTACTGCTGTGTTGTTGAAGTGTTTAGCGATTATTGTTTTGCAGAAATGCGCAACAATTTTCCTTCTTTTCCATCTGTCAAAATGTATAGAGCACCATCAGGACCGGTTCGTATATCTCTCATTCGTTGATCCAGTTCTGGGAAAACGCGTTGTTCTGAAACAACTTTATTTTGTTCTAACTGTATATGTCGCACCGATTTTTGAGCGAGCGAGACAGCAAATAAGTCGCCTTGCCATTGTGGAAACTGACTGCCGGTATAATAGGTCATCCCGGCTGGCGCGATTGACGGAGTCCAGTCTACCAGTGGCTGCTGCATGCCAGGGTATTCGGTAAACGGTGTAATGCTGGCAAAGTTATAATCGATGCCGCGAGTAATGACCGGCCAGCCATAGTTAAGGCCGGGCTGAATGATATTCACTTCGTCGCCGCCCTGAGGGCCATGTTCATGGCTAAATATGGTGCCATCCGGAGCCGCTACGATTGCCTGCATGTTGCGGTGACCTATCGACCATATTTCAGGTAGCGCTTCGGGATCGCCTAAGTAAGGGTTGTTTTGAGGCACTTCACCGTTTGCCAGTATGCGAATTATCTTGCCAAGATGGCTGTCGAGTCTTTGCGCTTGCTCACGATAATTGAAGCCGTCACCGACGGTTAACAAAATGGAACTATCTTGTAGCTGAACCATTCGCCCTGCATAGTGGTGCGGTGTACGTTTTAGAGGGGAGGCAGTAAATAGCACCTGTAGATCTAGTAAACGGTTACCGTCTAACTTAGCGCTAACTAGGCGCGTAGCGTTACCACTTGAATCGCCGTACGAAAAAGATAAATAGAGTCGTTGGTTACGCGCAAAATCGTTGTCAATGACAACGTCCATTAAGCCACCTTGACCTTCAAAGTAGACCTCCGGCACACCTTCAATTGGCTGTTCGTTTAACCGACCATTTGTTACGCGGCGCAGTTTGCCTCCTAGCTCTGTTATAAGCGTGTCACCATTTGGTAAAAAGGCCAGAGACCATGGAGAATCAATGCCACTGAGCAATGTATCTATTTGGTAGCGGGACGACTCGGCGTGTGTCTTCGATGTGCCGAATAAAACCAGAGCCAACAAGGCCAGGCAGATTATTTTTGAATTAAACATTTTCAAGCGCCTCTTGCTGGAGATCGTCTGGACCGGGCTTGGTGAGTTGCGCAAAAATAAAGCCTCCTATTGCGCCGGCCAGGCCTTGGGTGAACATACCTTCTATGGTTCTGCCTCCTGCGATAGGCATCAGCTGTAAAATTTGCTCGATCAATAATAGTGTTGCTGTGTAGCTAAGGCCACCAGCGACGGTATACCAGCTTAGCCGACTACCACCGATGTAGTGCTTTGCGACTGCCGCAACAATAAAACCGATTAAAAAGCACATGCCAAGGATAATCCCCAAAAATCTAAGAGAAGCCAAATCACCAAAGGTCATTACTAGGCGTGTTGCGGTTGGTATTTCTAATCCCAATTCCCTTAAGCCTGCAACGACAAACTGAGTTGAGAACATGGACGCAATGATAGATGCGGCCAGTACGCTGATAATAAATGCAATTAAGTAACGAAGTTTGTTGTGCATGGGCTTTACGGATTTGAGTAACTATGTGAAAATTAATTAGAGTAAATTTTTTATTCGGTCAGCGGAACTTGCTTGCTTAGCCTACGATGGTTTGCGAAATTTAAGCGTCATACGATGTGACTCTCCAATCGCCAACATATTAGCTTTAAGCTCTGCATTACCCTTGGCACCACTTAGTGATGGAGGCAGACGCCAAACGATATCGCCTTCCCCAGCTTGGTCTTTTGGATTAGCATTGATATCGCTTTCGCCAACAAATTCGAAGCCCGCGGCCTTCATTGTTTGCATGATAGTGCTTTTCTTTACGTAACCATTGCTGCCAGTTGCCCATGAATCTGGCCGATCTTCGCGTGCTTGGTGTTGCACAATCCCGACTATCCCGCCAGGCTTAAGCGCTTTAAAGGTCGTTGACATTGCGTCCCCTAGGTAGTTAGCTTTATCAGAGAAACGCGCCATATTGTGTAAGGCTCTTATGAATAGAGCTGCGTCCAAGGTTCCGTCTATGTTGCTTGGTATGGTCGAAAATGTTGCCGCAGAAACGTTGGCACCTAATTCACTGCGCCATGGCTGAGCGTCTTCTACCCATGTTGTAGTCCATGTTTTTTTCTTCTCAATGAATTCTTCAGTGGCAAAGCCGCCAAAATATGGCCACATCTCAATGGCGTAATCGACTCCTATTAGATGACCATTCTCGCCCAAATAGGGCAGTAGAATCTTGCTATACCAGCCGCCGCCGGGTAGCGCTTCCAGAACCTTCATGCCTGGTTCGATGCCGAAATACTCAAGCGTTTGTTTGGGGTTTCTATATTGATAGCGCGCTTTGGCTTTATCGTCTTGGGCTTCAAGTGCCGCGCCTAAACCGGTCATTGCTGTTTTATCACTCTTATGCTCAGCTTTAGCCTCATCGCCATGATGGGCGGCAAATGCTGTAGTGGTAAATATCAAACTGACAGCGGTTAAAGTGGTGATAACTAATGATGATATTTTCATACTGGAGCCTCATTATTTGTTTTCTCTAGTTTATCAGCAGTCGCAGGGGGATGCTAAGAATGCTTTGGCAAGTTGAGTTTTAAGAGTGCTGGACTAAGCTTATCTTAACTATAATTAGGACGGTATGAAAGGTGAATGGCGTGATCAGCCTGGGGGCCTTTATTGCTAGATTTTCCTTCACGAAAAGTGTTAGTTCTACAACTTTTGCTGAAGACACTAAAAATTAGCCAGTAAACAGATGGTGGAGAGGCTTGCTGGCATAGATGATTGTTATTACGGCAAAGATAGTGCTGCGCGCGTAGTAAGGCTGTATTTGCGGGTTATTTCAAAAACCAACTCGCCAGTTGGAAGCTTAGCGAGACCATCAGATCGTTGTCATCTCCTTGGGCGATAGTGGCAGACCATTTGGGGTTGTGATGATAAGTAAGACCAAGTGCGGTATCGCTGCCATCAACAATTAAGGTTGCTGCTATTCCACGTCCAGGCTGCGCCGAAGCACCATCTGGTTCGCCATACCGCCACCAATACACAGCCAGTAAATCGACGTTCAATGTGGGTTGAAAATGATGTTTGGCATCCGAAAGGTAGCTCAGACGGAGAGCTGGTCGAAGGCTAAGTAATTTATAATTGGGTGCCTCGCTCAAACCCTTTTGGTCAGGGTTGAAAACTAAGGAATTTAATAATACTTCCTGCGGCCACAGTAAAATGGTGTCATCTTTATAGGACTGCCATTTGCGTACCAAACGATCGTTGTAAGCAAGACTGGCATTGATATCAGATTTATTGTGATTGTCTGCGAGTGCCCGATAGTATCCGCCGATCCACCATAGATGTTGCGCTACAGAAAGTGATTGTGCTCAGGAGTCGCTGGCATATTTTGTGCAGGTCGGCTTAAGGAAGTCGGAGAACAGATCAATTTCAAGAGTGGAGTCATGGCCATTAGGAAATTGTAGAAAACCAGTTCCGGCATCGCGGTTAATTGACCGATTGATGCGAGTTAGGGCGTTACGTGTCGAATCAGGGGAGTTTGAATTTTCTAAAGCAAGTCCTAGTTGTTTAAGTTGGGGTGCGGTTTGTTGTAGTAATTGAATATGCTGAGCAATTGCGTTGAGGTAACAATCCATCGACTCAATTATCTGTGTCGCAGTTCTGTCTCGCTTAAATGGGGCTTGATCTTGTGGTAGTAGATGGTTCGAGAGTCTGTCTTTAGCCTGTTCTAAGGTTTGCGGCTCAGAAGAGTGCACATCGACAAAGGGCTCGCATGCTACTGCGTAAATGCTGGGTAAGTAAATCACCAGAATTACAATACACTTCTTTGGTGTGAGCATAGATCAGGTCCTAAGTCTAAATTTTATCGTTATTAAGATGCAATGTCTGCATGTGAAAAATCACTAAACTTGATTACTAAGTTGACGTAGGTCTGCCAACTATCATCAGCCAAGCCAATAGTGTCAGCCATGAAGGCTGTCAAAGCGTCGCGTAGGCTCGGTTCCACTTTAGGACCAAGCGTTGGAAATTCTTTGTGACGGGTCTCGGTTTCGCCCAAAAACCGACCAAAACCGCAAAAATCAAATATTTCATCTGTGACCTCTGGGTGCAGCATATAGTGGCTAAGACCATGAACGTTATGTTCATGCACATGATCTACTAGGATGTCTCGATAGATTTCTCTGCCCAAGTGTTTTTCGCTGTCACGACCTGTAGGCGAGTGATTCAATCTCGTTGGGATCATTCTGGCGATTGGATACGGTGCGTAGGTAATCGTCTGTATCGTGCGGATAGACATTCTTTGGAGGTAAGCGATCTTTGCCAAACGGTAGGCCAAACAAGTCGGTCACATCGGATATCTGCATCAAAAAATTGAGTCGATACCCTTGTTTATAGAAGTTGCTCTGATCGGCCTGCTCGGTGCGTAAGCGTTGCAGCGTGTCATTTACAACGCGGGTGCCTAAAGAATGCGCAATAATGCCAAACGAATCACTAGTGCTACCGGCCGAAATTCGTTGGTATAGTTGCTGAGCGACTACCGTATTAACCTGTTCACGAACCAGTGATGCTTTATACAAGATTACATCGACAATGTAGGACCATATAAAGTGTCGGTCATTTGTTTGATATTGCTGGATGGTGGCCGATAACTGTTCACGCTCGTCATTATTTAGATCCAACACATCGTTGAAAACCGCCTTGCCTAGGTCAGAGAAGTCATCAAAATAGTCTTCAAATACCGAGTCGTAAGTGATCGGTACCACTTCAATGTGGTCAGACATCCGCGAGTTAGCTGAGTTAATAATCACATCGCGATCCCATGCCTCTTCTAGCATGACTATGGTCTCTTGTGCCCAGGTAGCATCGCCATGAATACCAATTCCATGTACTAAGAACAGGGTGAATTTCGACATGGTTTTCGTTTCGTCATATTATTCTAAACATTAGTTTAACCTGAGATCAGCAGCAGACAAAATGAAGCAGTTGATTTAGCCCCGGCTGGCGAATTTTCAGTAACGTCAATTCATTTATCATGGGTAAGTGTGCAAAATGGTAATTTTATTACAACTAGTGGTTCGCTGAATGGTTTGCCGAGACATCGATGTAGATATGTGTGACGATTGCAGCGTAGGGATAGATGGATTTGGTTCGCTAGCCGATGCGCTGATTGAAAACGACGGCGCCGATTTTGACGGCGATGGATTATACGATTTGGGTGATGACGATGAGGTAATGACGCGGTAGATAATTGTCAGTTTAGTGCTAATTCTGGCCAACCCGATAGTGATGCAGGTGGGGTTGGTGATGCGTGCGACTCTAGCGAGACACTATGTGCAGTAATACGGGCTTTAAACGCGAAGTACTTGATCAATTGTCTATGAAATACTTAACGAAATATCAAACATTGTTTGACAAAAATTAATCAATCTTTAAACTAAATAGTATATGGAAGCCTTCGTCAAAATATTAGTCGCGGATCAACTCGAATTGGTCGCAAAAGGACTGCATGAGCTGTTTGCTAATTCTTGCTTGAAGGTAGTTGCTCACGCACGAAATGGCAAGCACGTTATTCAATGGTTGGATGAAAATACAGCCGATGTTGTTTTGATCGACATTAGTCTTCCAGAAATGGATGGCATCGATACCACACGTGTCATACATCAAAAAGATCCTAAGCAGCTATTAATTGCGCACTCTTCTCTTAACTCAATTGAGTACATTAACAGTATGTTGATAGAAGGTTGCAGCGGTTATATATTGAAAGACTCTGCTCTTGAAGAGTTTGAGACTGCAATAAGCGAAGCCAAGGCAGGCAGGGAGTACCTTAGTCCAGAAGCTGCCAAAGTTGTTGAAGAAGGCTATAGCTATACAAAAAAACGAATGGATGGCCAATATATCGGCCTGACTGCGCGTGAGAGAGAAGTGATTCGACGGATTGCGCTGGAGCAAACTAATCAGGAAATTGCGGACGCACTTTTTCTTAGTATTGAGACTATTAGAACTTATCGCAAGAGTTTGATGACCAAGCTGGACGTCAAAACTGCCGGGGGTTTAGTCACATACGCGATAGATAGATGCTGGGTTTAAATGGGTAAGGCTTTGATCTTTTATACCAACCCCATGTCGCGCAGGTAAGTTGTGCGTTGGATGCTAGAAGAAGTAGGCGTTGATTATATGTAAGAAATTATAGAATAAGGTCTGCATATGAAGTCAGTAGAGTAGCTAGCGATCAATTCTATGGGTAAAGTTCCCGCGATCAAACATGGCGATCAGGTCGTTACAGAATGTGCCGCAATTTGCGCCTATCTGGCAGATGCATTTCCCGAATCGAATTTGGCCCCAGCGGTCGGCGATAGAGCCGACTATTATCGTTGCTTGTTTTTTTATGCCGGGCCACTCGAAAGCGTGATAACGAATAAATCATTTGGCTTTGAGACCGACCAGCAGCAACAACGAATGGCAGGCTATGGCACTTATGATCTTTCACTGAGTGTTCTAGGTGATTTGATTGGCAGCCGATGCCTATCTCGGCAGTCTAATAGATTTTGGTTTACAGTTTAGCAGCATTGATGCAACGGATAACTTCAATACATATGCAGAACGCTTACGTTCTCGGCCCGCCTACAAAACAGCCAAACAGAAAGACTTGGCCTTGATGCCAACGAGACTGTAGAAAAAGGTGCGGGCTTAAAATCCGTTGAAATTCGGAGTTCAAAATACGCCTCTCTGGCTGTTGTTGTAAAAGGTTAGACCGAAAACTAACCTCAGATTTAACTGAGCTGGCAACTCGGTAGATAACTTTCTAGACATTTGACTTTTTCTACAGTCTCAACGTCTTAATAACAGAGTTTGTTAACAACACAGTCGCTAAAAATATTTTATCCGCAATAGGGGACATTTAAAGTACTGAACAGTGATTATTGATTTGCGTCAGTTTGGAATTAGCTTAGTTGGACCTGAGTCTGCGGTTTGACCGCCTTCACCTCTGAGCGTAAGGTAAATTTATACGTCCGTAATCAAGGTGCTCCATGTTAATAATCTATTGATTTGTGTTTGGCGCGGTATGGTTTCTTGCTTCATGTACAACGATTACCCAGCTAGTATCGTCCTAAAGATCGCCGATCAATTATTGTCTGGTGAGATCGAATTGTCAGGTGCTGATCACAGTTCGGCAGTTGCTGCCTTTGAAAAAGCCATGATCGCGCAAGACAGCCTACCCTATACTGAGCCGCTTTTTTAGTATGACCCAACTCGGCAATCGTTAGGCGAGGGGCTATTTAAGAAGGGCGATACTGGCGCGGCTGAAGCCGTCTATTAAGGAGGGCCTGATGCGATGCCCATGTAATGGTTGGTCAATGTTTGGTTTAATTCAAAGCTTAGAGTTAAATTGACAATGTATGGTCTAGGTCTGACGTTACTTTGAGCAGTTCTAGGCTTTAGTTAATAGTAATATTCGCGTGCTACTATAATTCCAATACAAACCAGAGGTGATATGAAATGTTGCAATAAACAGAACGTATCCAGACGTCATGTGGTTAAACGAATAGGCTTAATCTCTGGCCTTAGCGCTATGCCGCTGGGTTCGGCATTGGCCAAGGTAGCCACGCCATACCAAGTAGAGGGCCCATTTCACCCCGTGGACGATCAAGCTGATACCGATTTGGATTTAACCATCATCGACGGTAATAGTGACTCGGCGCTAGGAACGCAGATCTTAGTGCAAGGTCGTGCCACTGATGCAGATGGTCAACCGTTGGCTGACGCATTGGTCGATGTATGGCAGGCAAACACACATGGCCGCTATAGCCACCCTAGGGATAAAAACACCGCACCTTTGGATGAAAACTTTCAGGGTTGGGGATTAATTAGAACAGATAACGACGGTCGTTATCGCTTTAAGACTATTGAACCCGGCCCGTATCCATTATCGTTTTTAGGGGAGGAGGGCTGGCGGTGTAAACACATTCACTTCAAAGTTTCTAAACCAGGTTCAGTTGAGTTGGTAACCCAGATGTATTTTGCTGGAGACCCGCTGATCGAACAAGACCTAGAAATTGCCAAAGTGCCCGAAGATCATCGAAGCTTGTTAATCAGCAAACCTGGCCTCGATGAAGCGACAGGCCTGCCGATTTACCAATTTGATATGATTTTGGCTAATGCTTAGCGGTCAAAAATGATCAAAGCCTGATATGGCACTATACGACTGTAAAGATAGCTTTTGATATGCAAAATTAAACTATCGAATTTTGGCCGACTAAAACAAAACGGTATGCTAGTTTTTCTTTGCTCGTTTCTTACGATTTATTGGCAGAGCGCCCACTTTCGCTGATGTTTTTGCGCTCATTCGTGTTTCAACTTTCTTGGCTTTTTTCGCCTTATTGGTAGGTTTACCTTCAGTAACTTGATGTTTTGGCAATTTCGCAGCAATGCCCACTAGCTCAGTAAAACTTTCGCGAATACAAGAAACAAAAAACTCGATATCAGGCAGCGTCCTACGACATGAGGTCACATTGAAAGACATTTCACCGTTGTAGCTGGTGACGGCAATAAATAATCCCATCCGATCCGCAAGAGGACCAAGCCCCAGAGCTTTGACGCATACCGCGCCGTTCATATGCACCGGAACTGCGGGTCCAGGTACATTTGAAATGCAAACATTGGTCATGCGACCAGCAATCTCAGATGTCATTAATAAACGCGCAGCTAACAATTGGGTGCTGGCTGGTACATGGCGGGTCACATCGGTCATTAGCCGAGCAGAGATCCCTTTTTTAGCCGCTTTTTGTTGGCGTGTTTCGTGGTGAATCGCCTGCAGGCGTTCAACAGGGTCTTCTACGTTGGTAAATAGGTCTGGCGCCATAGTGCTTATATTATTGCCGGGTTGATCGTCTTGAGTAAGGCTGCCTTTACTTGGTCTTACATTGACCGGGACAAACGCTTTCAAGGTCTCTGACGGTAATTCTTTGTGATGTATTAGATAGTTTCGCAATGCACCACTGCAAATGGCTAGTACCACGTCGTTGATGGTGCAGCCTTGCGCTACACGCCTAATCTGTTTGAAGTCAGGCAAGGGCAAGAAGGTAGCGTCAAACATACGATGCGGCGAGGTTTCAAGATTAAACCGCGTATTGGGCACGGAATGCTTTGTTTCACTCTGTCTATTTTCGAAGGCATCTCGCGCTGAACGAACAATTGCAGGTGCATTTCGAAACAGAGTGTCTGCAATTTTCATTGGTGAGCGGGCAGTATTGATTAGGCCCCGAGTGGACATTTGAAAAAGAGAAGGTTTTTCAAAACGGGCTGATGTGACCTTTTGACTGGCAGGCATTATCGGAGTGCCTTTGTTGTCTATGTCTTGCAGACCACCAAAAAAATTAATAATTGACATGCCGTCGGCAGCAGCATGGTGAATTTTGGTTGCCAGTGCGTAGCAGCCTTTTGGGATGCCCTCTACGTTGTCGAGGCCTTCCACAACATACATTTCCCAAGGTGCGCGTTGCAGATCTAAGGGGCGTGAGTGAAAGCGCGCTAAGTGAATGCAAAGTTGACGCCAATCTGCAGGATGCGGTAAGCGGCCATGACGAATATGGTATTCAATGTCGAAGTGCTCGTCGTCGATCCAGTAGGGATAATCGAGTTCTAAAGGAACGTGGTAAATTCGCCTTCTATAAATAGGCGAAGTGTTAAGTCTACTTTGAACATGATCAATAATATCTTTGAAGCGCACTGTACCACTAGGTGCCGTTGAAGGGTCAAAAATACTAACCGAAGTCACATGAGACGAACTCTTGTTCGTTTCCATATATAAAAATTGTGCGTCTTGCGCAGAAAGCTGTTGCATCCAAATACTCGTTCGATGATTTTGCGGTCCTCAATATTACTCTATAACTAAGCGAAACAGCTAGTAAATGAGAAAAACGAATCTAGCAATATCTTGTAAATCCCTGTTTTTACGGTACTATTGTAGTAAGAGTGAAATTAAAGTTTGCAGCGAGTTTATGCGTCGATACGATAAGATTATAAAAGAAGTGGAACAGTCTCCAGAAGGCCCCCATATCGGGGCTTTCTTCGACTTTGACGGGACAATTATTTATGGCTATTCCGCGATAACCTATTTGCGAGAACAGATTCGTCGTGGTGACGTCAAACCTCGCCAACTGTTGGATATTGTCGCTACCATGACCAATTTTGGATTGGGCAATATGGGTTTTTCGGCAATGATGAGCTCGACATCTAGATATTTAAAGGGGGTTGAAGAAAAAGATTATGTTGAGTTTGGCGAAGCCCTGTATAACAAACACATAGCGAAACTGGTTTATCCAGAGTCTCAAGCATTAATTGAAGCGCATCTGAAGAAAGGCCACACAGTTGCACTTATTTCTGCGGCAACGCCCTATCAGGTCAACGCCGCCGCCGAAGAGCTGGGTATAGAGCATGTTAGATGTACCCGCCTTGAAACCGCGGCAGGCCGTTTTACCGGCAATGTTATAAAGCCGACTTGTTATGGCATGGGCAAAGTGGAAGCTGCACAAGGGTTTGAGAGTTCGCATGGCGTTCAGCCCGAGCAAAGCTACTTCTATTCTGATAGTGACGAAGACATTCAATTGTTGGAGTACGTTGGTAAGCCAAGGCCGTTAAACCCTAACGCTAAGCTGCGTAGAATCGCCAGTGGACGAGGTTGGCCGGTGCAAGATTTCAATAGTCGGGGCAACGTTGGTATCAAAGATTATGTTCGCACCCTCGCGGCGCAGGGCAGTATGTTGACTTCAGCTTTGGCGGGTTTACCTATTTACGCCCTTACTGGCTCGATGCGAAAGTCACGCAACTTTTCTGTCTCTCTTTTCGCAGACATGGCAACCGCACTAGCTGGCATTGAGCTTGACGTAACGGGTGAAGAGAATGTTTGGACTAATCGCCCTTGTGTATTCGTGTTCAATCATCAGAGCCAAGCCGACACCATTATTATACCGGCCCTGTTGCGCCGAGATTTGGCGGGAGTGGGTAAGAAAGAAATTGGTGATTTGCCAATTATTGGCAAATTAATGCAAATAGGCGGCACGGTTTTGATTGACCGAGAAAACACCGCCTCTGCAATGGAAGCAATGATGCCATTAGTCGATGCAATTCAAAAAGAGGGTCAGTGCGTTTGCATCGCACCAGAGGGCACGCGCTCAACGTCTACCAACCTTGGTCGATTTAAAAAAGGCGCATTCCATCTGGCATTGCAGGCTGGGGTGCCAATCGTACCAATTGTGATCCACAACGCAATCGATGTTGCACCCCGCGGGCAGTTTATTATTAGGCCTGCTACGGTAAAGATCACAGTATTGCCGCCCGTTGATACTAGTGGATGGACAGCGCAAACCATGGGAGAGCATGTAGATCAAGTTCGAGATATGTTTCTAGAAGAACTCGATCAAATGGTGTTACAGGGCCCGCATCAGCGCGCCAAGCACGAACCCATGTCAGAAACAGAGGTGGTCAAAGCAAAGACAAAAACTAAAGGCAACGCAAAGAACAATTCCAATCCTGCCGATATAAGTAATACACAGCTTAAAGCTGCTGAGGCAACTGACCCAAGCCTAAGAAAAACATTGGCAAAAGCAGGTGAGGCTGGTAAGGCCGCGGCGCTAGAGAGCAGTAAGGTTGCATCACGTGTCGCTAATCGCGCTAAAAGAAAAGTAGCAGAAACGGTTGCGAAGCAAGTCCAGGACGCACCAGCCAGCAACTCTATCACGAAAAAAATTCAATCCAAAGTTGCTAAATCTAAAGTTGTAAAAACCAAAGCTGTTACAGCCAAACTCGTTACAAAAAAACTGGCTACGGCCAAGCGGCTTAAAGACATCCAATCAAAATCGAAAGTGGTTGCTAAAGCAAGCAGCGAAGCTAGTACTGCAATTAGTAATAAAGAGAGCGCGCCTTTGACTGTTGAAGCAGATAAAAAGACACAGAGAGAATCCACAGCAGACTCGACTGTAAGCCGTATAAGTAAGCGACGATCAAAGCCTAAACCTATGGTTAAAGTGTCTGCACGTGCTATCAATGATGATGGAGGGTCGGAAACAGCAGAAGCTAAGGCCAAAGCGGCAGGGCTCAGTTCAAAGTCGCTCAAAAAGCGAACCTCCCAAAAAGCACAAGATAAGGATAGCAATTGATGGCGATAAACCCTTGGCAAGACGTCTTCTCAGAAAAAGTATTATTTATTATTGATGCAGACCACCAAATAGAAGAAAGATTATTGCTGGATTGGTTACAAGAAACTAGGGCGGTCGCGGATTTTAAGGGGGCTAGTAGTCAGGTTGTTGTGCCGATTGCCCATGATCCAGAAAATGTTGAAGCAGCTGGATTACAGTTTGCCCTAGATGTTTCAGATGATACATTGCTGGTGCCAGTGCGAGTTGTTTGGAAAACTGCGATGGATCGTACCGATGACAAGCCAAGACTTAGAGATCTGTTATCTGGTAATCCACGCAGACCTAATAAGTCTAAAGCCAAACGTATTCTAAACAGCGATCCGTCACGCGCAGTCTGTATTGCTGGCAAGCCGGCGACGTTATTAGAGCTTCGAACTCGGTACGACGCGCGCCAGCAGCACGCAGAAGTAGATAGAGATCTTGCTGACTATATTGCGGGTCAAGCCGCTTTGGCGTTAGAGGTTGCGGAACGGCGCCTGCGTGGCAGCCGTTACAAAGTCCCGCGCCAGGTCTCCAAACAGATACGTGCTAGTGAGCGCTATAAGCAGGGTCTGTTGGAGATTGAGAAAGAAACTGGCGAGAGAGAAGCGCAGTTGCGCGATCGCGCCATGCCAATATTTAAAGAGTTGGTCTCTACGCCACACAACTTCTGGCAGGATGTCATGGCTGGCTTCAATCGCAAGGTTATTTCTCTCGGTTATGAGAATGAATTAGTGGTGGATCAAGAACGATTGATGCGCTTTCGGCAAATTGTTCGAGAACACCCAACAGCCTTGCTGTGGACCCACAAAACCCACATGGATGGCCTGACAATGCAGTCGGTCTTGTTCGAGAATGACTTTCCGACGCCACATATTATGGGCGGGATCAATATGGCGTTCGCCGGCCTCGGCTTTTTGGCACGCCGTTCTGGGGCTATTTTTATACAGCGTTCATTCCAAGATAACCACTTGTATAAGTTGGTGTTGAGGAATTATCTGGCCTATTTGTTAGAAAAGCGCTTTCCTCTAACCTGGTCATTCGAAGGCACTCGTTCGCGGGTTGGTAAATTAATGCCACCACGCTTTGGTATGTTGAAATACGTTATGGACGCGATGCAAGATTCAAGCGTTGATAATCTGCATATTATTCCAGTAGCCATCAACTACGACATGATTAATGATGTTAAGGATTATGCCGCTGAGCAAGAGGGCGCAATCAAACGGCCGGAGTCATTGAGTTGGTTTATTAGTTACCTGCGGCGACTGCGCCAGCCGCTAGGGCGTATCTATATCGATTTTGGAGAGCCGGTAATTGTCGACAAAGCGTCAATGAATAACGATAGTTTGGCGCTTGCAAAGACAGCATTCAAAGTTGGCGTTGAAGCGAATAGAGTTTCACCCATAACCCTGACATCGCTAATGTCCATGTCATTGTTGGGAGCTGCTCCGCGTGCTCAAACCATTAAAGAATTGAGTGACGGTACACAAGCATTACGTGCTTGGGCGAAGCACCGTGATATTCGTTTTACCAGCGATTTTGATGACGGTAATACTAAGCATATGTTGAAACTTATTGGAGCCATGGTAGACAATAAGTTGATCAATCGCTATGACGAAGGTCCAGAGACGGTGTACGCAGTTAATGCCGGGCAGCATATGTTGGCAAGCTATTACCGAAATACTATCGTTCATCATTTTGTAAGTAAGGCCATTGCAGAGTTGGCTTTGTTGCACGTTGGAGCTAGTTCTAAGGAGCCGGTAGGCGATTTTTGGCTCGAAGCGAACCGTCTACGGGACATGTTTAAATTTGAGTTTTTCTACTCCCCAACTGATGAGTTTAATGATGATATTCGCGCTGAACTTGAGTTTTTTGATGCGCAGTGGGAAGCAAAACTTGCTAAGGGCGGTAGTTACGCAAAACATCTGGTCGCTAAGATGACGCCGTTGGTGGCGCATGCTAGCTTACGGCCCTATATAGAGTCATACAGAATAGTTGCCGACGTCTTCTCAAGGTTAGCGGTAGATCAGACTTTGGATGAAAAGACCGCTGTTGCAGCATGCTTTAAGTATGGTCGGCAAGCGTATCTCCAGCGCCGAATTAGTAGCAAGGCGTCTATCGGTGAGATTTTGTTCAAGAACGGATATAAATTGTTAGATAGCTACGGTTTGGTGCAAGCGGGGCCGTCAGATTTAGTTGAACAGCGCAAGAACCTGAGTAAGAACTTACGTCAGCTTGCGCATAGGTTGGAGCATCTACGGGCATTGGCGATGCCTGCAGATCTAGATTGAATTAGACGTTTAATAATGGTATCCACAGTCTAATAATAAAGTGAGGAGAAATGCGTGATTAATTTGCAAGTAGCAGTATTAGGTGGTGGCTCTTGGGGTACGACAGTCGCTTCACTAGTGGCTAAGAATACCGATGTGACACTATGGGCCAGAGATAAAGCGACGGTCGATGAAATTAATAAGCACAACAGCAACGAAAAATATCTGCCCGGTGCTAAGTTACATACACGAGTCAAGGCCCACTCTAAGTTGAAAAAAGTGGTAAGTGATGCAGATGTCGTAATTATGGGAATACCATCGAATTCATTTCGAGGCGTATTAGAAGAAGTAAAGCCCCATTTACGCGCGTGGGTGCCAATGATTAGCCTAACCAAGGGTTTAGAAAAAGGCACCGACTTACGTATGACCGAGGTTATGAAAGAGGTGTTGCCAGGCCATCCGGTGGGCGTGCTTACTGGGCCTAATTTGGCTAGAGAAATTATGGCGGGCCAAGCTGCTGCAAGTGTAATAGCGATGGAAGACGACATCATCGTACAGCAATTACAGAAAGTATTTAATTCGGGCTTGTTTCGGGTTTATACCAATGACGACGTTGTCGGTTGTGAACTGGGAGGCGTGCTAAAGAACATTATCGCGATTGCTGTAGGAATGGGAGTCGGGCTTGGCGCGGGAGACAATACGCGTTCTGCGTTAATCACCCGCGGCTTGGCTGAAGTAACTCGCTTGGGTGTCGCCTTGGGCGGTCGGGCAGAAACGTTTTCTGGCTTAGCTGGAATGGGCGACATGTTGGCAACCTGTATTAGCACTCAAAGCCGCAATCATCAGGTTGGCATTCAGTTGGGTAAGGGTCGGCCGATTGACGATATTATAGAAGAAATGGTGATGGTAGCCGAAGGTGTCAAAAGTGCGCCAACGGTTATGGCATTGGCTGAGCGCTGCGGAGTTGAAATGCCAATCGCTCGTGACGTCTGTCAGGTTATTGAAGGTAATCGCACGCCTGTGCAAGCGTTTCAAGGATTAATACGTCATATGGCGGGTGCTGAGTCAGAGCCAGGCTAGAAATTTATCTAACTAAATTAATCGCTTAGCTCTGCTTTAAAGCATGTTTAGAAAGCCGTTTCTAATTAGGGGGCGGATTCTAATTCGCATCTATAGAATGCACTTCATCGAATCAACCGATACATAACTTTTGTATTAAATGACTAATTGGAGAACCTAAATGACTACTACTACACAAACTACAAATCCTGCTGTTAAAACTACTGCGAAGAAAGCTTCTGCAAAAAAAATTGACGCAGCTGTAAACTCTACAGTTCAATCTGCTAAAAACGTTGAAGCAACGGTAAAATCTACTGTCAATTCAGCAAAAACTGAAGTAACTGAGCAAGCGACTTCAATCCTTGGTACTTTTAATACTGGCCTTGCAAGTGCTCAAGACGCTGCACAAAAGGTATGGTTCGCTGGCCTAGGTGTTATGGGTCGTTCAGTTGAAGAAGCTCAAGGGCGTTATTCTAAGGCTAACCAAGATCTTCAAACTCGTTACACTAAAATCAACAAAGATAGCCAAAAAATGGTTGCTGATTTGGTCGTTCGTGGCGAAAAAGTTCAAGGCGAAGCTGAAGTACGTCTTAAAGAAGGCCGTGCTAACATCGAAGAGCAAATCGAAACTGCTAAAAACCGCTTAGTTGGCTTGGTTTCAGTTGTTGACATTCCTGCTCGTTTGCAAAATGTGTCTAAAAAACTAGAGACTCTTAGCAAAGACTTTAAGAAATCTGCTTAAGCAGCTCTTATTGTAATAGTTATGGGGCCATATTGAATTTTTGGTCCCCTGAAAGGCTCGCCGAATTGGCGAGCCTTTTTTACATTTAGCTGATTACATGTTGTCTTGCTGCTGATGCATTTCTAACACGAGCTTATCTATAATAAGAAGCATGTATATTCACAATTGATAACCGTGTATAAATGCCGGGCCCTTTGATGGGAATGTTAATTTTTATAGTTCATAAAATTTATATGCAGCCAAATATCTCAGAGGCCGTACTTTTATGACCCAAAAATGCAGACTATTCTTTTAAGGTTTGCATCACAGTTTTCTCTATGATGCTCAGCTGACCAGAGAAAATACACAAAATTAGCTGCAGCACTTAAGCAGCAAACCAGTTAAAATTCCGATATGAAATTTGTAGATGAAGCAGAGATAACCGTGCAAGCGGGTAATGGTGGCAATGGCGCTTTAAGCTTTCGCCGTGAGAAATATATTCCGCGTGGCGGGCCTGATGGCGGTGATGGTGGGCGCGGTGGCAGTCTCTACCTATTAGCCACCGAAGGTTTAAACACCCTGGCTGATTTTCGCTTTGTGCGCCACTATCAATCACAGAGCGGCCAAACCGGGGGCGGAAAAGTTAAAACTGGCCAAGGTGGTGATGATTTAATTATTAAGGTGCCGATAGGTACTTTGGTTTTTGACGCTCAAACAGAAGAGCAGATAGCTGATTTAACCGAAGAAGGCCAGCAAGTGATCGTGGCAAACGGAGGTGATGGCGGCCTTGGCAACACAACCTTTAAATCAAGTACAAACCAGGCGCCGCGTAAAATCACCAAAGGTAAACCTGGCGATGCCCGTACCCTTAGGCTTGAGCTAAAAGTACTTGCTGATGTTGGATTATTGGGATTGCCCAATGCAGGTAAGTCCACTTTTCTGCGAGCGGTTTCGCAGGCTCGACCAAAAGTTGCAAATTATCCGTTTACCACGCTTCACCCAGAGTTGGGAGTAGTGAGTCTGGGCCTGGGTAGTAGTTTCGTTATTGCAGACATTCCTGGATTGATAGAAGGCGCATCTCAGGGGGCCGGTTTGGGTATCCAGTTTTTACGCCACTTGGCGCGCACCAAGTTGTTATTGCACATTGTTGAGATCGCTCCGTATGGTGATGAGAGTGCAAATTTAGCTAAAGATGTGACTACGATTGTTGGCGAGCTAGCGCAATATAGCGAGCAAACCGGGGCGGATCTAGACCAACTGGATCGTTGGTTAGTTATCAATAAAACAGATACGGTACTGGAAGAAGATCAGCAAAAAATCGTGTCTGAATTGCTTGCTGAACTCAATTGGAAAGGTCCGGTCTATCAGATAAGCGCAATTGCTCGGCAAGGCACTCAAGAATTGTGTAACGATATAATGAAGAATATCGAGGAACAACTGAAGGCAGCCGAACCCGAAGTATTGTTGTCGATCCCAGCAGCAGAAAATTAGTTAAACTACCTTTATGACAGCGAGAAACCTGATAAAGGAAAAAAAGCGTTGGGTAGTTAAAGTTGGAAGCGCTCTACTTACCAATGATGGTCAGGGTCTGCACGTTGAATTGATTGGCCAGTTGGCCCAACAGATCAATTTTTTAAGGCAACGCGGGATAGATGTATTGCTGGTGTCCTCGGGCGCTGTTGCGGCTGGCATGGCGCAGTTAGGGATGCCAAAACGGCCAGAGCAAGTCGACGCATTGCAAGCCGCCGCCGCCGTCGGACAAGTGACCCTAATACGACAATACGAACAGGCTTTTAAAGACTACGGAATAAAAACCGCCCAGGTTTTGTTGACTCATTCTGATATTGCCAATCGAGCGCGTTATCTGAATGCCAAAAGTACTTTGACTAAATTGTTGGAATTAGGCGTGCTAACGGTTGTAAACGAAAACGATACGGTTGCGACTGAAGAGATCTGTTTTGGCGACAATGACAACTTAGCAGCCTTGGTTGCTAATATTACGGATGCAGATCTGATGGTCATTTTAACCGACCAAGATGGCCTATACACATCAGACCCCAGGCTTAATCCGCAAGCGCAGTTGTTATCTGAAGTTCAGGCTGACGACGAAACATTACTGCCGATGGCATCAGGTGCCTCAACCTTAGGCCGTGGAGGTATGTTCACTAAGCTTACTGCTGCCCAGCGGGCGGCACGTTCTGGTGCTTCTACGGTGATCGCCAACGGGCGAATTGAACACGTTTTAGAGCGTCTTTTTGAGGGCGAAAATTTGGGCACACTGTTGTTAGCTAAACGGCGTATTAAGTCCAAAAAACAATGGATGGCCGGCCAGATGCGCATTCAAGGCACCGTTGTTTTAGATGACGGTGCTTCTAGGAAAATTAAGCAAGATGGCAGTAGTTTACTCGTGGTGGGTGTCGTTGATGTACGCGGTGGCTTTGACAGGGGAGAGTTATTAAGTTGTATCGACGGTGCCGGAAAAGAGATAGCGCGCGGCCTTAGCAACTACAATGCTGAGGAAACTAGCAAATTACTTGGTAAATCAAGCGGTCAAATAGCCGAGATACTGGGTTATAAAGTCGCAGATGAGTTAATTCATAGGGACAACCTAGTCGTTTTGTAAAAAGCGATATTGCTGCACGCCGATTACGGCCCGTCGAGGTATGCTGAGGCCTTAGGGTATTAATGTTTAATTTGTTTAAGCGGTTAATATTTAGTTTATTTTATCTGGAAATAATTGATAAAATGATAATGTATGATCAAAGTTCAGATTTAAACCAAACAGGCCAATAATTACCATGACAATTTTAAAATGGGTAGGCGGAGTCGTCCTAGCACTAATGCTACTAATCATTATCGCGATTGTAGTAATTCCTCAAGTTGTTGATCCTAACGATTACCGCGAGAAAATTATCTCTGTGGTTAAGACCCAAACGGGCCGTGACTTAAAGCTAGATGGTGACCTGACAATTTCAGTTTTCCCGTGGTTAGGGGTGCGAACGCAACAATTGAGTTTTTCACAGCCTAGTGACATTGGTGGCGATATGGTAGTGGTAGAAACAGCCCAGCTAAGGCTCAAGTTACTACCTCTATTAAGCAGTCGGGTCGAAATCGACACGGTTGTATTAGAGAGCCCTAAACTGAGAATTATAACCTTAGCCGATGGCACCAGCAGTTTTAGCGGGCTTAGTGAAGGAGGCGAAGAAGCGCCAGGCGAGGTAGTGGCGCCATCCATAGATAAGCCGGCGGCGCCCACCGACAATACTGGCACAGCAGTTGCGCTGGTCATTCAAGGCTTAGAATTGACTGACGGGGAGCTCTTGTGGGATGACCAGCAAGCCGGACAGAAGTACGAAATATCGGCCCTTAATTTGGTGACAGGCAATCTGCTTGGCTCAAGCTTGGCAGATATTGATGCATCAGGCAGTGTGCTTGATTCAAGCAATCCAGACATCATTGAATTCAGCTTAAACGCTAAAGCTCGAATAGACAGTGATACCTTGCAAGTATTCGCTAAAGACCTTTTAGCCTCACTCAAACAAGGCGAAACAAATCTGAAGTTAGGTCTTGCTGAAGTATTGGTTGATCAAAGAGATAGTGCAAAAATAACGGGCCTTACAGTCGACGCTCAGCTATCACCAGCGATGAAGATTGAAGTAGCGCTAGGAGAGTTGGACTTTAGTTTTAAATCCAATAGCGTCAAGCTAAGCGATGTGATTGCAAACGCCTCAGTCGAGAAGCGAGCTTTTAAACTCTCAATTCCCAAAGTGCAAGCGAACCTCGACTCACAAATCGCGGCTATGAATTCTCTTACGGTCGACAGCGATGACCTGTCGGTAGCGCTTACTGGTTTGCAGGTGAGTAAGTTTATGGATGCTCCGCAAGCACAGGGTACATTAAAGGTTAAACCGTTTAATGTTGCCAAGTTGTTGAGCGATATGGCAATCGACTATGTGCCAAGTGATAAAACAGCACTCAAAAACGTGGGTTTTGATACTCAGTTTTCAGGTGGTGTTGATGGTGCTGGTTTAGACAACATCCAGCTAACCTTAGATCAAAGCCAATTGACTGGTTCTTTTTCGATTGCTAATTTCGATAGTCCTGAAGTTAAGTTTGAGTTGGATCTAAATCAACTGAACTTAGATCGCTATCTGCCGGTCGAAGCCGGGAGTGCGCCGACCGTAGTAGCGAAATCGTCAACAGTTGACGCAGGCCAAGGTGCCGCTTCAGGTACTGATGCTTTAGCGGTACCCATGGCAATTCTAAAACAAGTGAATGCTAACGGTTATTTTAAGGCTCAGCAGTTAATTTCAGGCGGCCTTGAGCTAAATAATGTTGATGTACAGGTGGTTTCTTCGCCAGGAAAACTGACGATTACGCCCAAGGCTAGCCTCTATGATGGCTCGTTAGGCGGAGACATCTCGTTTATTGATTCGCAAGGTCTATCAACTCTGCGCCTGCAAAACAAAATTGCTAGCGTTGACTTAGGTAAATTGCTTGCTGCGGCAGATGTAACAGATCAGTTATCTGGTATTGGCACACTGGGTCTGGACATTAAGGTCACCGAAAAGAATGGCCTACAGGCTAACCAAGGTGTAATTGCTTTGTTGGCCAAAGATGGTGCAATCAAGGGAGTGGATATTCAAGCGATAATTAAAAAAGCCGCTTCGATGTTTTCCGTTGGTGGAGGTGATAAAGCCGACGCTGAAGGTAGCGGTGAAGAAAACGCTGAAACTCGTTTCGCTGAATTGTCAGGCACTTTTATTTTAAATAATAATAAAGTGACCAATAACGACTTTACAATGAAGGCCCCACTATTTCGAGTTGGCGGCGAAGGCGAGATAGATTTAGCTGCAGAAAGTTTAAACTATTTAGTAAAAGTAACCGTGGTAAACAGCGCCGATGGTCAGGGCGGCGAAGCCATGGATCAATTAAGCGGGGTCACCATTCCAATTCGTTTGTCTGGTTCATTCGCGGCACCTTCGTATTCGATCGATACTAAAGTATTGTTTAAATTGTTGGCGCGTAAGAAGCTTGAAGATAAACTCGGTGTTTCAGCCAGTGGCAGCGGTTCCAGTAAAGATTTGCTGAAAGGCTTCTTGAATCAAGATTCAGGCGAGCAAGAATCGTCCGACTCTAAAACCACTAAGCAGCAGGGCAAAGACGATTTAAAGAAGAAGCTTCTTGAAGGCTTGTTTAAGTAAAAACACTTTCCAATCAGAGCTTGAATCTCTGATTTGATTTCCAGCACTAAAATGCCGGATGCCCAGTGATTTGACTGGGCATCCGATTTTTAGCCTTACCTCATCTTATTTAATAATTCCTATGTCTGATCAAAAACTCAATAAACACAGTGCCACCATTACCCAACCTAAATCTCAAGGCGCGGGGCAAGCCATGTTGTACGGCACGGGTTTAAGCCGTGACGATATGAATAAAGCTCAAGTGGGCATCGCGAGTGTTTGGTGGGAAGGCAATACCTGCAATATGCATTTGAATGACCTAGCTGCCGAAGTAAAAGCAGGAGTCATAGACGCTGGGTTGATTGGCATGCGCTTTAATACCATTGGTGTCAGTGATGGCACTACCAATGGAACTTCGGGAATGGCCTATTCTTTGCAATCTCGAGACATTATTGCAGACTCAATTGAAACCGTCGTGGCGGCGCAGTTTTACGATGGGCTGATTGCGATTCCTGGTTGCGATAAGAATATGCCCGGTTGTGTAATGGCGATGGCTCGCTTGGATCGGCCTGCAATCATGGTCTATGGCGGTTCTATTAAGCCAGGTCTTTATAAGGGTGAGAAACTGGATATTATTTCTGCCTTCCAAGCCTACGGACAATTTTTAGTAGAAACAATTACCGATGAAGATCGCCAGCAGATCATCGAAAAGTCTTGCCCTGGGGCTGGTGCTTGCGGAGGTATGTACACTGCAAATACCATGGCTAGCGCCATTGAAGCATTGGGCATGAGTTTGCCGTACAGCGCATCCGCGCCAGCCGTTGATCCGGAAAAAATAGATGAATGTCGCCGTGCCGGTCAAGCCTTGAAGCATTTGCTTGAGATTGATTTGAAGCCAAGTGAGATCATGACCCGCGCTGCTTTTGAAAATGCCATGGTCGTGATTACCGCGCTCGGTGGTTCTACCAATGCGGTACTTCACTTAATCGCGATGGCGCGCGCCTTAGAAATTGATCTAACCGTAGATGATTTTCAAGCGGTGAGTGATCGAGTCCCATTTCTTGCTGATCTAAAGCCAAGTGGCCAGTATGTAATGCAAGACTTGCACACCATTGGCGGAACACCGGCGGTGATGAAGTTCCTATTGGCTGAAGGTTTGCTCGATGGCAGTTGCATCACAGTTACCGGCAAAACCTTAGCTGAGAACTTGCAAGACTTACCAGGGCTAGCAGCAGGCCAAGATATTATTAAGCCAATGTCTGCACCCATTAAAAAGACTGGCCATATTCAGATCCTGAAGGGGAATCTGGCTACTGGTGGCTCGGTTGCAAAAGTGACGGGTAAGGAAGGCGAGAAATTTGTTGGGCCTGCCAAGGTTTTCGATGGCGAATACGCGATGATCGAAGCTTTGGAGAATAATCAGATTGAAAAAGGTGACGTACTCATTATTCGTTATGAGGGGCCTAAAGGTGGGCCGGGCATGCCTGAGATGTTGAAGCCAACTTCTGCAATCATGGGGGCTGGTTTGGGTGAGCATGTTGCAATGATTACCGACGGGCGTTTCTCTGGTGGGTCGCATGGTTTCATCGTTGGGCACGTGGTTCCCGAAGCGCAAGACGGCGGCGGTATTGCATTGGTCAAAAATGGTGATATCGTCACACTAGATGCGATTAACAATATAATCTCGATGGACGTCAGCGATGACGAACTGGCAGAGCGTAAGAAGGCTTGGCAAGCCCCTGAACTAAAAGCCAGGCGCGGCACTTTGTACAAGTATATTAAAAACGTTAAAGACGCGTCCATGGGGTGCGTGACAGATGAATAATCACCTACTCTATTAATTTATTGCCTGTTAGATAGATGCAAGCCAGCTATCAACCACTTGCAGCCCGACTAAGACCAAGGTCTTTGCAGGATGTGCATGGTCAGAGCCATTTGCTCGGTGACAACAAGCCTTTGAGACTTGCGATTGACACAGGCAAATTGCACTCAATGGTCTTTTGGGGGCCGCCTGGTACCGGTAAAACCTGAAGTCTCAGTACGTCAAAAAATCTAACTATTTGATTCAGAAGTCAGAAGTTGCCAGGCTGGTAGGCGCTAAGCCACAACCCTTGTTTAATTCTTGCGCTTACTCCGAGTCGTTAAGTCGCCACTTTTTAGAAGTAAACGAGCAGCTCAGCAGCGCCAAGGTGAAGCGCGTCAAGAATAAAGGTGGCTTAAGGCGAAGAAGAAAGACGAATTGGTTAAAGACCTTCAGTTGCTGCAACAGAAAGAGAAAGACCTTTTGGCTGAAACTGTTGATGCAGTTTACGAAAAGACACTGAATAATCTGTCTCTGCCTGTTAGGCGAAAACTAGGTCTAGTATAAAGGGGTCAACGATAAATAAATGGTCCGCAAAACTTCAAATATTCTTACGAGTAACTAAACATGCAAAATGACATTTTCTCTGAAACTTCTCCCAGAGATCCCAAGTCTGCGCCCCTCGCATACAAAATGAGACCAAAGGAGAAAGATGAGTATATTGGTTTCGAGCAATTGGTCAGACGTTATCCATTTCTAAAGTCAGACACCCCCAGAAGCATGATTATTTGGGGTCCTCCTGGTTCTGGTAAAACAACGCTTGTTGATCTTTTATGTAATTCAGATGCCGTAAAACTATTGCGGATTTCAGCTGTTTTGTCTGGTGTTCCAGAACTAAAAAGAAATATTGAATTAGCACTACATGAGACCGCAACTAATAAAAGAACACCGGTTATATTCATTGACGAGATTCATAGATTTAATAAAGTTCAGCAGGACGCACTTCTTCCTCATGTAGAAAGCGGTCATTTTGTACTTATTGGAGCGACAACTGAAAATCCAAAAAGTAGTGTAAATAAGGCATTATTATCTAGAGTACAGCTGGTCAAGCTGAGGACCATAGCGCACGAGTCAATTATCGAGATATTGAAATCTGCCATGGGCAGAGTTGAAGAACACTTCGAAGATGGTGATTTAGACCTAATGGCAAAATACTCTAACGGGGATGCTAGAAAAGCAATTGGAAATCTAGAAACGTCAATTAACCTAAAACTTAGTGACGACTATACAATAGACAAGCTAGTAGAGCTGATCAAAGATAACTCTCGTTCATACGACCGAAATCAGGATAGGCATTATGACGTAATTTCTGCTTTCATCAAAAGTTTAAGAGGGTCAGATCCAGACGCCGCGATTCTATGGTTAAGTGTAATGCTAGATGGCGGTGAAGACCCGGTATTCATTGCTCGAAGGTTGGTGATTTTCGCGTCTGAGGATGTCGGCAATGCCGATATCAATGCTATATCTATTGCCAACAGCGCGTTCAATATTGTGAGTAACATCGGAATGCCTGAAGCTCGCATAACCCTTGCCCAGGCTACGATATATTTAGCCAGCACAGTAAAAAGCAATGCCTGCTATAAGGCAATCAATGAAGCAATGGAATATGTTCAATCTCGGCCAACAATTGAAGTGCCCCAGCACCTAAAAAGTCACAATAAGGCTTATAAGTACCCACATGATTATGATGAGGGTTGGGTTTCACAGAGTTATACACCTGAAGAAACCCCTAAGTTCTATAGACCGAAGAAAATTGGATCAGAAATTAAAATCGCTGGGAGACTAAATTCTCTATGGGGTAAAAATTGAAAATCCACCCTAAACCTTTTAAGGAATTATAGGAGTGGTTATCAAGCATAAGTTTTGAAGTGCAGAGAGTTCATTAGAGACTTCCACCAATGCCTCGCTAAATCATCGATACTTAGGGTTATGCTGATCTCACAAAGTGATTGTTGAGTCAGATAAATTTGATCGAAGTTTAAGGCAAAAGTATGGAGGCAGAGGCGTTGATGGAGGAATGGCCTAAATACTTACTGACAGAAAACGGATGACGAGATCGATAATTATTTT
This sequence comes from Polaribacter sp., assembly GCA_047621785.1. Lineage (GTDB taxonomy): Bacteria > Pseudomonadota > Gammaproteobacteria > Arenicellales > Arenicellaceae > Arenicella. The sequence goes on along the minus strand of JBLHMH010000011.1, from coordinate 2,240 downwards.
TCAGAAAATAGTTCACTGCTGTCCCGTTAACTTTCACAGTATCAGCCATCGATACAATAGTGCTTCTTGCTCGAGTCATCCTTAACTCCTGTAAATTTTCCTTGAACGCTTAGATTTGCACTTTATGGTGTTATTTGCAAGACTTGTTGTGCCTGTCCCTGTTTGTTCCCTGGCAGCGCTAGTATTGGGCTGGCATTGGCAGAAACAAAATGTCGTTTCAAGGTACCATTGACCTATCCAGACGAGGTGCTGGTTGCTACGCGAGTGGTCAAAATAGAAGATACGCAATTCTTACTATTGCATGCTATCTACAGTACTAAGTTAGGCCTTATAGCCGCAGAGGCTGAAGCGCGCATGGTTTGCTTTGACTATGCTAAGGGTAGGCGAGCCAATCTCGACGATGGCATGATCGCCGCACTAAATGCTTATAAATAAGTAGTAGCAGAGTAAATTTATCGCGCGGGAAACTAACATACTTTTTAACTAACGGAACAATATGTCAAATTGCAGTAACTGCGATAATCTAATCGCGAAACAGTCAAAGTATTGTTCCCAATGCGGTCAGAGTGTGGCTAGTTTTGAGAAACCGATTCGACCAGTTTTAACCGAGATGCTGCACGAGACGCTGGATACCGATGGCCGCATGCTGTTAACAATAAAGACCTTATTGCTCAAACCTGGCTTACTCTCACTTGAGTACAGAAACGGTAAACGAACTCTCTATACACCACCGCTAAGAATGTATTTAGTTATTAGCATTCTGTTCTTTTTACTGATCTCAGCGCTCGATCTCAGCAATTACCAGCAAGGCGAAAACTTTTCCGCCGAAATTGAGTACTACCCAAAGATAATGTTTGCGTTGCTGCCTTTATTGGCATTGTTATTCCAGCTATTGTTCCGCGGTACTTTTTATCTATCCAATCTGGTGTTTGCCCTGCACATCCATTGCATCGCTTATATGATATTTGCGGTGATGATTCCTATGGAAGCCTATGAAAAAACCTACTCCCTTTTAATCTTTTTGCAATTCCCTTTTATCATTTACCTACTGGTCTATATTGTGCTCGCGCTGAAGCGCTATTATGCGCAGAGCTGGGGTAAGGTGATTGCTAAATTTCTCGCGCTATTTTTCCTATACGTAAATGCCATGGCGGTTAGTTTTGATTACATCCTGCCTAAGATAATCTAAGCGCGAAATCGAGTTTGCTGGTTTGAGACCACTCCCCTTAACAGTCGCTTAGAAAAATCGACTATGCCCAACCATGAAGGTTAAGAAAATATTGTGAGCAAGCCGCGAGACCCTAAGCAGTCTAACAAGAAGAGCATTCCAAAAACTTGCATCTGACGGTAGGTCGGCTAAGGACTGGCCGTGGAGCAGCTACCGATCGACGACAGGCCAATCAGCCAATCCAGCATTTTTGAATACGGAGTGGCTACTAACCGCATTTGGAAAAAATAAAGGCAAAGCCATAGAAGGTTATAAACAGTTTGTGGCGAGAGGAAAAAATCAATCGTCGCCGTGGAAAGATCTTCGTAACCAAGTCTATCTTGGAGATGATTCATTTGTTAAGCGAATGGATGCTTTGATAGACGGAGATAAGGATCTGTCTGAGGTGCCTAGTTCTCAGCGCCGTGGTATTCCGGCCAGCCCCGAGGAATATGATGCTAAGTATGAGCGAAATGAGGCAATTGAAGCTTCTTATGCGAGCGGCGGATACACTCTTAAAGAAATAGGAGATTACTTTGGTTTGCACTACGCCACCGTGAGTCGGCTGGCAAGAAATACAAGATCCAAGACTTGACCTCTGATCCTCGCGCTTGCATGCTAAACAGGCTTAATTTAGTGCCATTCGGCTTCGACCCCTCTAATTACATGAGAGATATCTTAGGTGTGGTTTTTTAGAATCTTGCCAAGTTTCTCTGACAATACCGTGAGATGCACGCGGAGTAATCGAGCGATGCATACAAAAGACAAAAAGATGGGCGCCCCAGGCGCCCATCTTAATACATACATTTACGATTTCAAGATTAGAAGCTATAAGTTGCTTTACCGTAATAGAAAGTACCGTTGAAGCCGTATGGAGTAAATTGGCTGTATGGCAAGCCAAGTACTGCAGCAGCATCAAAACCACCTTCAACTGTGACAGTCTCTTGGCCTTGCTCGTCGAACAAGTTACGTACGCCAAATACTAAGTCTAACTGATCAGACTGGGCAAAACCTAATTCTAGGTCAACAGTTT
>JBLHMH010000010.1:0-35938 GCA_047621785.1 Polaribacter sp. | reverse complement strand
ACGTTGATCTGGGCTAAGGCAATACTAATTTCACCGCTCATGGGGTATCTTCTGGCTCAATGAATTGTTTACAAATTATATAGCCTAAGGTCGCCCGTGCATATTGTTGTTCACCCCCGTTTAAATGAGATCGATGCCGATCAATGGAATGCCATGTTACCGGGCAATAATCCGTTTATGCGACATGAATTTTTAGAAGGCCTAGAGGCCAGTCATTGCGTCAGCCAAGCCAATGGCTGGGAGCCTGCGCACATCGCTGTTTATCAAGATCAATCTAACAGCCAGTTGATCGGCGCTATGCCTTGCTATATTAAGGACCATTCTTATGGCGAGTATATTTTTGATTGGAGTTGGGCCGATGCGCATCGTCGACATGGGCTGGAATACTACCCAAAGCTCTGCAATGCAGTTCCTTTCACGCCGGCGACTGGCGAACGCTGGCTGATCGCGGAGGGTGAAGATTTTTCTTTAATAGCCCAGCAGATAATAGCCAAAGCACTAGAACTGGTCGATGAACGAAATTTGTCGAGTTTTCATAGTCTATTCTTGACTGAATCACAACTTGGCGTTGCTAAGGAACACGGCTTGCTTGGCAGACATAGTAGCCAGTTTCATTGGGAGAACAGGGGCTACCAGGAGTTTTCAGATTTTCTGGCACAGCTAAGCTCTAAGAAGCGTAAAAACATCAAACGAGAGCGTCGCCGTGTGCACGAAACAGGAATTGCCTATCGTTGGCTGTCCGGCGACCAGCTAAACGAACAGGCCGTGGATAAAATGTACGCATTTTATTCGCGTACTATCGCCTATTACGGTGCGCAATCGTATTTAAATAGAGATTTTTTTAAGTACCTTGGTGAATTCTTCAACCAGCAAACCTTATTTTTATTCGCCGAGTACGATAACCAAGTGATTGCTGGTGGGCTTTACTTCAAAAGCGATGACACACTTTATGGTCGTTACTGGGGCGCGTTGGATAACTTTCATAGCGTACATTTTGAAACCTGTTATTACCAAGCGATAGAGTGGTGTATCGCTAACGGCTATCAACGTTTTGAAGCCGGCGCACAAGGCGAACATAAGCTAGCACGCGGCTTAGAACCGCACACCACTTATTCTGCGCACTGGATTAGCCAGCCGCAATTTCGTGATGCAATCGCCAACTTTTTGGTTCAGGAGAAAGATCATATCGAGCATTACTCAAATGCCATGCAGGCGCACTCACCTTTCAAACAAGAGATCTGAATTGTGGTTAACTTTGTAAGGTTTCCGGCGTTAAGTAATGCCAACGAAGACGGCGTATTAGCCATGGGAGGCGATCTCAGCGTGGATACTCTAGTGTCGGCCTATAGTCAGGGAATCTTTCCGTGGTTTAACGATGATCAGCCAATTTTGTGGTGGTCGCCAGACCCGCGACTGGTGCTTTATCCCGATCAACTTAAAGTGTCCAAAAGCTTAGCTAAACTGGTTCGCCAACAACGCTTTGAAGTGACTTGCGATGAGGCGTTTGTGCAGGTGGTGCAGTGCTGCGCCTTACGCGGTTCGACAAATTCCATGAGCGATTCGGAGGATGGCGACCCCGACACTTGGATCACCCAGAGCATGCATGATGCCTACTCAGAATTGTTCAACAGGGGTTATGCGCATTCAATTGAGGTTTGGCAAACAACAGCCGGACAACGACAACTGGTGGGCGGTTTATACGGTGTCGTTCTGGGCAAGGTGTTTTTTGGAGAAAGCATGTTCAGCGAAGTAAATAATACCTCAAAAATCGCCCTCCTTAGTCTATGCCAATGGCTACAAACACTTGAATTTGATCTTATTGACTGTCAGGTAGCGAGTGAGCATCTGCTTAGCCTGGGTGCCCGAGAAATACCTCGAGATGTGTTTTTATCGCATCTTAAGAGTATTAATATTGCACTCGCATCTAGTGACTTTAGCAATGATTTTAAAACTTAGGTTTGCGTGGCCGGTAAAAATTGTTATAAATAGAGTATGAGCACTGCCCACAATCCGATTAAACTCTACGAAACCGTCGTGGATGAATGCCCATACCTTGAAGGTAAGCAAAGCGCTTCAATTTTAGTAGATCCAGAACACCAAATTGACAAAGGTTTATTCGCTATGCTGTCTCGTTCGGGTTTCAGGCGTAGTGGCGAAATGCTCTATTCTCCCAAATGCCCAAGCTGCAATGCCTGCATTTCAGTCAGAGTTCCAGCTGCGCAATTCATTCCATCGCGCAGTCAGAAACGTGTTTGGCGTAAAAACCTTGATCTAAAGGTTCGTATTGAGGACGTTTCATATAAAGAAGAACACTTCGATCTCTATCTGCAATACCAGCGGGCACGTCACCCTGACAGCAGCATGTGTGATGATGACCCAAAAAAATATACCGGCTTTATTGACTCACACTTTTCGAAATCAAAGTTTCTGTGCCTGTACCTAAACGATAAATTGATGGGTGTCAGCGTATTGGATCAATTCGAAGGTGGTTTATCCGCGGTTTATACATTCTTCGACCCTCAATATAGTAATCGCAGCATAGGCACCTACGTCATACTTTATCTGCTTAAACTGGCTAGGCTAAAAGAGATTCCGCATGTGTACTTGGGTTACTGGATCGAGCAGTCGAGTAAAATGAGCTACAAACAAAATTTCAAACCGCTGCAAGGATATGTCAACCGTCAATGGATTGAGTTAAATACCAATAAAACCCCAGCCTAAATCACGATAACTGCTAGTTGAATGCAATTAAATCCATTCTGGTCACCATGCCTTGATTTATACCCGATAGCCCCTATTTATGAGTGCGAAAGTCGACACTTAGTAAAGTAAACAGCTCAACGTACAGACGCTAAAGCTAATAAATTAAGAGGCTAAAGGCTTTATTTAATGCGCCAGTTGGGGCATCATAGCCTCGCTTTCATAGCACCCCAATAATTTCTGCTAGATCAGATAATTATTGTCGCAATATGAGACTAAACAATTCGCTACTTAAGCAGAGAATCAGTTCAATATTGCAAATAACGGAAGTACTGAAACCATATATCAGTACCAAAATAAATAATTAGAAGGTTTGAAGTGGCAAAAGAAGATCAAATAGAAATGGAAGGCACGGTTATCGATGCGCTTCCTAATACTGAATTTAAAGTAGAATTGGAAAACGGGCACGTTGTACACGCGCATATATCTGGCAAAATGCGTAAAAACTATATCCGAATTTTGCGCGGTGACAGAGTAACCGTAGAGTTAACCCCATACGATCTTACAAAAGGTCGAATTACCTACCGCAATCGTACGTAATTATTAAGCCGGTAAACAATAGGCAATAACTGAGAATCCCGAACTTCAGTTAGTAAAATAGACCTTATAGATGGTTTTAGATTGCAGAGCTACTTGCACTGTTCTAGCGCGCAATTATAATCCCAACGCCGATTAAGAATTTTAGAAAGCCCCTGCACTTCTATAAGTTATAGCAGCAATCATTACCAATCTGCGTACTTCACAACATGCCTGCGCTCTAAATTATCAGCAAGCGTAAATACTTTTCAAAATACTGGATGTTTAATCAGTAATTCGCTATGCTGTATGCATGAACAGCATAGAACTAAAGCCGTTAACGAAACGGCAACAAGAAATCTTCGATTTTATCCTCGAGTGCATGACCATAAATGGGGCTCCACCTACGCGGGTTGAAATAGCCGAACACTTTGGCTTTAAGTCACCGAACGCCGCCGAAGACCATCTCAAAGCCTTGGACAGGAAAGGCCATATAGAACTACGTTCAGGCACCTCACGCGGTATTTTTATACGCGAGGAAGCAAGATCCGGTTCACAGCTGGATATTCAAACGAATAGCGAGTACACGAAATTTTCTAACCCAGAAATCAAAAACCATGAATTCGGCAATATAGACGGTTTAGCGGTTATCGGAGATGTCGCAGCAGGCGCTCCTATTTTTGGAGATCAGCATGTGCAACAATATTTAAATGTCGATCAAACCCTATTTGCAGAGCGAGCTGATTTTTTACTTAAAGTAAAAGGCGACAGCATGATAAATGTCGGCATTTTTGAACGCGATTTACTCGCCATCAAGAAATCACGAACTGCAAAAGACAATGAAATTGTAGTCGCGAGATTAGGCGATGACGTGACCGTAAAACGTTATCAACGGCATGGCTCATCGGTGTCCTTAATTGCCGAAAACGACGATTACCTACCAATAGAAGTGGATTTACAAACAGAAGTATTTTCCATTGAAGGCGTAGTCGTCGGTTTGATTAGGCAGGGTTTTTAAACTGCACCGTTTATTAGATCAGACGGCTTTTGAATTACATGGCTTTTAAAACAAAGCCCTCAAAGTAAATGTGGTGTTCGCTTAAAACGTTTTTTTAAACGCACTAAATGGAGAATTTAGTTTAGATAGTACATCTAAACGATTGTTCTAATTTATTTTTTTTCGATCAATAGGCTTGGGAGGCAACGGAATCGCCTCAACACCCTCTTCCGCCATTTCCTTTATTTGCTCTGGACTCGCCGTCCCACAAATATTGCTGGCATCTTTTTCGCCCCGGTGAATACTAATCGCTTCCTCTGAGAAACGGTTACCCACATCCTGGAAATTTTGTTCAATATAACTATGCACTTGGCTTAGCATTTTCTGCAGCTTATCGAATTTCTCAGGCGATTGTCCGCTACCAATAGCAACTTCCTGCTTGGTGTGAGAAACCGGCACAGCACGAACTGAATTACTTTTTTTACCGACGTTCGGTACAGCAACCTTTTTACTTACCTGATCAGAATCACAGACAGGGCAGGTCAACAAGCCGCTGGCTTGCTGAGCCTGCATATCATCGGCATTTTTAAACCAGCCTTCAAAGCTATGATTAAAATCACACACCAAATCATAAATTATCATTTTAGTTTATCTTCCTAAAACCTTATATAGTGACTTTTTCACGACCAGCACGTTTACGTTCATGTTCATGTAAGAAACGCTTTCGAATACGTATGCTTTCAGGCGTGATTTCAACCAGTTCGTCGTCATCAATAAATTCAAGTGCGGACTCTAATGTGTGCTTGATTGGCGGAACCAAACGCAATGCCTCATCAGTTCCCGATGCACGCACGTTGGTTAACTGCTTTCCTTTCAATGGGTTAACCGTCAAATCGTTCTCACGAGAATGAATGCCGACTACCTGACCTTCATAAACCATCTGGGTTGCTGAAATTATCATTTTACCACGATCTTGTAAATTGAAGATCGCAAAGCCTAATGCTTTGCCAGTGCCATTTGAAATCAATACTCCGTTTTTACGTTGGCCAAAAGACTGATTTTTCTTAAGTGCATAACGGTCAAATACGTGATACATCAAACCAGAACCTGATGTCAAAGTCATAAAGTCGGTTTGGAAGCCGATTAAACCACGCGACGGAATCAAAAAATCTAAACGTACGCGACCTTTGCCATCCGGAGTCATATTTGCTAAATCACCACCACGCTCTTGCATGGCCTTCATGATTGTTCCTTGGTGCTCATCATCTATATCAATGGTCACACTTTCATATGGCTCATGAATTTCGCCGTCAACGGTTTTGTAAATAACCTCAGGTCGTGATACCGCAAGCTCGAAGCCTTCACGACGCATATTCTCGATTAATACCGACAAATGCAGCTCACCACGACCAGACACTTTGAATTTATCGGGGTTCGGCGTGTCTTCGACTCGAAGTGCTACGTTATGGAGTAATTCTTTCTGTAAACGTTCACGGATCTGGCGAGACGTTAAGTACTTACCTTCTTGACCAGCATACGGCGACGTGTTCACTTGAAACGTCATTGTCACTGTTGGTTCATCAATCGTTAACGGCGGCAATGCTTCGACCGCGTCGCGATCGCAAACAGTATCAGAAATGAACAACGGCTCTACCCCTGTGATAGCGACGATATCGCCCGCATTTCCTTCTTCAATCTCAATTCGTTCTATGCCTTTGAAACCAAAAATCTTGGCAATACGCCCATTTTTAGTTTTGCCGGCAACGTCAATTACCGTAATCGGCGAATTGGATTTAATAGAACCTTGCTTGATTCTACCGATACCAATAATCCCCAAGTAAGATGAGTAATCCAATTGCGATATTTGCATTTGGAAAGGCTTATCAATGGCCACTGGCGGTGGCGGGACATGATCAATAATGGTCTGGAAAAGCATATCCATGTTATCAGTGAGTTTAGTATGATCATCAGTGGCATAGCCATTGATTGCTGAGGCATAAATGACAGGGAAGTCTAATTGCTCATCAGTCGCACCCAGCATATCAAACAAGTCAAACGTTTGGTCCAGAACCCAATCTGGGCGAGCGCCGTCACGGTCAATTTTGTTAATAACAACGATTGGCTTCAAGTCGTGTTCAAAGGCTTTTTGCGTTACGAAGCGAGTTTGAGGCATTGGACCGTCGACGGCGTCAACTAAAAGAAGCACTGAATCTACCATCGATAGAATGCGCTCTACTTCGCCACCGAAGTCTGCGTGACCTGGAGTATCAACAATGTTGATACGGTAATCTTTCCAAGTCAATGCAGTAGGTTTAGCCAAAATAGTGATACCGCGTTCTTTTTCGATATCGTTACTGTCCATAACGCGCTCAACAAGCTCAGCACGCTCATCAAAGGTGCCAGATTGTTGTAGGAGTTTGTCCACCAAAGTTGTTTTACCGTGGTCAACGTGCGCGATAATCGCAATATTACGTAATTTCATTACTATTAAAAATGGGTTGCCTGAATCAGAGCGCGATTATAGGGATATAACTAGTAAATACCAGCTATTCGGGCTTAATAAATCAAATCAGCAAGCACCTTAAATGTGAGCCTTGACCATCACCATGATGTTATATAATGTTTTTATACTATTTGAGGAAGCCGACCATGTATAAATTTTTATTACTAACGATTTCATTTTGTTTGCCAGCATCCAGCATCCTAGCAGACACATCCCATCCCTTTATTATTAGCCCTATTGCTGAATTCAATGAGCCATGGGCGATGACCTTTATGCCCGATGGGAGACTTTTAGTAACAGAAAAACACGGTCGACTTTTAATAGTGACTCAAGAAGGAGAAATATCTCGCCCGGTAGAAGATCTTCCAAATGTTGATTATCGTGGACAGGGAGGGCTTGGCGATGTCGTTTTGCATCCTAATTTCAAGGAAAACAACTTAGTCTATTTAAGCTATGCCGAAGCAGGTGTCGGTAATACGCGCGGTGCTGCTGTAGCGCGCGGACGACTAGAATTTAATGACCGCGGCCAAGGTTTCTTACGTGATTCACAGGTTGTTTGGCGTCAGACTCCAAAGGTTACTGATGATGGTCATTACGGGCATCGAATCGCGTTTGACTTACAAGGTTACTTGTTTATTTCTTCAGGTGATCGACAGAAGTTCGACCCAGCGCAGGACATGAAGGGCAATTTGGGCAAGATTGTTCGACTGCATGACGATGGCTCCGTTCCAAAAGATAATCCTTTTTACCAGCGCGCTGATATAACCGGCGAAATCTGGTCACTCGGCCATCGCAATCCTCTAGGGCTGGCGTTTGATAACCAAGGTCGTTTATGGAGTTCTGAAATGGGTCCATTGCACGGCGATGAACTAAACCTTGTCAAGCGCGGACAGAACTACGGTTACCCAATTGTTTCTAACGGAAACCACTATAGCGGCAAACAAATCCCCAATCATGATACGCGACCTGAATTTGCAGCCCCCAGCGCCTATTGGGACCCGACTATCGCACCAGCGGGGCTTATATTCTATTCTGGAGAGCAATTTCCTACCTGGAATGGGTCAGTTTTAATTGCGGGCTTAGCGCCGCGAGCCATAATACGCGTAACGATTGATGGAGAAACAGCCAAGGAGGCACAGAGATTCGATATGGGTAAGCGAATTCGAGAACTTGAACTTGGGCCTAACGGTGCTATTTGGGTGCTGGAGGACCTAGATGGTGGCCGATTGCTGCGCCTAAGTGAAAAGGACTCTTGATCCCAATCTAGACCACACTAATATTATTTGAATCTAGGGGAGCTTTTTCCTTACTCGAGCTAAGTTAAAGTAAATATTTGGAATTGCAATGCCCAGTTAGAAACCCTTCATCCTTGCTGCCAACCCTGTGAGTTTATAAAAAATATCGAATTGTGGCTCAGATGCCAATCTGTTAGGCCAGACTAGATACTCAATGGCTTATATTCGATAAAACATTGTGCAATAAGGTGCTATTCAATACCTTATTGCACAAGGAATTAGGGCGCAGCAAGCTGCGCCCTAAAATGTACTTTGAGACTGTTAAAAACTAAACAGCAACAACTTTATTTGCACATGGTCCTTTTTGGCCTTCACCAACTTCGTATTCTACTTCTTGACCATCATTAAGTGTTGCGTAACCGCCGCCACTTTGAATTTCTGAATGATGAACGAAAAGATCTTTACCGCCATCTTCAGGTGTAATAAAACCAAAGCCTTTATCGGCATTAAACCACTTAACTGTACCTTTACTCATTTTCTTTACTCGTATTTTGTTGGTGAAATATAAAAATTATATTCGAATTCACCGATTCGAATACAAAAGCAATAGTTTTAAACGCTAGTAATCTAACATCTCTTCTATTTACGGTTTGGATCATAATGAAAACACAACAAATAGCTAGTCCGTTTATGAAAATATTTACTGTATTTCGCTAATAATTGCTCAAAACTGCTGATTCTTGTCAAATAGCAGGCCCTCATAACAATTTCTTACTGTAAAGAGCCTTCATTTTTACGTCGCTGAAAAAGCCAGATTCAAGGCATTGCTCGAGAATTACACTGACTTTTGAAACATCAACGAAAAGTCTCTTAACGACTCTGGTATTTATCTATTAATTTCTTTACCTGAGGTGCTGCTGGCGCGATAGCACTTAATTTTGAAAGAAAGGGAAGCACCGAATCGGTATCTCCAGATTTCTCAAGATACAAAATCAGCGTCAACAATATTTCGTACTGATTTGGCCAACGCTGATCGGCCGCCCTTAGGCTCTTTATAGCATCGCCTATTCGGTCCTGGCTCTCTAAGGCAACGCTATAGATATACGCGTAATACGGAGCTGCATCAACTTGCTCCGTTGCCAAACCTAAATGCTCCAATGCTGCCAAATAGTTTTTCTGGCGGACGTAAAATAACCCGATGCTATGCTGAACCGCACCACTATCCGGCGCAATCACAATGGCTTTGTCTAATAGTGTTTGCTCTTGGCTTAATCGCCCTGAACGTCGATAGAACTCTGCAAGGCCTAATAGCGCAGGAACAAACCCTGGCTCAATGAGCAGCGCCCGTACAAAGGCTTGTTCAGCCTCTAACGGCCTCCCCAAGCGTAACTCTAGGTTTGCAATATTCAGTTGTGTGCTCACAGCGTCCGCCGAAACATTTAGCATCTCACGATATTCCTCGATCAACTGGTAGACAGCCGGCTGATTCTCGACAGGTAGCTGAGCAACAACATCTGCCAAATTTTCGGCAATTTGCATTCTCACACTGCGATTTGGGTCACCAATAAAGGGGGACAAAAGCTGCCAGCGCACATCACCAGGCTGCCCTTGCAAGGCCGTTACAGCGGCACGTCTTAGCAAGGGGTTTTTATCGTACAAGCTTTGCCGAGCAACATCCGCGCTAACTCTAGAAGGCAGCGGCGCTAAAGAAGCCAGCAAACTGGCACGGATCATGTCAGGCAAATCGGTATTAAGAATAGACGCTACCGCGGCTCGAGTAACCAATATATCGTTTTGCGTAGCGCGCTGTAGCAGGTGCGCCCAATGACCGCCACTGGGTTTCACACCCCATTGTCTTGTTTGCAGCTGCGCCCATGCATTGTCTTTATCTGAATGGCATTGAGTACAGGCATTTGGAACGCCAGTCTCCAGAGATAAATCAGGACGCGGGATAGTAAAACTATGATCGCGCCGCATATCTACCTGCATAAAAGCACTCTCGGGCATATGACAACTAACACATTGCGCACCTTGCGAGCCTGAATCATGATGATGATGCTGCTCAGCGTCAAAAATTTGTGGCTTATGGCACTGAGCGCATAAACCATTACCCTCTAACAACACCTTTCCCGTATGCGGATTGTGACAATTGCTGCAGGTGACTCCCTTGTGATGCATTTTACTCTGTAAGAATGATCCGACTACGAAGGCTTCCTCTTTACTTTGACCATCCGCAAAATAGCTGTTTTGGTTGACTAAAGAAAGACGATTGAGATCGTGAAAATCCCCGCCCTGCTTCGCCTCAGACAGCTGTCTGCGTAATGCATGACATGCGCCACACATATTCAAATCATCATCATTTTTTTGCCCAGCGGCTTGGGCGATATCTTGTTCAGGACTGAATTCCCACCGCAGAGGATCGCTTTTCTTCACGTCAAAACCCGACCCTTGGTCAAGCTTAGATGAATTAGCCAGCGCTAAGTGCTTAGAGGCCGGGCCGTGACAAGCTTCACACGCGACATTAGTTTCTGAAAAGCTGGTATTGAAACTATTGCTGTTGACATCATAATTGCGCTGTAAATTAGTTGAATGACAGTCAGCACATCGGCTATTCCAGTTTTGAAAGTGTTTTGTCCAATAAAATGGATGCTCAGGCGTTATCAGTTCATCCTCTCGTAGATGAAACCAGTGACCGCCACCCTCTTCCTTGGGTCGACTATCCCAGGCAATATTTAGGGCCTGTACATGTCCTTTCTGAATCTCGATTAAATATTGCTGCAACGGGTAAAAGCCAAATGTGTGCTTTATCTCAAATGTATTGAGTTTACCTTGTGCATCGCTAGTATCTACTAGGTACTTATCATCTAGTTGATAGAAACGGCTTTCGATCTGATGAAAGTTTACAGTTACATCGGAAAAATCACCTAACACCGTAGCGGTAGTTGGCAGCTGCATCGCTTTGAAGTGATCTGACTGCTGCCATTGTTGGTATTCGTTTGCGTGGCATGCCCTGCATGTTTGGGAGCCAACATAATGTAACTCCTTGTTTGGCACACTGAGCTCAACTAACATGCCGTCAACATCAGGTTCTGTGCCCGAGTAAGTCGCTGTTGTTTGAACATACACAACAGTTGCTATCGCTCCAGCAGTCGCAATCAACACGGCAATATAGTTACTCAACTTCATAGTGGAAATAGGATGTTTTGATGTTAATTATTAAGTCGCTGATGCTGATGTATTTCAATTCAAGCGAAAGTCGCCTTGATCACTCATTGAAGTGATTTTAATGATATTCAGTATGCCTCTAATCTCTTTGGGCAGCGTTTCAAGATTTTCAATATCTATGCCTGGACCTGTCGTGAGACCTTTAGAGTAAGCTTGAGAATCAGCATGTGCGACAATCATTAAATTATCGAACATTGCCAGCGCATGCTCAGCATCCTTGGAGGTTAACCATCGCCGAATAGAATTGTCATGGCGTTTAAGTTCAATTGATTGTTGATCATGTGTTTCAAGTTGCGCGCATAACCATTGGTAAAGTAAATCGCCAGCGGATGAATAACGACCCAAGCGGCAGTGTTCAATGTACTGGTTTTCCAGCTCAGCCAGGCGCACACTGTTGGCTCTGTCCAAAGCATTTAGACCACACCGCCGCCTCAGCCATAGCAAAGCAGTGATAACTAAAAATATAGCAGTCAACCACCGCCCTATTTTACCAATATCAATCTTGGTTGTGGGCTTGATTGATGATTGTGGGACAGAAGCTTCTATCACCACCGAGGCACTTGCGCCTTTGGTGCTAATAATTCGCTCAGCTAAAATCTCACGCCTTAGGCTCTGACTGTTTAAATCCCACCAAACTACTTCGAGCTGCGGAAGTGTATAATAACCTGCTTTTTCCACCACATAAGTAACAACTTGAGTGCGCGACGCTAAGTAAACACCGCGATTAACTTTATCTTCAATTCTGGCTGGATCTTGATAGATAGCAAGTCCGGGAGTCGAATCAAATTGTAAAACAGGCAACATCATCGCAGCAATATTTTCAGATTCAAAATTAATGGTCCGTCTAATCGCGTCGCCAACCTTAAGGTTCTTAGACGCCTTGTCGTAGCGTTCATCAACTTCGAGTCGAGTACTCGCTACCCAAGATGAGTCTCCATTAGACCCTAGTGCAGCTTGAACTGGGGCTGGGGTCACTGCACTAAACTTAATTGGCTCGGTCGTCAGCAAGCGCTTGCTAGGTTCACCGTTATCATCAGCCACAGATATCTCTAATTTGATCTGTGGGATTACATAGTCACCCGCGCGCTGTGGGTAAACCGTTAAGGACCAAAGTTGTGCTGTCCAAGTTTGTTGATCTTGGATACGGGTCGAGTTAACTGCAAATTTTTCCCGTCGCAGTACCACCGCATCATCTATCTCAAAAGCCCCTATTCGAGTGCCGCCGGTGAACCAGTGCCGCGTCGCTAGTTCAATATAGAGGTTAATCTGTTGCAAAACCACAGGACTCTGCTCAGGATCAATCCAAACCTTTAGCCGTAGATCATCATTGAAGGTGGATGGTGCTTGGCTTGCTTGCGCTTGGAGCGTGCCAAACACCGGTAGGATCACTAATACAAAAAATATGAGAAATCGTCTACTAATATTCACAGAGGTCTCGATCATTGTTGATCTGTCGTGGGGTCAGCGTCGGCCCTTGTTCGCAAAGAATATTGCAACTGAAACTTAGACCTAAGAAAGCGGGCTGGGTCAGCTTGCACCTGACGCATCCACATCTCTTGAATCTGCTCATCAGCTAGTATCTGTTCTGCGCTTAGTTGTTCGAATTCATCTGCAGCAATATCATTTTGATCAGCACCATTAGCGCGCTGTGGTGCGTCGCCTAATTGTTTACTAGCCTCGCCTGGTTCGGTCTGTTGACTGGCACTCATACGGTTAATATCATCTATGATTTGCTGTACAAAATCTCGATTCTTCAGTGCGCCAGAATGATTCCGCGCTTCATCCAATACTGCAGAATAGACCCTAACGGCTGCAACATAATGTTGACCTTGAGCGAGCGCGTTTGCTAGATTGAATCGCCCTGCCGAACTATCAATGCGCCTAAACAACTCGGCGGCCGCACTAAAATTTTCAGCATAATAGTGGGCCGTACCCTGCCAGGCCAAACTTTCAAATCGTTGCGCAGCCAAGGTGTAGTCACCTCGTTCAAAATAGTATCGCCCTTGTTGATCTGGACTCATCCATAAATCAATGAATTCGCGCTTAACTCGATCAACTATTGGTATTCCAGACCGTTTACTACTTTGTTTCTCTGTCCCATCAGTCACCTCAGTGGATTGTGAATTACCTTGAAACTCGCCCGCAACCGATGGCGGTGAGATCGTGACAGCGTGCAAAAAAAATAGCGCGACACACCAATTGAGAGTCCAGCCCTTGCGAAACCAATAGAGAAACATAAACGCGATTGGATAGAGTAAAAAATATCCAGCATCCATCCATGGCCTATCATCGTCTTCAACTGAGGCTAGGTGATGCTCAATCAGCCGGTTTATTCGTAGCACATCACTTTTGTCAGGTGTATTTGTTTGGTAATACCCACCTGCGCTAGAGGCCAAAGACTTCAGTGCATTTTCCTGTAAGGCCAGATGCGCACCGCCAAATTTCTGGCCATCCACACCCTTAGCAACTGGCTCGGTCAGCCCCATTCCCAACACAATAAATTGATACGATTGTTTTTCAAAAAACGCTTCAAACGCATCTGTCGTTTTTGGAGCAACACCATCGCCAATCAGCAACAAGGTTCCAGGCTCTGCAGCATCACCTAACATTCGGTCAGCCAAAGGAAGAATGGTCTCCGGGAACTTGCCTGACTTGGGCATCATTGTACTATCCACTGCGGCTAAAAATTGGTGGATAAGACTAGCGTCATTGCTAAGTGGAATCACCTGGTGTGCTGACCCGGCGTAAGCGATCAAACCTGTTCGAGCGTCTCCTCGCAACTCAAGTAGATCTGCAATTTTTTGCTTGGCGCGCTCTAATCTTGACGGCTGTATGTCCTTCTGGCTCATGGTATCGGACAGATCCAAGGCAATCACAAGTACCGCTTGGTCTTGAACAAAAGGCGATACTTGACGCTGCCAACTTGGGCCTGCCATCAACAGAGTACACAGCGTGACTAGTACTAAGCCTACATTGACTGGATTGAACCAATGATAATGACCGCCGTTGACCTGCAGCGCATCACGTAAATGATCAGCTATGAATTCAGTCCATCTAGAATTTGTTGCAAGCGTTGGTTTGCTATAAAACATTAGCAACACAATTGGGATTAATAGAACTAGCCACCAAGGTCGCAAAAAATGAAATGCGCTAATGCCAATTAGATCAATCATGAACGGCTGACCGTGATTGCAATCTTGCTTGGAAAATAGTTAACAGCATAAGTACCAACATAAGCAGCGTTACCAACACCATTGGTATGTGATGTAGGTCGGTGCGTGGTCGATAGCTCTGTGCTTCGAAAAGTTGCGGCTCTAGCGCTCCAATACGTTGATAGATTTCTTTTAGTTGCTGACGATCCAGAGCCTGATAGAACCTACCGCCGGTAAGCTCTGCAATTTTTTGTAATGTAGTAATGTCGAGGGCTTCTTCACCGCTTGTTTCCGGGTCTCCTATCGCCACCGGGTAAATAGTCACGGCAAACCTCTGGGCTACCTTAGCGGCTTCAATAGGCGGCACAGCACTGCCTGTGTCATTACCATCGGTGAGTACTATGAGCACTCGGTTTTGCGACTCATTATCACGGAAATGCTTTATAGCCAATCCGATGGCATCACCAAAGGCGGTACTCATACCGGCCATCGCAATTTGAGTTTCATCCAGTAATGTCAGCCAAGTTTCATGATCTTGGGTAAATGGCGCCTGTAAAAATGGTGAATCACCAAACACTATCAAACCGAGTCGATCATGCGGTCGTTGCTCAACAAACTTTTTCAATACCGACTTTACTGCGCTTAGTCGATCTACCTTCTGACCCGTTTCGTCAACAAAGTCAAGAGCTTGCATTGAGCCAGACAGATCAACGGCCACCATCAAATCGCGTGCGGATTTTTCATGCTTTATCGGTGCTCCAACGTATTGCGGACGCGCTAGCGCGATAATAATGCAGCCCCACATAACGAGCATCAGCAACAAGCGATACAGAGGTCGTTTAGAGACAATCGCACCACGCCTAGGCAGCGCACCACTAAGTTCAACCAGTTGCTTAAAGAACGGTGCCTTTATAGCCTCGTCGCGCTTACGATAAGCGGGCAAGACTCGACTCACTAACCAAGGCAAAGGCAACGCCAGTAGCATCAAAGGGTGCGCCAGCTCAAACATCGGCATGCACCTTTTGATGCGTCTTATGCTGTTTAATCCATTTTCGCACTAACTCAAATAATCTGTCTATTTGCCCTTCTTGCAACTGCCAATCTTGCACAGGTTGATAGGCAATGGTTAGTAGTTGTTCGCCGACCGGGGAGCTAAATTGTGTGGCTTTGCATTTACTATCCAATATCTTTAACCACTGTGTACCGGATGCCTGAGCTATCTCAAGCCGTGGGTAGGCATGCAGTGCTGTCGCCTTGAGAATTAATGGTAACTGCTGCAAGCATTGTGGCGCATCTTTGTAGGTGATAAAAAGCTGATCAAGCTTTTTCAGGGCCACGCGGCGATAGTAATTACCTTGCCAGCGTACAGCGGCCTGATAAACAACGATGCCTAAATATAGCAAAAGCCCTAAAGCCAAAACCCGCCAGCCCAGCGTATGTGGCCACCAAGACACCACCTCGGGTAAAAACACCTCGTCGATGCCATGTAATAAGTAGTTACCAAAAGTGTCGTCAAAGCTTTTTTGTGACGCGCTGACTTGTAACAAGGTACTGAGTTCGAAAGCCATTAGCCTAACCGCCTATTCTGAATTACCCGACTTATCCTCTTACTCATTACCAACCCCTAGGGACTGCAGCTGTTGGTATGCTGGAGTAATAGTATCGACAAGCGACAAGGGTACTGCGTATTCAGACAACTCAGATCGAAGCGAATCAAGTTTGGCAGAAAACGTTTCGTCAAATTTATTCTTCAGATGGTCTAATTCGGTATCTACACATATCTGCAAATCGCCATCACTTATCACCAATTGCTTGTGCTGTGGCAATGATTGTTCGAGTGGGTCTACTACAAACGACACAATTAAATCGTTGTGCGCTTTTATTCGCTTGACCCGCTCCAAGCACTGTTGATTCCAGCCATTAAGGTCACTAATCAGTATCAGCATGCAATCGTGACCGCATAGTCGCTCAGCCTGATGCAACACATGATCCAATTGCATCGCGTTTTGATTACTCTGCTTGGCGGCCAATTGATGGTTCATCTGAACAATCGATTGCAGTATCTGCATTGCCGTCTTGCGACTACGTTGTGGCTTTATCTTGGTAATAGACTTGTCATTAAACACCAGACCACCAACTCTATCGTTTACTGTCAGTACCCGCCAAACTGCGAGCGCTGCCACATCGGCGGCGGTCACGGATTTCATTTGTACTTGGCTGCCAAAAAACATGTGACAGCGTTGGTCCACCAAGATTATGACATCACGTTCTCGCTCCTCCGTGTAAACCCTCACATGTGGCTTGCGGGTTCGGTTAGTCACCTTCCAATCTAGAGTTCGGATGTCATCACCAACTCGATATGCTCGTAACTCCTCAAAGCTCAAACCCCGACCTCGCAATCGCGAGCTATGCCGGCCAGCTAGAACACTATGCATGACTTGCCTGGGTAAAAATTCGACTTCCTTCGCGTGCAATTGCATTTCGACCAGACGCTTTAGATCTACATAGACTTTATGATCTGGAACGATCTTATGATCTGGAGCGACTTTACTCATAGTTTATACGCCGTACGCGAAAACCTAAGGCCTAGCCGGTGATTGAACATATCAAGTTTTACTGTAAACTGGGGTCTCATCGTTGCTCCACTAGGCAACTGCTACTTGCCTTATAAGCTCCTCAACTATCTGAGCCGAACTTATCCCTTGAGCTGCAGCCTCATAGCTTAGAATCAAGCGATGCCCTAACACCGATTGCAGCACTGCCCTTACGTCATCTGGGTCAGCAAAATCTTTGCCGTGCAACCAAGCATAAGCACGTGTCGCTTTGTCTAAACTGATGCTTGCACGCGGACTCGAACCTATTGAAATCCACTTCTGCAAGGGACTATCAGGATAACGATCTGGATGGCGCGTTGCCAGTACTAAGGCCACCATGTAATTCTCGACGCTTTCACTCAAAAATATATCTTGGATTTGCTGTCTAGCGATAATGATGTGCTGCTGATCGATCTTAACACTCTGCCTTTGAGGAGTTTTTGCGATCGCATTTTTTTCCTCTGATCGAACTAATCGCACTATATTCAGCTCGGCAGCGTCATCCGGATAGGCGACATTTATCTTTAGTAAAAAACGGTCCATCTGCGCTTCAGGAAGCGGGTAAGTACCCTCTTGTTCAATTGGGTTTTGAGTGGCCAATACCATAAACACCTCAGGCAATTGGTAAGTTTTGCCTGCAACCGTTACTTGTCGTTCTTCCATAGCCTCTAATAGCGCAGATTGTACCTTGGCTGGGGCGCGATTAATTTCATCAGCAAGAACCAAGTTTGCAAAGATCGGCCCTTCTTGAAAAACTAATTTTTCGACATTCCCTTGCGCATGATAAACCTCGGTTCCAGTAATATCGGAAGGCAGTAAGTCTGGGGTAAATTGAACTCGCCCCATATCTGCGGCCAGTGCATCGGCTAGTACCTTAACGCAGCGTGTTTTTGCAGTGCCCGGAAACCCCTCAAGTAGTGCATTGCCGTTACACAGCAAAGCGATGATAATTTTTTCCACTACCTCTGCTTGACCCAGAACGGAGGAATCCATTGTTTGCTGCAATTTTTTAATCTCTGCGTGAGTGGTAGTCATACTTAATCTCTGTTGGAGTAATTTATATAGCCGAGCTAGCGTAGCCTGATGTCAGCACCCAATACTAACAAAAGTTCACGGCTTTTATTGTTGTTACTTTTGACCGGCTTAAAGTCTGAAAACTACGACTCTGAGCTTCTCGTTGCATGCCTACTTAGAATCGTTTAATTAATCGTATCGACAGAAACTATGCCAATAGTATATTAGCACTTTGAGTCGTGATACTATCGCCCATGCGCTAATAAATAAACCATCGCCAACAACAAGAATAGAGGTGTATTCATGAACCAATTAAGAATGAAGAAAACCCTGCAAATAGCAGTGTTTTTTATTCTAGCATTCGCAACATCCAACGCCACTTGGGCTGTGGATGGTAAACCCAATATCCTAGTTATCTGGGGCGATGACATAGGCATGACAAATATCAGTGCCTATAGCAATGGTTTAATGGGCTATAAAACCCCGAATATCGACAGCCTTGCCAAAGATGGCATGCTGTTCACCGATTACTACGGTGAACAAAGCTGTACTGCAGGACGGTCCGCTTTTATAACTGGTCAGCATCCGGTTAGAACCGGTTTAACCAAGGTAGGCACCCCTGGCGCGGCGACCGGCCTTAGTGCAAAAGATCCTACTCTGGCTCAAATGCTTAAGCCTTTAGGCTATGCAACGGCACACTTTGGAAAGAATCATTTAGGCGATCGTGATGAGTTCTTGCCTACCAATCATGGTTTCGATGAGTTTTTCGGCAATCTCTATCACTTAAATGCTGAAGAATTACCAGAGAGCCCTGACTACCCAACAGATGCTTGGTTTCAAAAGGCCTCAAACCCACGCGGTGTAATTCATAGTTACGCTGACGGTCGAATCGAAGATTCAGGCTCCTTAACCCGCAAGCGCATGGAGAATGTAGACGAGGAATTCGAAGCCGTTGCGCGAAAATTCATCGATCAATCGGTTAAGGCTGGTAAACCCTTCTTTGTTTGGTTAAACACCACGGGTATGCATTTCTGGACTCATCCTGCCGACAAACATATCGGTAAGTCAGGTCAAGGCCCGTATAACGATGTGATGGTCGCGCACGACGAATTAGTTGGTCGTATGCTAAAACAAATAAAAGATCTTGGCGTAGAAGATAACACTATCGTCGTTTACAGTACCGACAATGGTCCTCACTTCAACACATGGCCGGATGCTGCAATCACCCCATTTCGCAGTGAGAAAAACACTAACTGGGAAGGTGGCTACAGAGTTCCAGCGATGGTCAAATGGCCAGGCAAAATCAAACCAGGACAAGTTTCAAATCAAATGATGTCGCACTTGGATTGGCTGCCTACACTGATGGCTGCGGTTGGTGAACCTAACATTGTAAAAGAGCTAAAACAAGGCCGCAGCTTTGGCGCTGATAGCTTCAATGTACACCTTGATGGATATAACTTTCTACCCTATTTAACCGGCCAAAGTGGCGCTGGCCCTAGAGAGGAATTTTTCTATTTTAGTGATGACGGTTTGTTAGTTGGAGCCCGAGTAAAGGACTGGAAAGTGGTTTACGCAGAACAGCGAGCGACTAAGTTTCAGGTTTGGAGAGAGCCGTTTGTACGACTTAGAATTCCAAAGTTATTTAATCTTCGTCGTGACCCATACGAGCGCGCTGACACAGATTCCAATACCTATAACACCTGGTGGGAGAATAACTCTGCATGGATCTTCTATGGCTCAGCTAAGGCATTGAATTTTGCTCAAACTTTCCGCGAATATCCTTCGCGACAAGCGCCCAATAGTTTTACCGTTGATGGCGTAGTGGAGCAGTTAACCAGATACAAAGGCGAATAGTAGAGTGCCTGATTGCTGGATTCTTTCGGCGCAGTGTTAATTCATTGCGCTAAAAGGACCAGCGTTAGGCGCCCTATATCTATTTTAGGCGCTGGCTAAGAATTAGGCCCTGGAACTAGTAACTATTTGTTAGAACTACAACGTGCCATGAAACGATCAATTTCGATTTCACTGAGGTCTCTCGTCCTTCTAATACGAGTCGTGTTACCGATGAAGATTGTACTGAATAGCAAGTCATTGCGTTTGGCGAAACTGGTGACTCGTGCCAGCATTAGAAAACCCTCTGGCGCAACTAGATCGGCGTCGTAGGTCACTAAGCAAACACGCTTAAGTCGTTTTATGTAGTCACAAGTTGCTCTATAGTAAGATCCTTTTCTCCTATCCGAGGCGGTGTTTTTGCAGCTGGTTCGGCTGCTCATAGCATCTAACAATGCATACTTGTCAAACCTACCAGATTGGAATATAAAACTGTCACAGGCTACCGTTTTAAGCGGCACATCAATGGAAAATTTCTGACCCGCAAGGTCACCACCTATTGCGTCTTTACTCACAAGCATAGAGCTGCATTCCTACATAGACATTATGTCTAGTTAAGTCGTGCTGCCTGATAAGCGCCACTGTTACCTTTGAATCGGCGCGATTAATTTACATGCCTCCATTTTATTCGATCTTGGTAACAATCTAACGCTGCCTAAGGGCCAGTTTACGACGCCGGTAATGACTCCACCAAACAAAGCAGCCTGAAAGCGCCAATAGGACAATAGCAAGGGCTGCTAAGTCCATGAGGAGTACGCCACTAACTCCGAAAATCCGACCACTATGTGCCTCTAATATAAGGCGCTGTAAATTATGCACTTCGGGTAGTAATTGTGGGAACTGTTTGTCCGAAGTAATAGCGCTAACCCAGCTAGCTCCTGCTTGATGCGGTAGCCAACTGACCGTGGCTGCATCCACCATAAATACCTGCTGATTTGATTCAAGGCAAACGCTGTTATTACAGCTACCAATTTTATTAATTGGAATTTCCAAACCAGAAAATTTATCCAGTGACTCAAGTAGTTGACCTTTCTCCCCCAAAATTAATATTTGATTGGTGCAGGCCAGCCATAACTCTTGAGCAATCATTACCGCGCCGACAAACTGGCCGTCGCAGCTTTGGATTGATCGCCCCTGTAAATATAAAAGTTGATCGCGCTGCTCGATCATTCCCAATGAGGTTTCTAACAACCGTGCCTTGGTGTAAGTAACTGGATAAACAGTGTTCGCCAAACTTACTGGTAATTTTATCGACGCCAAATTAAAGTAGGACGTATGGTTTAACAGCACACCAGAAACTGATAACCAGATCAATAATACGGCCGCACTGAGCCCTAAGCGGCGATGCCAACGCCAAAGGAAAAGTCTAAGTGCTTGGTGTTTCATTTTAATTTAAGTATATCTGTACGGCGAGAATTTCGGGTTTATCAAAGACCCCTTCCGCCGGTATTAAGGAGCCGTCAGCTTTAATTAAATACCATCAGATTTTGAAAAGAACCTTTGTTTTAGATTGGTCTAATCAAGCTCATTTTGAATTATCTATTGTACTTCGGAACATAGTTTATTTTAACAATTTTGAACCATTGACGCTGGGTTTTGTTAAGCCCCAGGCTATTGAATTTCAGCTTTAATAAAAGCCATAGAATGCAGTTTTAAAGCAGCTATCGCGGACCGATTCAGAGTACGCACTGACATCGTTGCACCAGTAACTCCGTCTATACGATGATCTAGCTTGCCCTTGCTGTTCAAACTAGCATCAATAAACTGGCGTCGAAATGAAGCTAGCTGCACTTCTCCTCCTCGGCTTTCTCGGTATTCAAGCACAGAGATGGCTACTATTTTTCCGCGCTCCACCACGATGCCTGAAGTAATAGGTCTTTCTTTGCCAATTTCATTAAGAATCCAGGCTGTGCGCTCGTGGTCGCGCCAATAACGAATGCGCAGACCACGGTAATTACGGTCCAGCACACTACTTAGCTCGCCTCGTATTTCATCATTAAGCCATAGTATTTCGCTAGACGGTGTTTGATTGAAGTTCTCTGCCAAAAAACTATCCAAGGTTTGATAGACCCCCACCTGAGATTGACTGGTGGACGAGATAAGTAGGATAACAAGAAATATCACTGATCGCATTGTCAAGTGCTTTCACATCGAGTGCCAGCCACGCCCCGACCACATTGAGGCTTCACTGCACATTTAGAATTGCTCATCATTAAAGCCCGGTCAATCTAGAAACTCCAACCTGCGCCTAGATTAAATCCATCAAGTTCAGCATTAGTGCCCTCATCGCTTTCTAGTTGAATATCAGCCTTAACAACGACTGTCGGGAATAACCAATAGTTGAGACCAAATAGGGTGCGATTTTTTTCACTGGTATTATCATTATCACCCGCTGTTTCATCAACAAATTCACGACGGGCAAATATTCCAATCTTGTCATTAAAGCGCCAAGATGGTTCAATATACCAACCTGTCTGCTGATCGCGCCCCACCCCACCCAAGGCCATAATTTCATCGTCAATGTCCCAGCGAGCATACAAAGCGCGCAAACCAAAGCCTTGCTCTGCGCGGTAAGCCAGATGGGCTTCAGTTAATAGGCCATCGACCGAACCATTAGCGTCAAAAGCCTCACGGCCAAGGCGACTATTCCCTACGCCATCTTGAACAAGGTCAGATTGGTATTGCAAAGACGCACCTAATTCGAGCCCAGGCACCCCACTATATTTAATTCGAAAGGTCGTTGCTAGAGCTTGCGCATTGGCACGTGAGCCGGCTTGACGACTGCTGCGAACAGAGAAATTATTGGCTAATTGCAAACCTTCATGCAACGCAAAATCATAGCTCAATCCATCGGCTATTTTGCCAGCGAACTTTACGCCGTTGACACGATAAGTGCTCGGAATAATTCTTGATTCAACTTGGTTTCGTTCTACGCCATAAAAAGTATCTGGCTCGTGGGTCTCATTCAAAAGCCCCATCGGTACCAAGTGCAGGCCTGCTAGAATACTGTGATTCTGACTATAGTTCCACTCAATATAGGCTTGCTCAAGCTCAACTTCGCCCGCACCACCGGTGTTGCTATGTTCTACTTCCAGTTCTGAGAAAAAACGTAAATTATCATCGAACTCATGAGCAAAGTACGTTACAAAACGTTGTACGTCGATTTCCTTGCTTGGGTTATTCGTCGCGTCATCGGAAGTTTGCGTGCCACTGTTATAGAGAAGCTCGCCATAGCCGCCAAACCGACTTTTCTCAGCCCAGGATGCTGCAATAGTGCTTGTTGGTGCGTATTGTTCATCGATCGCGTCAGCCGCGGCCTCCACAATTACCCTAGTTTGCTGTGCACTCTGATTAGCGACATCTAATTGTGCTTTTAAGCTTTCGATTTGAGCCGTTTGACTTTGAACAATCACCCACATCTCTTCTAAAGATGGGGCTTTTGCGAGCGCCATACTTGATACAAACACCAACAGCGAACCCACTATTACGAACTTCTTCATTTCTTGATTACCTTATATTTTAGGCTTCTCCTGATCGACTAGATCAGGAAAAATGACATGTTAAACAATTATTTAGCTTAGGTAACAGAAGATATTCTAAATGCGAATGATTATTAATAACATTTACGAGATAAATGCGAATTATTCGCATTTAGAAGATTAAAGAGGATTACAGCTCCAACTGAATGCCCTCCGAGGCAATATTAAACCCTTCACTGCGTACAAATTTGGACTGTTTACTATTTCTATCGAGCAGGGGATTCGTGTGGTTGAGATGAATAAACCAAACTTTATTCCTGTCTTGAGTTGATAGTTCTTTTAACGTAACCATGGTCTCACTAACGAACGGGTGCGGAATTTTTGACATGTCTCACCCCACTAATTCGCCGTCAGCAAAAAAAGTTGCATCGAGCAAAGCATAGTCGACGCTCTTTACCAAGTTAGCTATGTCGGTATCCCAGGCGACCATTTATTTATATCTGCAATGAACAGCGCCGTTTTACTAGGCCCCTGTATAAAGTATGCAACGGTTTCCGAAAATTCAACTCTATGCGGCACAATCAACGCAGTGAACGTTAAATTACCCGATACGACAGCTTGTTTATCGGTTAAGCGCTGCAAACGAATATTATCAAGCTTAACCAATTGGCTCCATGGGCCATTGTTGGCCAAATACTCATGCATGCGCGGCATAGCGTAGACTGGCACATTCGACGTGTTCATCGACTCCTTGCCAAGATACATAAGCCACGCGTAATGACCTGCATGTGCATGAGTGAGAAAAATACCCTTTAGTTTAAAATCATCATTGGGAGCAAGCTGATCTAGTTGAAACAGCTGTTCAGGGAAATTGGGCGTCGCTTCAAATATATATTTAGCTTTTACTACTGGGTCTACAACCCCCAACGATACGGCCCCTCTGCGTTTTCTGGGGGCTTGCCATGCAGGTAAACAATGCCCCTGGTAACACCCAACTTGTGGGAACGAAGCATCTTGCACCACACCCAATATCACTATATACGGTGCCTCGTTATCTGTTATTTTTGCAAATAAATTACCGGCCGATCCTTCGACTAACAGAATGAGTACAATACTTAATACCCCTAATCAATAAGGGCTATGCCTAATCTGATTAAAACTTTGCATAATTATCGACCAATATTGCCAATACGTTGAAACTCTATAATGGCACGTATGCAAAGCCAACAATAAATTTTCTTAGCGCAACGTGAAATTACTATGGTAATCGAAGTCTAAAAAGATCAGCCAATAAGACACGGCGCTAATGTAGTTATGAAAACCTAATCAGGTTTAATCTATAAAGGCTCGTCAGACCACTTTTGAGGAACTCGAACTAAGTCCTTGCGTTGATAGCCGAGGCTAACTACTTGATTCACCAGTTCCTGGAAGTCTTTTTCATTTATCGACGGCGTGCGGCTCATTATCCATACATAGTCACGCTTTCGCCGCCCAATAATGACCTGCGAATAATCATCATTAAGATAAACGATTCGATAATCAGCTTTAAAGGGCCACACAAACTGCATGCCCCACAGCGCATTACTTGGGTCGTCCTTTACGAATGCTTTTGGCCTAAACGACTTTTTTTTACCGTCAAAAGCATCGGCTCTAAAGGTGAAAGTAGTTTGAATCTGTCCATTTTCCAATAACTCATAAGATTCAATGGCGTTGTGTGCCCCTTTCTCAAAATAACTTGGAATATTGGCGATCACATACCAATCCCCCATAAACCTGTCCAAATCAACACTTTCCACCGCCGGCATAGGCAGCTGGCGACCTCCTAACAGACTGCAAGCACTAAGTAAGAATACGACGGCACTGGCAAAAAGAAACTTTACTACATTGGACATATTAGAAAATACTCTGGAAACAACAGCCTTAACCGTTGGTGGAATGTTGGACTAGATGTTGGTTTATACGCTGTTGAGGGTGAATAAAACGTATTCTCGCGTTGCAACTCGCCGTTGTTGCTGTCTATTACTGTATTTGCAGCAATTTCGTTTAGTTTATTGTATTCGTAACTACATTTACTTGTTCTCATACTTAGAAACTATATTTACTCGTAGCAATTTTTTTAATGCATAATTCTGTTTAAGGAGAAAAATTATGCAAGTCAATTATCAGACCATTCACCTCGATAAGCGTTTTCCACTAGCGATCAGCAGAGGAGTCCATAGCGGGTCTGACAATCTCTTTGTGTCTATCGTTAAGGACAATATCTCCGGCATTGGGGAAATGTCTCCAGGTGTCAGCGAAGGTGCTGAGACGGCCCTACAGGGTCAGCAGGCATTGCAAAAGTTTCTGATAGAAGACTGTAAAGATGCCACAATTGAGCAAATATATAGTAACGCTCGCGCCACTGGAGTTGCTGCCTGCGCACTCGCTGCATTAGACATCGCCCTATGGGATAGGCAAGCGAAAGCAGCTAACTTACCGCTCTATTCTCATCTTGGTTTACCACTACCCAGGGTCGCCACCTCGGTTACCATCGGAATTAACCCCCCGGCTGTAATAGCGCAACGAGTCCCACTATTACTGGATGGAACCGGGGTCAAGTCATTGAAGATAAAGCTAGGCTCAGCCCAAGGGATCGATGCAGATAAAGCGATGTATTCGCAAGTACTCGAGAGCAGCAAACACTATTCTATTCTATTAAGAGTCGATGCAAACGGAGGCTGGAATACTAAAGATGCCTTGCATATGATGAAATGGCTAGCGCAACGCGGCTGCGATTATATAGAGCAGCCAATCACGGAAGGCGCTGAAGGTGATTTAGCCTATCTATACAAAAACCGCCCCCTACCGATATTCATCGATGAATCGTGCAGGTTCGCAGAAGACGTAGCGCAATGGTCTGACTGCGTCGACGGCGTGAATATCAAGCTGATGAAGTGTGGCGGCATTACTGGGGCCTTGCAAATCATGAAACAAGCAAAAAAATACAATTTAAAAACCATGATCGGTTGTATGGGGGAGTCTTCTCTGTCCATTTCGGCTGCTGCGGCTCTGAGCGGTGCAATTGATTATATTGATTTAGACTCACAATTAAATCTAGCCCCAGACCCATGTCATGGCGCGCAACTAATTGACGGCGTGATAATGCCTAATGATAAACCAGGCCACGGAGCCCGCTTGAAACCAGAGTTCAGCCAGTAACCCAGTGAATAGAATGAGAATATGCTAAAAAAACATCACAACATTGCTTTGTTTATGCAGGACAGCTTAGGCAGTGACAACGGTAAGATGGGATATGGAATCATGCGCTACAGCACAAACCCCATAGCCTGTGTCATTGATTCAACGCAGGCGGGCCAAACCGTCCGCCAAGCCTGCGGCCTGCCATTCGACGTGCCAGTCGTGGCTAGTATTGCCCAAGCACAAAGTTTGGGCGCTAATGTCATCGTTACCGGTACCGCCCCATCGGGTGGCCGAATACCAAAAGGTTGGCTGCCAGCTTTGCATGAAGCTCTGGGCGCAGGAATGAGTCTGGTAAACGGCTTGCACGACTCTTTAAATGAGCTACTAGATGTGCAGCTCATTGAGTCGCAATTTATTTGGGATATCCGCAAGCCGCAATTCACACCGCAGATTGCTTCAGGGCTAGCAGCAAGTCAGAAAAATCTGCGTATATTAATGATTGGCACTGACATGGCAATCGGCAAGATGACTGCTGGTTTAGAACTTTATCGATGGAGTCAGGGCCAATCCCTTTCAAGCGCCTTTGTCGCAACGGGTCAAGTTGGCATCAGCATTACTGGTAGAGGCATCCCGCTCGACTCCTTCAAGGTCGATCATGCCTGTGGCGCGGTGGAAACCGCAGTATTGCAAGTAGCCGATAAAGACCTGATTTTTATCGAAGGTCAGGGCTCCTTACTACACCCAGGTAGCAGCGCCACCCTAGCATTGATGCGCGGTAGTTGTGCTAACAGGTTTATATTATGTCATCGCGCAGGCATGACCTCAATTGAGACCGCCGACGGCAAGAGAAGGGTTCAAGTTCCACCACTGGATGAGTTTATTCAACTGAACGAACAGCTAGCGAGTGTTTGCGGTTCTCTAAGCAGTGCTAAAACCGTTGGCCTAGCTCTCAACACTAGCCATTTAAGTGATTCAGATGCGCGAAAAGAAATCGCTAAGCTTGAAGACGAGCTTAGCCTTCCGGTTCAAGACATGGTTCGCTACGGTGCTGAAAAACTCGGTACTGCGCTTTTGGCCAGCGCCAATGAATGTTGATCCAACTCAGACCCTAGGCACTAACGTAAGAGGCAACTGATCGCTAGGTTTACCAATGGGCGCAGGCTGATACGGCATTACATAGCCATCAGCAACTTTTAGCTCATAATTTTTTAATAGGTGGAACAACACAAGCTTTACTTGT
This sequence comes from Polaribacter sp., assembly GCA_047621785.1. Lineage (GTDB taxonomy): Bacteria > Pseudomonadota > Gammaproteobacteria > Arenicellales > Arenicellaceae > Arenicella. Next base: position 8,153 of record JBLHMH010000010.1, on the reverse strand, counting down.
AACTCCGCAAACTTGATTCCTAAGCACTTATGCGCGCCACCACCAAAGGGAATCCAGGCATGCTTATGTTTGCGGTCTTCTGCTCGTTCTGAATTGAAGCGCGAAGGGTCAAATTTTTCAGGCTCAGACCAAATACTAGGATCTCTGTGAGTAAACGATGGGCTTACATTAACCATATCACCACGATTAATTTTATAGCCTTCAAACTCGCAATCGCGAAGAGCGTAGCGAGGTATTATCGGTAGCGGTGGGTACAATCTCAAAGCCTCTTTAAGAACCAGGCCGGCGGCATCAAATGCTGGCATATCTGCGTACAGCAGTTGCGATTCGCCGTGACTAATAATTTGCTCGCGGATTGCATCTTGCCATTGTGGGTTCTTAGCCAACGCATAACAGACGCTAGACAATGAACTGGTTGTTGTGTCATGCGCAGCCATCATCAGAAAAATCATGTGATCCACAATATCTTGATCGCTAAATCCAGAACCCTCCTCGGTCTGGGCTCTACATATTTCAGCAAACATGTCTGAATCATTTGAATTGCGCTTGCCATTCAGCCGGCTTGAAAAGTAATTTTCTAATACAGCTCGCCCCTCTAAACCCCGTTGATACTTATTGCCTAATATCGGATAACGCACTACAACCATCGAGGCAGCAACCACATCAATAAATGCCTGATTAAGTTGATCAGCTTCATCGTTGAGTTCCTCGCCAATAAAAACTTTGGTCGCTAAATCCAGCGTTAACTGTTTGATTGCTGGGTGAAATAAAAAACTGGAGGGCTCTTTCCAAGTGACGACAGCCCTTGATATGTCGGCATTCATTTGTTGAACGTATACTTCCAAGGCCGTACTTTTAAATGGCGCGCCCAGTAAACGACGATGATACCGATGGTCATCTCCATCGCGCAGCATTAACCCATTCGGGAACAATTTCTTTAGGTTCATGTTCCAAGCTCGCTTGCTTGAAAAGTTCTTTTGCCGATCCAGTAATACAAATTCATTGCCTTGTGGGCTAAGCAAGTGCACCACCTTCGAGTTCAGAAAACGATTGTAATAGATGGGCCCATATTTATCGTTCATGTCATCAAAAAGCTGGTTACAGTTTTTCATGAACCGCAGAGTGTGGCCAATCACAGGGAGACCTGATTCTCCGGGCACTTCTTTTAAAATTTCCGTCATCGCTAATTCTCTTGTAATTTGCCTACTAGACAAAACGTATATTAATGTGGTGCAGCATAGTGGCAATTGAGATCTTAGTCGATCAATACTTTACAAATTAACGGAGACTGAATAACTCACAAAAAAATTCAAACTCCAAGGTAAACAGCTTGAATTTATTGATCGCAGTTCAAGCCTAAATGATAAACTAACGATCAACCCAAATTCGCAGAGTAATTCCATGAGTTATAGCACCCTACTTTATGTCGTCGACGATAACATTCTAACCATTACTTTAAATCGACCAGAGCAACTAAACTCCTTCACGGTTGAAATGGCGAACGAATTAATCGACGCTTTTAATCGAGCCAGCGATGATGATGAAGTCAAAGCAATTGTAGTCACCGGCTCTGGTAAAGCATTTTGCGCTGGTATGGATCTAAGCCGTGAAGGCAACGTGTTTGGATTAGACGACGACCTTAAGCCCACTATGCAAGACATGCATGTTCGACTTGATGATCCCCTGATTGCAGAAGGGGTTCGAGACACCGGCGGGCGAGTCACTCTAGCAATCTACGAATGCAAGAAACCCGTAATAGCCGCCATTAACGGAGCGGCGGTTGGCATTGGCGCCACAATGACCTGCGCAATGGATATTAGAATGGTCTCCGAAAAAGCGAAAATAGGATTTGTTTTTAATAAAATAGGTATTACGCCCGAAGCATGTTCCAGTTGGTTCTTACCAAAGATAGTCGGTATCTCTACTGCCTTAGAGTGGTGCTACACAGGTGATATTCTTGACGCCCAAACGGCTCTTGAGGGACGCCTAGTGCGATCTATTTCAGCACCAGAGAACTTACTAAGTGATGCCTACAAATTAGCCGCTAAAATCACTAAACACTCACCGGTAGCAATCGCCCTCACCCGACAAATGATGTATCGAAACTCTGCTCAAGACCACCCACTAGAAGCGCATAGGGTTGACTCTCTCGCAATGCACCACGTCAGTCGCAATGATGGAAAAGAAGGCGTGGCGTCGTTTCTTGAAAAAAGATCACCAGACTTCACCTCTAAAGCATCAAGCGAGATGCCCGACTTTTACCCTTGGTGGGATTGAGTTTAGACAGGTAAAACCCATTAAAGCAGAGACCAAAATTACGATTCTACACCGGATTATCACGCATTTTCGCAAGCAGGAATAGACCGCGATTTGTTTAGATTTTTTGATCGTGGTGTTCGGTGTCTTTGTCGCAACGCAGGTATCGAACTGGAATGCCGGTCGGGTTGATCAGGCTCGCGCCCAAGCCTACCTTGAGCGCCTTAGTAAAGACATTCAATCTGACATTACCGAGGCTGGAAGAAAGCTGGAGTTTTGGTCTCAGGTAGTCACTTTTGGTAATACCGGCCTGTCATTCGCCGAGATAGGCAAGGCCTCAGGTATATCGCAATGGCATCTTGTACAGGCCTATTTCCAAGCTAGCTAGGCAAACGAATTCTATGTCTCCGATACTACTTATCAGGAAATGAAGAGCGCGGGTGAACTTGTCCTCATTAAGAACGCGGCACTGCGAGCGTCGCTCGGTATGCACTATTCCATTGGCACTAATAGTACACTCAGCGAACGCCCTCATTATCGCGAGCATGTGCGAGGCGTTATTCCATTAAAGATTCAATCGTAGATATGGTCCAGTTGTTTTGAAAGCGACTCTTTTGAGGGCCAGCGGCCGTTAGACTGTGACTCAATATTCGACGAAGCCAAGATCACCAAGGTTGTGAACAAAATTTCAGGCAATGAACCTCTGATAGAAGAGTTGCGTTACTAGATGTCTACCTTAAAGATTGCATCAATGATCGCTGACAATAGTGTCGGCAGTGCAAAACGTGGTAAGTCGCTGATTGATAGCGAGCTCGCGCAGGAACTGACAGAGTGACTTAACTAACCGTGTGGCTGAATTGATGATCCCGTATCCACCCTTGCGCGCCTCTGAAGCCATTTCAACTCACGCTCGCGAAGTGTCCCGTCACCGTTGCTTTGGCGGATGGTAGGAGAAGCATGGCGAAGGGGTTCTTGGCCACCTTACCGCTCTTGAATATCATCGGGTTGTTCATAATTTCAGGCTTAGGGAAGTTGAGAGAATAAACCACATTTTTCGACGAACGGTCATGTATTGTAATTCCTGATGTTCAGTCAAATTTGGGACTCAGTGACGTGGTGATCCTTTTGATGGTCAACGACTGTCACGATGCTGATCTGCTGGCTTACAGACTGTTGCGTTGATCACTTAGGATATTTAAAGGTTGGGCAAGCCTCTCTATACCAAAATCTTCAACATCTACACATGCGACGAAAATGACTAATAATCAATCCGTATAAGGTTTATCAAAGCGCTTTAACACTCGCTGTAAACATATACCCGGTTCCCCGAAAGGTATTGATTAACGGGGGGGTTCCAACTAGTGGCTTTATTTTCCGGCGTAATCGGCTAACTAGGCCATCAACTCCCCTATCGTACCCAGCCCACTCCCGACCGTGAATCCTGCCGAGCAGGTAGTCGCGCGACAGCACTTGGTTTGGGGTGCTGATAAAACACCTAAGTAGTTCGAATTCAGCTGTCGTCAAGGGAATAGGTTCCCCCTTAGGGTCAGTGAGGTAGCAGGCACCGACATCAAGCTTGAAGCCACAGAACTCTACAATCGCCTGACTGGCAGGTTGCTGTACTAGGCCGGGATAAGAACTGCCTTTGGTTCGACGTAATACACTTCGAACACGGGCTAATAGCTCCATGGGGCTGAACGGTTTGGTTACATAGTCATCTGCGCCCAGTTCCAATCCGAGAACCCGATCAGTTTCACCCGATTTTCCAGTGACGATCACAATGCCTACTTCCGATTTGCTGCGGATCTCCTTGGCAATATTAAGGCCGCTCTCGCCATTTAACATTAAATCAAGAATGAAAAGGTCAATTGGTTGTTTGTCCGCAGCAGCCCAAAGATCGGCGCTCGTGCCAACCGTCAACACATCTAAACCATCATTCATAAGAGTTTCAGCTATCTCATCGAGAATATCAGGCTCGTCATCAAGGACAAGAATTGTTGGCTTCATAGGGACAGGTATCATGTTAGATTCGTGAACTAGTTTGCCCTACCTTACACTGCTTTTACACAATCTTACATAAAACAACACTCTCCTTACACAAAAAAATACGCTCCTTACATAATTGCGAGACCTTCGTCTGATAACATACTTGCTATGAATAGGTCTGCCTGATTTGAGGTAGTTGATTAAGAATTTATAAAGGGTGGGTTATGCAGCATATCGACATTCAAGACGCGAAAGGTGTGCCGGCAATCGTTACCGCTTCTACACACGCATCCAACACAACAGATGCCTCTCTCGTTGAGACTCTTGTGGCCGAAAACGGACCTGTCGACGAAATCGACAGCGCAAATCCCATGCACATCCTGGTCGTCGATGACGAGCCTGAGATAACCGAGGAACTGGCTGAATTTCTCGAAGATTCAGGCTTCTCTGTCAGCACGGCCACCGACCCTCTAGACGCTATCAAAATGGTCAAAGAAAACGAGGCTATCTCTGTTGTCATCAGCGACTTAAGTATGCCGAATATGACGGGACTGGAAATGATTGAAGAAATCAATTTAACCTTTCTGCCCGAACGTGATCTCGCAGCAATCGTCGTGACCGGCAACGCTAACCAATCAACTATTATTGACTTAAGTGGCCCTAATGTTTGGCTGCTGTGCCCCTAGAGCCATGAATATTTACCCGATAAAAACCGAGACTAACTTCACTGCACTGGGAGCGTTTTGGCATAAAGACTCACCAGAACTTCTTGAAAGAGCGCTATACAGCGTATGCCAAAATTCGTTATTGCCGCAAGAAATAGTTCTTATTCAGGATGGCGCCGTATCGCCTGAACTGCTCAAGGTGGTCGAAGACTATAATTTCATTGTGCCCATTAGGTTGATTCAACTGAACGACAACATGGGTTTGGGACATGCTATGAATGTTGGATTGAAGGCTGTAAAGACGCCTTATGTGATCAGGTTTGACGCTGATGACCTTTCACTATCGAATCGTTTCGAAGTGTTGATGACTAAACTCAGTGAGGGATATGATCTGGTTGGATCACAAGTGTGTGAGTTAAACGGCTCGAGTTCGCCGAAGACAATTCGTCGAGTGCCAAAGGCTAGAAAAGAGATAGCCCGATACCTGCGATACAGAAATCCCTTCAATCATATGACTGTAGGTTTTCGCTGCGATGCAGTTATAAATATGGGAGGTTATCCAAACATCAAGTTGCGAGAAGATTATGCTTTATGGGCCAGGTTTCTGGCATCGGACTACAAAATTTGCAACGTTGACGAAGTTCTGGTTGAGGCATCAGCAGGAGACAAAATGATTCTTCGTCGGGGCGGGCTTAGTAATTTACTGGCGGAACTCAAACTCCAGTGGCTGATGGTAAAGCTGCACGTTCAATCACCTATTAAAGCTGTTCTGCTTGGGTGTATACGTAGTCTTGGTTGCACGCTTCCTGTTTTTGTTCGAAAACCGGTCTATCGAATGTATTTAAGGGATCAGCTCAGGTGAAGTAATGGCATACGTATCATCTCTTTTTAACACCTTATCTGTAACCTTTTTTAATACGTTTATACGATGAACCAACGACTTGAAAACCTGATTTTAGGCGCTAGTAGAATAGCGCGAGTGATAGTGTTCTCATTTACAATACAGCCATATTATTTTTTGGTTGTCACTCTAATGCTGACCGCCATTCGGTTACTCTATTTTACTTCATCGATTTTACCGTTCAAGATATTACTTGTTCTTTCTACAGAATTTTCTATCCCCTCCTTTTTAGATCCTTATTTTTCAAACAATATTAGCTTTGCCTACACGCTCTGTCTACTTATTGGAGTGGCAATATTCATGGCTAAAGTTCTGGAAGTGGGAATCGAATACGTCGCTCGTTTAAAGACTAAAGTCATTCTTGGTGCCAATTATTCTCGCAAACCGAAAAGACGGGACAAACTGCACAATTTCATCAGAAAGGCTACAGATATGGCTTCTTCTTTCATCGTAATGGGGTTTTCGGTTGGATTTCTTTTAGTGATTGAGCACAAGATAGCGATTGTCGTATTTACTTTGTCCATTGTATGCCTTGCCACTTTCTTAATGTCTACCGGCAAACTGGGGCGATATGTGGCAAGTTCGCCCATGAAATACATGAAAAACTGCCTAGAAAGCATATCGCTGATCTCTTTTTTCTCCCTCGTCCATATCTCCATTAACGCACCCATACCGCTGCCATTTTTATCCTTGATTGTGAGCCTTATCCTGATAAGACAATATACCCAGTCCATTGATCAAGTGATTTCTGTAGCTCTTTTTTTTAAGAACAAAGACTCTATGATTGAGCGGATATTCAAAAAATTATAACTCATGTCCAGTCACATTCATTTGCATCTAGGGGCACATAAAACCGCAAGCACTCATTTTCAGTACATGCTGGAGATGATTGATAGACGACCTGCTCCAGGAATTTTGATTCCTTCGGCAACAACTATTCGTAAGGAAATCACTCACGGAAATCGATTTCTTATGCGCAATTATAAGGCGGATATACGGATGTTTATCAATAGCCTGCTGTCTGGCGATCATCGTAGTGTGGTGATTTCGGAAGAGAACTTAATCGGTGAAGCCAAAGACTTTTTGGACTGTGATTTTTTGTACAAAAACTCTAATAACCGGCTCAAGGCTTTTTCTGCTCTGCTACCGAATTCTCAAAGTATCACGATTTGGTTTTTCATAAGAAGTCTGGACTCTTTTCTGCCTTCAATTTATTGCGAATATTTGCGACACTGGCGTTATAGACCCTTTACTTCTGTGCTGAGTGGTAACTATTTACAGAGCTGGCTACCTGTTATCAACACCATCGGGTCTGTCTTCCCAGGCGCGAATCTTAATATCGTTGATTATCATCAATACAAAAATGTCTTCCCGAAGATTCTTGCTGAAATAACGGGAGCCCCTCATGAGAGTCTGCCTGAACAATTTAGAGTTATCAGGCCTCGTTTAAGCAATTCTGCTGTACAAGCGGCATCTTTATTACCGCTACACATGCCACCGTATCTTCGACACAAGGCGGTAGATTTAGTTTCACAGCTGTCTGCGTTCACGGGCAATTCACAGCCCTTTTCTCCCTTTTGCTCGGTAATGACTCAAAAACTACGCGACGCCTATCGAAGAGATATCGATAGCATACTAAACACACAGGTAGCAGCACTACTGCAATAACGAATAAATGAATACACTGAGCCATAAACTAAATATCAATCAAGAGATTTCCGTAAGCGTCATTGTTCCGGCATACAATGCGGCCGAGTATATCGATCAATGTCTTAACTCTATTCAGAGACAGTCACTGGAACGCTTTGAGGTAATCGTAGTCAATGATGGTTCAACCGACGAGTCTAAAGAGATCATCGAGAGATTTGTAAGTAGTGACAACCGATTTAAGCTTGTTAGTTTAGGAGCTAATCGAGGCCTTCCTGCTGCGCGAAATGCGGGTGTTAAAGAAGCCACTGGCAAGTACTTAGTCCACATAGATAGCGACGACTTTTGGCTCGATTCCCAAACGCTGGAAATTCTCTACACCACAGCAATACTGGAGAATACACAAATACTAAGGTTCAACGGGCTCGACTTTGAAAACGGTAGTCTTGGGGGCCCTATTATTCCCGCGTTCCCAGCGGTCAACGTGGAATTAAATTCAACCCCCCCGCTGTGGGTTTTTCGGAGTGTGTTTCTGTATTTCTTTAACACCGAATTCCTACGAAGACATCAGCTTAGTTTCGATGAAAGTATTGGTATTGGCGAAGACGCTGTATTTCTTTCTAAAGCGCTGCTCAATGCAACCAATATTTCATCGATAAACGGGTTTTTCTATGCCTACCGCAGACATCAGCAAAGTA
>JBLHMH010000009.1:0-36593 GCA_047621785.1 Polaribacter sp. | reverse complement strand
GCGAGGCGGTCGACAAGATCGAAGAACTATTTAAGACCAAGCAAACAGTAACTGGGGTGCCAACCGGGTTTGTAGATCTGGATAAGAAGACCAGTGGTTTACAAGGCGGTGACTTAGTTGTTGTGGCGGGGCGTCCGTCTATGGGCAAAACGTCGTTCGCGATGAACTTGGTCGAGTACGCAGCGATAAATCAAAACCTGCCTGTGGCTGTTTTTAGTATGGAGATGCCTGGCACTCAGTTGGCGACCAGAATGCTCGCTTCATTAAGTAGGGTAAACTCGACACGCTTGCGAACTGGTCAGCTGGACAATGACGATTGGCCCAAGCTCACATCGGCTATGGGTTTGTTACAAGATAAGAATATTTACATCGACGATACGCCTGCATTGTCGCCGCTAGAAGTACGTACCAGAGCAAGGCGCTTAGCTGCAGAGCATGAGCATGGTTTGGGAATGATCATGTTGGACTACCTGCAGTTAATGCGCGGAAGTGACGGATCTAACGAAAACCGTAACACCGAAATTTCCAATATAACGCGTTCATTAAAAGGCCTTGCCAAAGAGTTAGACTGCCCGGTTATTGTGTTGTCACAGCTTAATCGAAGTCTCGAGCAGCGGCCGAATAAACGGCCTGTGATGTCTGATTTACGCGAATCAGGTGCGATTGAGCAGGATGCTGACGTGATTATGTTTATTTACCGTCACGAAGTGTATGAACCTGAAACTGATCAGAAAGGGCTCTCGGAAATCATTATTGGCAAACAACGTAATGGTCCGATCGGTACTATTCGTTTAGCTTTTCTGGGTGAGTTTACGCGCTTTGAGAATTACGCTGGCCCGAATTTTGATGAAGACTTTCATTAGCTAAGTGTATTTTTTGTAGTTGAACTCCTGACATTATTTAGGCCTTTTATTTTGCCCGAAATGACACTCTCAAATAGCCGAGTACAGGTCGTTATAGATCGCAAGGCACTCAAGCATAATCTGTCCAAGATACGAGAACGTTGTCCTGAATCTAGGCTGATGGCAGTAATTAAGGCAGATGCCTATGGGCATGGCATGGAGTTGGTGGCAAAAGTATTGAATGATGCCGATGAATTTGCGGTAAGTGATCAAGACGAACTTTGGCGTTTGCGGGCGAATGGTATTGATAAACCTGTCACCTTATTATCTGCGCATTTGAACTTTAGTGAATTAGAGCAGATGCTCGATCAAAATGTTCGGCCAACCATTTACGACGTTTCTCAAATAGAGGTGCTCGAGCAATTAAGTACTAATGCTTCGTTGTCTGTTTGGTTGAAAGTTGATACAGGTATGGGGCGCCTTGGGTTATTAGCGAATCAAGTCCCTGATGCTCTGCTGCGCTTGGGTAAAATTTCTGCGATTAAAGATATTAGTCTGATGACCCACTTGGCTAATGCAGACAATATCGATCATCCGGCTAACGCCAAGCAGTTTGCACTGTTTAATGCGCTCAAAATGAACTATCCATACAGAGAATTGAGTGTGTTGAACTCGGCGGGCCTTATTAGTTTTTCAGACCAAGCGCAGTCGATAGTCCGCAGCGGAATAATGCTGTATGGCATATCGCCATTCGCGAGCACCGCGGCAAGCAGCCTTGACCTGCTTCCTGCTATGACCTTCAGAAGTAAGCTGATATCCGTGAAGCGGCTAGCTGCTGGGTCAGCCGTTGGCTATGAAAGTAGCTATGTGCTGGATCAGGATTCCAGAATCGGGATTGTTTCTTGTGGCTATGGCGATGGTTATCCTCGGCATGCTCCGTCAGGGACCCCCGTGTTGGTTAACGGTAAGTCAGTTCCCTTAATCGGGCGGGTTTCGATGGATATGCTGGCAGTTGAGCTTGGCGATTTACCAGCCAAGATTGGCGACCAAGTCACCTTATGGGGAGAGGGTAACCCTATCGAAGCGGTTGCAGCCGCAGCCGCTACTATTCCCTATACACTCTGTACTGGGATACTACCGAGAGTTCAGCGAGTCATTACTTAAGCGCTACAGTTTCAAATACATAATCCGAGTTAAATCAGAGCCCGTTTAAAACAACTGCAAAGATAACCGCCATGGCCAAAGTCAAAACTATTTATAGCTGCACCAGTTGTGGAGCACAATTCCCAAAGTGGGCAGGACAGTGTCAGGATTGTGAGGACTGGAATTGTCTGGAAGAAGAAGTTGCGCCGAGTAAACCACCTAGTAACCCAAAATCAGCGCGCTTTGAAGGCTTTGCACCTAAGGCCAGTGTACAAAAATTACCCAATGTCAGCATTAAGGGAACACCTCGGTTTGGCAGTGGGGTCACTGAGCTGGATCGAGTTCTAGGGGGTGGTTTAGTTCCTGGTTCGGTGATCCTGTTAGGTGGTGACCCTGGAATTGGTAAATCCACCTTGATACTACAAAGCTTAGCCTTGCTCAGTAAATCCAAAAAAACTCTGTATGTCACTGGCGAAGAGTCAGCCGAGCAAATCGCCTTGAGAGCACAGCGCTTAGGGGTTCAAGATGCAGATCTAGATTTATTGGCTGACAATCAGCTCGAAAGTATCCTAGAAATCACCTTAGCCCACAAACCTGATGTGATGGTGATGGACTCAATTCAAACGCTGTATACGGATACCCTACAGTCTGCGCCGGGCAGCGTGGCACAAGTTCGTGAAACGGCGAGTCGATTGGTTCGTTTTGGTAAGCAAACTGGCACCATCATCATCCTTGTTGGGCACGTAACCAAGGAGGGTGCATTAGCTGGACCGCGGGTGCTGGAGCATATGGTTGACACTGTGTTGTACTTTGAAGGTGAGCGCAATAGCAGTTTTCGTTTGATTCGTGCGATTAAAAATCGATTTGGAGCAGTCAATGAAATTGGCGTATTCGCAATGACCGACACCGGATTAAAAGAAGTGACTAATCCTTCAGCGATGTTCATAAAAAGAGCTCAGCCAGATGCGACTGGTAGTGTGATTTTGGTTTCACAGGAGGGTACTCGGCCCTTATTAGTCGAAGTACAGTCCTTAGTCGATCAAAGTTCACTACCCAACCCACGCCGAGTTACTGTCGGCTTGGATAATCAGCGGTTAGCGATGTTGCTGGCGGTGGTAAGTCGCCATGCGGGCTGTTCCCTGCATGATCAGGATGTATTTGTAAACGTGATCGGTGGCGTAAAAGTACATGAGCCAGCTGCAGATCTGGCGATACTACTGTCGGTTCTATCAAGTTTCAAGAACAAGCCCCTGGCAAATGACCTGGCTGTATTTGGAGAAGTAGGTTTAACCGGCGAGATCCGCCCAGTTCAGGCTGGGTTGGGTCGAATTAAAGAAGTTGAGAAACTAGGTTTTAAACGATTGATCGTACCTAAAGGGAATATGTCCGGAGTGAAAACCAATGCTATGGAAGTATTGCCGGTAAACACGCTTGAACAAGCCATCGCAATGGCATTTGATTGATTAGACGGTGAAGTGCGGAGACTATTCGACCTACCTTTCTCTGGCCGGCAATGACCAACCAAAGATTAGAGCCGTTGATCGGACCGTGAATGCAGATATTCCTCCGCTGACCAACGCCGTGACTTCGCCAAAATGAAAGTAAACACATAGGCAATATACGGTAGCGCCTACCATGGCTGCCGTAGCATATATTTCACGCTTTAAGATCAATGGGATTTCATTGCAGACAACATCGCGTAGTATACCGCCAACAACTGCGGTAACCACGCCTAAGGTGACCGCCAAAACGGGGTCACTGGTTAAGGTAAGAGCCTTAGAGGCACCCAATACGCAGAACAGCGATAGGCCTATAGCATCAGCCCATTCGAGCGCTATATAGCGACTGCCGACTCTTACTGACACTAAATAGGTGAGGGTGCCGGCACCAACAGCAACCAGAATATAGACAGATTCGTCTACCCAGAACACTGATGTGTTGAGTACTAAGTCGCGTACCGTGCCACCGCCAACTGCTGGTAGTACGGCCAATACCATGTAGCCGAATATATCCATCTGCTTACGCGCAGCAGCGAGTGCGCCACTCAAGGCGAAGACAAAAACGCCCAAGAGGTCAATAATCAGTAATAGCGATATTTGCATGACGTTTAAGACCGGAGTTTTAGTTTGATTGCCAGAGTTTTAAGCGATTTAAGCTTATGCGAATACTGCTGATTACGCCATAGAAAATAGCTACACAAGGACCGCTGTTCTTCTTAGGAGATGATCAGAGACAAAGTCAAATAGGCTAGAGCTAGACACTCCATTCTTCTTTTTGCGAAAACCTGCCATTATTTCGTGACGTGGATTTTAAAACGAGACCTTGGTCGAATGATTCTTGGACAAATGTCGCCTCCGTTGTTTGCTACTGTAGGTAAGACAATTTGCGGTTGAATTAAGGGCTCTTGCTCAACCATTTTGAAAATGGCACTTCACCGGTGGGACGGAAGATGAAAGTTAGACTTCGTGATATTAAAGTAGCTTCGCTGAATTCGTGTACAATCATCGTAATGACTAAATTTATAGGCATGGCGAGGACCTGTGAGGGTGTCAATCTGCAGATCCAGCAGCCCGATGCGATTAAGAGCGTTTTTCTATATGGAGCTAGAACCAACAACCCTGATTTGATTGTGTTATTCATGCGCATCAAGATGCACATGATTAAACATCTTCATAATACTAGTTTAATAAATAGGTCAGTCAATATTAAACATAGAATTGCCTGAGTAAGGATATAGACTCGGTGGGCCAAGTAGCCAAGCGGGGAGCATAATCATTTTTCACCTGGGAGGAGAGTTGTTCGGTGTAAATCAGCAAATTCTATATGGGTTCAGAGTGCGCCTTTAGTCGATAGCGGTTGAGGGCCTTATTTAGCTGATCTAGAATTGATGTAGAATAACAATTAGAGTTCCTTAATTTGAAATGAATATGCGGCTATTTGCTAGAACTAGTTTGTTTACAGTTATGTGTTGTCTGATGTTTTTTCCTGCGCAATTGGTGTTGGCTAAAACTAGCGTAAAAACCATCGCCTTGTTTAAAGGCAAAGCGATGCTTTCCGTAAACGGCAAGCCTGCAAAGATAATTGAAGTGGGACAGGTTCTCCATGGTGTAAAGCTGGTTGAAGCGACTACTGATAGTGCGGTTGTTGAAATTGCAGGCAAGCGTAAAACCCTAAAGCTGAATAGCGCAGCGGTGGTGAACGGCTTGTTGGGTGTTAAGCAACCCGCAGGTTCTCAAAATTCAGTGCAATTGTGGTCTGATAACAGGGGTTTTTTTCGTGTTGATGGCGAGATTAATGGACGAAATACCGAGTTCTTAATAGATACTGGCGCTAACCTGGTTGTGCTTTCAAGCCGAGAGGCTGACCTTATGGGGATATATTATGCTGACGGCACGCGGGGCTTATCAACGACGGCGTCGGGCACAGCCCCAATCTACGTGATTCAGGCCGATACAATAAGCATCGGAGGTATTGAAGTTAGGAATGTCAAAATGGCTGTGGTAGTGGGTAACTTCCCGGTAATCGCGTTATTGGGGATGACGTTTTTGGATAAAATGGATATGACCCGCAGTGGCAATAGAATGGATCTGACTAAGCGATTCTAGTTGAGATTTTGGAGGCGTGAGACTTCCATTAGTCTCTAGGCAGAAAAAAAGGCCGTTTGCGACTCGACTCACAAACGGCCCCACTTAATATAAACCCCAGCACAGGTGACTCTATGTCAGACAAGCACTTTCCATGTGGTGGTGATGTTTATTTGATTGAGTTCGACGTTAAATTAACTAGACGTTTTCACCAATCAGTTCCCAATTAGGAAACTTCATATTACAGGTTTAGGAATCTTTGTGTATCACCCATAGGGGTGAATTTTTTAATCTAATCAAACAAAATTTTGATCTAAAACTTACGCAGTATTGGCCATCTGCGATTTTAGCCCAACACTGACTGTGGCTAAACCCGTATTCTATGCGCTTTTGTCATGTTCAATAACCGCAAACGCACTGTGGTTATGAATCGATTCAAAGTTTTCGGCGTGCACGTAATACCGCGATATTTTATCGTTGTTGTCGAATTCGTTAGCCACATCACGCACGACATCTTCGACAAACTTTGGGTTGTTGTAGGCGCGTTCAGTAATGTATTTTTCATCGGGCCGCTTTAAAATAGCAAAAAGCTCGGCGCTCGCTTGCGCTTCAACTATTTTAACTAATTCGTTTAACCACATTTTACTGGAGCAATTAATTCCTACGGTCAGGTGCGAGCGTTGGTTGTGCGCACCATATTCAGATATTTTTTTAGAGCACGGGCATAGGCTCTTTACCGGGATGGTTATTTCCAAAGTTGAGTCCAAATAGCCATTCTCAATTTGGCCAGCCAAGCTCACTTGATAGTCCATCAAACTTTTAACGCCCGACACCGGTGCAGTTTTCTCTATGAAATAGGGAAACGCCATCTCAATGTAGCCGTTGTCGGCTTCCAGGCGTTGCACCATTTCATTTAGCATCTTGTGGAAGTTCTTAGCCGACACAATTGTTTCGGTTTCATTCAGCATCTGAATGAAGCGCGACATGTGTGTACCTTTCTGGTCATGCGGCAAACTTACCGACATCGAAAAGGTGGCAATGCTCGCTGAAGTGCTGCCATCGCGGTTTTGTACCGTGATAGGATGCGAAATATCCTTTATCCCTACTCGGTTAATTGGAATTTCTCGAGCGTCGTGGCTTGCTTGTACGTCTTCCATTGTGTTGTCAGAGCTCAGGTTAGATTTACCGTCAGAAGTTGCTTTGTTTTCTGCTTTGTTCACTATGATATTTCTTCGGTGATGGTTGGAGATGTCGCATTCAACTTCTCTAACTCGGGTATTTATATGTTATTAGTAGCTTGTCTACTAAAGATCAGGCCAAGCGAGCTGGCTTCAGGCTAAAGTCGATTGTTTTTCCAAACTCTCTGGGGCATTAAAGTTTGCTTGGTAAAAGTTAGATGAAGTGATGGATTCAATAATTCCATCTGCATCTAGACCGCAGATCGCTAATTGTTGCTGTTGACTAGCTTGGTCAATATATCGGTCTGGTAAGCCTAAATTCAAGGTAGGTGTTGCTAATTGATTGGCGGATAAATATTCATTCACGGCGGATCCTGCACCGCCCGCAATGACATTCTCTTCAAGTGTCACGATAAGATCATGACTAGCTGCAATATCATTCACTATTTGTCCATCGACCGGTTTTACAAAACGCATGTTCACGACGGTCGCGTTAATGGCTTCGGCGGCTTCAATTGCAGCAGGCAATAGGGTGCCAAACGACAGAATAGCGACATGCTGGCCTTGGCGAACTAATTTGCCTTTACCCAGAGGGATCAGAGTCATCAAAGTGTTTTCTTTGGCGCCGGTTCCAGGCCCCCGCGGATAACGAACCGCGGTAAGCCCTTTGTGTTGGTATGCGCTATACAGCATGTCACGGCACTCGGCCTCGTCGCTAGGGGCGTAAATCACGGTGTTTGGTACACAGCGAAGGAAGCTGTAGTCAAAGATTCCAGCGTGTGTTTCGCCGTCAGCTCCAACAAAACCTGCTCGGTCGATAGCCAACATTACATCAAGATCTTGTACGCTGACGTCGTGAATTAATTGGTCGTAGGCACGTTGCAAGAACGTTGAATAGATCGCGACCACAGGTTTTACACCGTCACAGGCCATGCCTGCTGCGAAGGTGAGGGCATGTTGCTCGGCGATTGCCACGTCGAAATACCGTTCTGGATATTCCTCAGAAAAGCGTACCAAACCGCTACCTTCACGCATCGCTGGTGTGATGCCGATTAGTTTTTGATCTTGCGCTGCCATATCGCACAACCAATCACTGAATACATCAGTATAGGTGCGTACTTTCACTTTTTTGCCAATCACACCGGTGGTTGGATCAAAGGGTGCAACGCCGTGGTATTTAATCGGCGCGCCTTCCGCTGGTTTAAAGCCCTTACCTTTTTTGGTGACGATGTGCAGAAAGCGAGGGCCGTCAATTTTTTTTAAGTTCTTCAGGGTTGTGACTAAGGTATCAATGTCATGACCGTCGATTGGCCCTGCGTAATAGAAGCCCATTTCCTCGAAAAAGGTACTTGGCAAGACCATTCCTTTGATGTGTTCTTCCCAACGTCGAGCATAATCTCTGACTTCAGGAACACCTTCTAAGGCCTTTTTGGTACCTTTGCGAACCGAGGTCATCGTTGGCCCGGTCATCAATCGCGTGAGGTAGTTTTTTAAAGCGCCGACATTCGGCGAGATCGACATGTCGTTATCGTTCAGAATCACCAAGATGTTGGCGTCCATATCGCCCGCATTGTTAAGCGCTTCAAACGCCATCCCTGCGGTCAATGCTCCGTCACCAATAATGGCGACTACGTCGCGGTCAATCTTCAACTGAGCCGCGGCCACTGCCATTCCCAAGGCTGCGCTGATAGAGGTACTAGAATGTCCTGCACCAAAAGTATCATATTCGCTTTCGCCACGTTTTAGAAAACCCGACAAACCATCAGTTTGGCGAATAGTGTGCAGTCGGTCGCGACGACCAGTAAGTATTTTATGCGGGTATGCTTGATGACCGATGTCCCAGACTAAGCGATCATTTGGCGTATTAAACACATAGTGTAACGCTGTTGTTATCTCCACCGCGCCTAAGCCAGCAGCCAAGTGCCCACCAATTTTAGATACCGTATCAATTAAAAACTGGCGAGTCTCATCGCAAACCTGCTGAAGTTGGTCTTCTGAGCACTCGCGTAAATCGCTTGGGTCATCCAATGCCATTAACAGCGGGTATTTTTCGTTTAAATCGGTCACAGATGGTTCTTCTAGAATAAGGTTTTTGGCAATATAAGGTCGAGTTAAGAGTAACTCGACTAGTTGGTTCGGTTAACGACTATAGCTGCTAATTCGACCAGATGTTGCGTATTATCGCCGATACTAGCGATGCAATCTATGGCATCTTGACAAAGAGTTTGGGCCAACTGCTTTGAGGCGTTCAAGCCTAAGAGTTCCGGATAAGTTGACTTTCCACGCGTATTATCAGCGCCCGCTTGCTTGCCAAGTTGTTGAGTATTGGATTCCACATCAAGTACATCGTCCATTACTTGAAAGGCTAAGCCAATATTATTAGCGTAATTACTTAGATTAGCGACATCATTCTTACTTACTGTTTCGCTGCAAAAAGCACCACAGACCACCGATGCATTAATCAATGCGCCTGTTTTTCTGCGATGAATGTCTTCCAAGGCATCTCTGCCCAGATTACTTATGTTTAAACCTGGCTGGGTGGCAAGAACATCCAACATTTGGCCGCCCACCATGCCTACTTGACCAGCACAGTTGGCAAGCTTATGACTTATAATGCGGCATTGTGTATCGCTTAGTGGTGAAGCCGAATCATTAATGAGTTCGAACGCTAGGGTCAATAACGCGTCACCGCTAAGAATCGCTGTCGCTTCGTCAAACTGGATATGACTGGTGGCTTGCCCGCGGCGCAAATCATCGTCGTCCATAGACGGTAAGTCATCGTGAATCAGTGAGTAGCTATGAATGAACTCTAATGCGCAGGCAACAACATCCAGCTTCTCGATTGGAGCACTAGTCGCAAAACCAGTTGCGTAAACCAACAGGGCTCTAATGCGCTTGCCACCCGCCAATGTCGAATAGCGCATTGCATCACGTAAACGTCCGGGGGCATCGCTTTCAGATAAGCTTTGATCGAGGAAAGATTCGACACGAGCTTGCGAGTCTATTAGATATGAGTTCAATTTAATGGTTTTGGTAGTAGCTATAGCCAGTTCTAATTAGTCATGTATTAAGCGCACTTTTTCACTTAAACGGCGTAGAAACCTCCTATGAGTCTTGCTCAAAGGGTTCCGTACTAAAAAGTCCTGCATTGTCTTTTACCAAAATTTCGACTTTTTGCTCGGCGTCCTTGAGTAGGCCATGGCAATGTTTCATTAGCGATACTCCGCGCTCAAAATCACCCAGAGATTTCTCCAGATCCTGTTCACCACGCTCCATTTTTTCGACGATAGTTTCCAGTTCTTGGTAGGCGTGTTCAAAATTTAGTTGTTTAATATCTTGGTCTGACATGGCAGCTTAATTCGAATCGATTATCGGAGCAGTATTCTAGCACTTATTAACGGTTTATGGCGTTCTAGAGCGTATCGATACTGAGTATTTTTTAGCTAAATTTTAGCTTTGGACGTGGCCCATTTTCACGTTAGAATCCACCTTTACTTAAAACATACTGAGTGCGCTTTTCACATGGCTAATGAATACGATTCTTCGGCGATAGAGGTTCTGACTGGATTAGAGCCAGTACGTAAACGTCCGGGAATGTACACTTCTACCGAACGTCCCAACCATCTAATTCAAGAGGTGGTAGATAATAGTGTTGATGAAGCGATAGCAGGCTACTGCAAGAAAATAGAAGTTACGCTGTACAAGGACGGCTCGGTTGAGGTCAGTGACGATGGTCGCGGCATGCCGGTTGATATTCACGCAGAAGAAGGCGTGTCTGGGGTAGAAGTCATTATGACTCGTTTACATGCCGGCGGTAAATTTTCAAATAAGAATTACCGATTTTCAGGTGGTTTACACGGGGTGGGTATCTCAGTGGTCAACGCACTTTCCAAAAATCTTGAGGTGTGGGTTAAACGCAACGGTATTGAGTACAACATGTCGTTCTCTAATGGGATGAAAATCAATGATTTAGAAGAAATAGGTACGGTCGGCCAGAGAAATACCGGGACCACCATTCGTTTTTGGCCAGACGCCTCATTTTTTGATTCATCTAAAGTTCAGGTTAGTAAGCTATCTCGCCTACTGCGTGCTAAAGCGGTACTATGCCCAGGCCTGACGATTAGTTTTAACGATGAAGCTAAACCTGAAAATGATGACAGTTGGTATTATCAAGATGGCTTAAAAGCCTATTTATTAGGAGCCATGGGGGATATTGAGAGAATTCCTGAGGATGGGTTCCAAGGTAAAGAAGGTGAGGACGACGAGGAGGTAGAGTGGATTGTCACCTGGGCTCAAGACATGGAAGAAGCGATTACCGAAAGCTACGTTAACCTTATCCCAACGCCCGCAGGCGGAATGCACGTTAACGGCTTGCGCATAGGACTGACAGAAGCAATTCGCGAGTTTTGTGATTTCCGTAACTTGCTTCCAAAAGGCGTTAAACTTTCACCCGAAGACGTCTGGGCGCAATGCCAATACGTGTTGTCTGTGCGGATGAAGAATCCTCAGTTCACAGGGCAAACTAAAGAGAAACTGTCTTCACGTGAAGTCTCATTGTTTATTTCTACCAAGGTTAAAGATGCCTTTGCTTTGTGGTTGAATCAACATCTAGAGATTGGCGAACGCATCGCAATGGTCGCAATCGAAAACGCTCAGAGTCGTTTGCGAACCGCTAAAAAAATCACCCGTAAGAAGATTACTTCTGGGCCGGCTTTACCCGGTAAGTTAGCCGATTGCTCAAGCGAAGATATCGACCTCACCGAGTTGTTTTTGGTAGAAGGAGATTCAGCTGGTGGCTCAGCCAAACAAGCACGTGATCGCAAGACTCAGGCAATTTTGCCGCTACGTGGTAAAATTCTTAATACTTGGGAGGTTGATTCCGCTCAGGTATTGGCATCGCAAGAGGTACACGACATCTCAGTGGCACTAGGGGTCGATCCTGGGTCTGATAGCATAGAAGGTCTGCGCTACGGTAAAATCTGTATTCTTGCGGACGCGGACTCCGATGGTTTGCATATTGCTACATTGCTGTGTGCGCTTTTCTTTAAGCACTTCAGAACAATGGTAGAAGCAGGGCATTTGTATGTGGCTATGCCACCCTTGTATCGAATCGATCAGGCCAAGCAGGTGTTCTACGCTCTGGATGATGAAGAACATGACAAAATCATTGCAAAAATAAGATCTGAAAAAGCCAATGCAAAAATAAACGTTCAACGCTTCAAGGGTCTGGGCGAAATGAACCCCAGTCAATTGCGTGAAACAACAATGCAAGCAGACAGCCGACGTTTGGTTCAAATGACCATTGGTATGGGCGACGGGACGTCAAAAATGATGAATATGTTGCTGGCCAAAAAGCAAGTGCCCGCGCGTAAGAGTTGGTTGAGCAGTAAAGGCGATCAGGCCGATTTTTAATCTATTAACAGGTCGGTCAAACTTTTGTCTACCCCAGAGGTCATATGTCAGTAAAACCGGGTCTTTATCAGCATTTTAAAGGTAACTATTACAAAGTTATCCATGTCGCTCGGCATTCAGAGAGCGAAGAAGAGCTGGTTATTTATCAAGCTTTGTATGACCAAAAAGGTGTTTGGGCGCGGCCATTATCCATGTTTACCGAGAAGGTCGAACGTGACGGCAAAAGCATCGATCGTTTTGCTTATTGTGATGACCAAACTCAGGTTCTGGAAGTTGCAATTTTAAATATCAAGGTTGGGCAGAGTAAGGCTTTTGAGGCCGCCTTTGAGCAAGCGCAATCAATTATTGCGTCCATGCACGGCTATATCTCACATCAATTGCGGCCCTGTGTTGAGAATACAGACCAGTATATTTTACTCGTGAATTGGCAGACTATTGATGATCATAGTGTCGGTTTCAGAGGTTCTGCCGAATACCAACAATGGCGTGAACTCTTGCATCACTTTTACCTGCCCTTACCGATGGTAGAGCATTACAATAAGACGCTTTAATAGCGCAAAATATGGGCAATATAAATGTTGCCAGCGCTTCTATTGATTAACCAAGGCCCTAGGCTGAATAGGTGTTTCTTGCGGTTTTGTGTCTAACCAGCCATCTTCATTCCAGTCTTGCTCGGACGCGGCTAACTCGTATCGATTAGTTACCGGAAAACCAGGAGGGCGAATATTTTCCAATCGTTGATCAAATACAATATTAGTAGCATACCGAGGTTCGGTGGCACCCAGAGAAATTGCGCTTACACTGCCAAAAAGATGTAGGGTTGCGTTTTGCGATGATCGATGGTTTTTTACTTTGAATTGACTTTTTGCGTAAATCGATGCGTCAATCTTCAAGTCACCCGCCCCGCTAATCGTGGAGTCTGCGATGACTACATCTCTACCAGAAACAATACCCAAGAAATCGCCGCCTTCAGCAAGCTCACCTCTTATTTGCGTATACCAGATCACCTTTGATTGTGACGCGTCTAGGCGAGTAAAGAAGCACTTTTCCATTGTTGCGCTTAACTTGGCTGATGATCCAGCATGAATGTAAAATGGTTGCTTGCCAATCCATTTGGATTGGATTCTCGGCTGCATTGAGGCGCCTCTTGCCCCCGTTGCGCCTTCGGCTCCTGTTACTCCAGAAGCCCCTTTGGCGATCAATCAGTTTGATGCGGTCATTCAAATTCCAAGCGAGACGATGCAATTAAATCGAGTTGGAGACGTTGCGGGAAAGCGCAACGAACTTAGATCTTCTGGATTCGAAGCCTTTAATTATAGTGAGCTTCATTAGGATATCCGGACTAATTGGGCAACTTTTCGATACTATTAATTGCCCCGCGCCGACAGAGGATTTTATCTAACTAGCTTAATATTTATTGGCTTATCGATGCAGATTAAAGTGTTCTATAGCCTGAGTAACTAAACCATCGTATAAAACAAAATTTTCTCTAGTGATACAGTGCCGAGCTTGTTCAACGTGAGTCAGTTCGCATTCCCTTAAAGAACTGCAAAATCCCTGTGCAACATTGGTGTCGACTAAGGCATCAATGCCTGCCGTAACCATCATTACTGGTTGGGTGATCTTTGCGATATTTTCCGATTTAAGCAAATGCTCAGTAGAGGAAGTCGTCTCATAAAGCCACTGCATGGTTGCTCCGCTGGCACGTAACAATTTACGCTGGGCGAATAGTGCATCTTGAGTTTGTGCTGTGTCGGGATTGGCATTGCAGGGTATCGGCATGCCTAGCTGGAAG
The DNA here is from genome assembly GCA_047621785.1 of Polaribacter sp. Taxonomy (GTDB): domain Bacteria; phylum Pseudomonadota; class Gammaproteobacteria; order Arenicellales; family Arenicellaceae; genus Arenicella. Next base: position 22,639 of record JBLHMH010000009.1, on the reverse strand, counting down.
CCGTTGCCGAAGCGATTGGTTTGACCAGGTGCATACATGGCGCCGAGACCTAACTTGCTAAACAGAGCTGAGAAAACATGAGTCATCTCATAGTTTAAGCTGCCTGTATTAATCTTTATCATCGGCACAATTAATGCATAGGCACTGACGTCTAAGTCTTGTTCTGTTGCCATACGCATGGTGATGTGTGCACCTTTTGAAATCGAATAAAAGAACAGTGGTTTGCCTGCTATACGTACTTGCTTGGCGAAGACTGCTAATTCAGCACCCAGTTGTTCGTAGCTTTGCACATAACCTTTTTCAGGATTGGCTAAGGGTCTCCAAGATTCGCCTTGGCCTCTGTATTCGATTGATGCTACTCGATAACCGGCCGCATTTATTTGGGCTATTTCACGCATCGTCATCTCGATGGTGGCAGTGAAGCCGGGCACCACGATAACTGTTCCTTTAGCATTGTCCGCGTCGACCATGCCAGTTCGCAGATTTACACCAGGCTCTGGTGTGTAGCTACTCCAATTCCAGTCAGTCGGTTCTGGGCTTAGCTTGCCTGTTAAGTATTGTGCTGCTTGATTCTGTTGCTCTGCTGATAAAACGACGTAATGATGTTCTTCGTGATGCAGATTCCATATAGCGAACATCCATAATCCAATAAGTAGAATTATTACTAACAATACAATGCGTTTTAAGGCTTTCATAAGAGTTGAATCTACTTTGAATCAACGAGTTTATTGAATCTTTGATTTAGCTTATCTTGCAATTTAGGCTCGGCACCAGGAAGACAATGCCAATCAATTTTGAGTTGTTTTAATACATCAGCAGTTTGAGCTTGACCGTGGCCAAAGCCTTTCTTTTTCATACGCTCCAACTGAATTTTCATACGCAGGCCCGCATCTTCGGCCGGTGTATCAGCACCCAGTAGAATTTCTAAATCAATGCACAATAGACGGCGATCTTGGCCTGCTTGGGCGCGACCCTTCTCCAATGCAACTGCTAAACGTTGTTCAAAGCGAGTATGAAGCTCTTTATTGCTGATTACTATGTCCTCAATTGCCCCTTGAAGCTCTTCAATCGCAATTGCGTCACCCTTGATAGCCGCAGCTTCTAGCTGGCCACATAGCGTTGCTTTATTAGCAAGGGCATCGAAAATTTTCGCACGGCCCGACTTTTTAATTCGATCACGTGCTTTGTTAAATGCATCGCTCGAGCGTCTGAAGTCTGACTCTACGCCTTTGATCAGCTTCTCCGGAAGGTTGACTGGTAAAGGCGGCAGGGCTTGATAATCTGCCTGCAGCTGGTCGAATGTACTATCCGCTTCAGCAAGGTTTTTTGCAGTTTTAGCGAGCTGTTGTATAGCTCGGCTGATGTCACGATAAGCGTTTATTTTGTCGTCTTCGACCGCGCGTTTAACATTACGAACGCCTTGAATTTTTTCATACACTTGATCAGAGGCCTTCTTGAAGTTTTCCCACGCGGCTTGGTCTTGCTTACGTCTGGTTACGCCAACTTGTTTCCATCGGTTCTGGAATAACTGTAACTTGGCAAGTGACTCTTCTTTCACATCGGTTTCAAGCATGCCTAGAGTTTGTGCGATTATTTGGTTCTTTAGCTCGATATTTGCATCATAAATCTCATCCAGTTTTTCATAGACTTTAGCTTTGAGTTTTGATAGCCGTTTCCACTGTTTTTGGCCCGGCCCACGTTCAACGTCCTTTATCTTTTGCCAAGCGCTATGGATCGATTGCAACTGAGCTTCAACTGCTTTGTAGTCAGGCGATCCATCCCAGTCAGTCGTTTCCAATAGCTCGCGCATTTTCTGGACTATCGGTTCTCGCGTTTGTAAATTTTTGCTGCGTAATTCTCGGCGCTGTTTAAAGAACACTGCACAAGGTTCATAGGCTTTATCGCCGGCTGTTTTAAATCGCTCCCAATACTGGTCTGCACATTCGGCGTGGCCCAGTGCTTTCCAAGCTTTTTGAAGTTCAGCAATATCCGCTGATAGTTTATCTGCATGTGCTTTTTTATCGACAAGCGCTTCCATGGCTTCACATAGCTCCAAATATTTTGGCGCTGTGACAAAGTCCTTCCAGTCACTCATTTTTTGAACTGCTTCGCTTGCTTGCTCTAGGCGCTCATCCAGAGCCGTTTTATCTTTGCCGCTAAATTTCAGAGCGGCCTTTTGAGCGGCTGTCAATTCGCGCTTGGCGACTTCTAAATCGCCTCGTTTATTGGTGCCTAATAAGCGGTGAATTCTTTTATGCAGTTTATCTAATTTGTCGGCGTTTTGCTGCTTGCTGGCTGCCTGTTGTTCAGTAAGCTCAGTTAACCTTGCATCAGCTTCCACAAGCGCCGTCAGTTCACCGTATAGTATTGGCCAGCTGGTCGCATCAATGACCTTGGCCATTAATTTCACACTAGCTGGTGAAGCTTGCGACGCATCCTCAATTAGTACATTGAATTGTTCGCAATTAAGAAATTCGATAGCTGATAGCAGGGCACGCTCAGCTGCCAAAAATTGTTCACTGACCTCAGCCGTTGGAGTGGAAATTCGTGTTAGGCGAGCCCATTCTTTGAGAGCATGGTTAAGCTTGGTGATAATTGAGAGCTTTTCATTGGCCAGTTCTTGCAAAGACAGCGGGGCGGTTTGCAGGCAGATATCGTGCAGGTTTTGTGCGAGCTGTGCTTCGCCCTCAAAAGATGCTAGCACAACGGATTGCTGCCGAATTTTTTCGTCGACATCGGCGCTAGCAGTTTCGAAGCGCCTGTTTAAATCTTCATCGGCAGGAGCTTCAAGAGCCTTCCAGCGTTGACACCATACTGCGTATTTTGTTTTGTCATCGGTTTGCCATTGGTGCTCGGCTAGGTGTTCGACTTTTTCACATATCTCTTGCGCGGCAACTCGGTTGTCTTGATCTGCTTTTTGCTGCGCATGCAATACATCCAGTTTCGCCTTGATGATTTTTTCAGCGTTTTTATCTTTGCCGCGGAGTAATTTTCGAGCAAGCTCAAGATGTTCAGTAGACTCAAGCTTGTCCGCAATAGTCTGCCGGGTTTCACTGTATTCAATGTCGCCGATGAGCTTGCATTGCTCATCCAATGATAATTTATCTAAGAGCTCTGTACGCATTATAGAGATCGGTGAAAACTTGAGAATTACTGGGCCGATGCTTGGGTGTTCTACCAATAGTGCTCTGAAACTTTCCTCGGTGAGTTCGCTCTTTGGACCAAGCAATGCGTGCAGCCGAGAGTAGGCCTCTGCTCTGGTCGACTCATCTGTATGCGACAGACTAATCTGATGAACCAAATAAGCATGATTCATTTTGAGTATGGCTGCGGCGCGAACATCAAAATCAGGGTCTTCAGCAACAAGCTTGCTTAGGACCTCCTGATTGTCGCCGTTTTTAGATTTTAATTTGGCAAGCGCTTGAAGTCGTTTTTTCGGATCTTCGCTTTGCCAGTCATTACTGAAAATATCATTTAACATAGCTTGAATAAGTGCTGTATGCGCTGGTGTGAGGGCAGATAGTATTACTGTGACGGGTATTCTAAGCCACTCTTAGCAATTGCGATAGCAAAACGCGCAACCCATTTCAGTCAGCAATGAACTTAGGCGCTCCGGGTGATTGACTACGCCGCTTTTACTGTCACTGGAACACCATTTAATGCGGCATTGCCACTCATCTTATCGATAAATTTATCATCAGTAAGTTCGTTGCAATTAACCCCTTGCTGTTGTGTGGCAATTGCCATTTTGACTCCTTTGCGGTTGTGTCCCCAGCCATGCGGAAGGCTTACCACGCCTGGCATTACTTCGTCGGTGGAAAGTACCGTGGTTGTTACTGCGCCGACCCTAGACTCAATAGTGACCTGTGCTTCATCTTTTAAGCCTCGGGCTTGCATATCCTGCGGGTGCATCATTAACTGCCAGCGCGGTTTGCCTTTGACTAAGCGATGATAGTTGTGCATCCAAGAATTATTGCTACGCACATGCCGGCGACCAATCAGCAATAGATCGCCAGGATTGTATTCCGATTCAGCTGCTTCAAGGCGGGACAAGTCATCAATGTAGATTTTAGGTGCTAGGTTGATCAAACCGTTCTGTGTTGCCAAACGCTGATCTAAGCTTGGCACTAGTGGACCTAGGTCTATCCCGTGCGGAGCCGCTTTAATTTTTTCCATAGTGAGTGCCACTTCTGGATTCTGCTCTGGACCATAGAAATCTGCTTCGATACCCGCTGCCACCACCAGATCGGGCGCTGGCATCGGTCTGAACTCTTTATTTTTGAGTGCCGAAACCTTCGCTGATAAGGCATTGAAAATTTCCCAATCATGCAACGCGCCTTCAGCTCGATCGAAGATAGCGGGATTGTAGCGAGCTGTGTTATGTACCGCCAAACGATGAAAGGCGATGTCATAATGGTCGTGTTCTAGTGGGCTAGGCGGGGGTAAAATAACATCCGCGTGGGCGGTTGTTGCATTGATGTAAAAGTCGACAGCAACGTAGAAATCTAAAGATGCAAAAGCTTTATCTAGGTGACTTGCATTAGTGTTGGAGATAACCGGATTACCTGCGATGGTTACCATCGCACGAATTTGGTCTTCTCCTTCGGTAAGAATTTCTTCAGCGAGGGTAACTGCCGGGAGTTCTCCGGCAAATTCCGGTAGGTCACTAACCCGCGAGCGATAGACATCAAAATGTCCACCGGCTGGAGTTCCTTTGCGCACGTATGCAAATGCAGGAGAGGTTAGTAAAGCGCCGCCGACCACGTCGGTAGCACCGATCAAAACATTGATTACTTGAATAGCCCACTGGCAGATACCGCCAAACTCTTGAACTGAGACCCCCATGCGACCGTATAAAACGGCTTTCTTGGTGGTGGCTAATTCTTTGGTTAACTGGTGAATGTCTTCTGCCGATATTCCAGTCTGAGACGCTGCAAGTCCCAGACTGAATGGCTTAGCTGCCTGTTCTACTGCTGCTAAACCATCCAATAATTTACTCAGATGGCCGGTTCTGACCCAGTTCTCGGAGAACAGTAAGTTGATCATCGCCATCAATAAAAATGCATCTTTACCAGGTCGAATAAAATGGTGCTGATCGGCGATTTCCGCTGTTTCACTACGCCGTGGGTCAATCACAACAAAACGTCCGCCCCTTTGCTGAATTGCTTTTAGACGTTTAGGTGCATTGGGAACCGTCATGATGCTGCCGTTAGAGGCCATGGGGTTGCCACCCATAATCACCATTAATTGCGTATTGTCGATGTCGGGTATTGGCAGCAGGAACTGGTGACCAAACATTTGTAAGGCCGCAAGTTGGTGTGGCAGTTGGTCTAGGGACGTGGCAGAGAAGTGATTTCGAGTCTTGACCGCCCGCCTAAGCAAGGTGCCGTGGGTAATATTGCCATAATTGTGAACGCCCGGATTGCCAGCATAAAACCCAACCGAGTTCGCACCATGCTTTTGCTGAGTTTCAACTAACTTAGTAGCGGTTAATTCAATTGCTTCATCCCAATCGATTTCTTGCCAATCATCACCGACCTTCTTGACCGGTTTGCGTAATCGATCTGGATCGTTATGAATGTCCGCAATCGCGGTTGCTTTTGGGCAAATATAGCCTTTGCTCAACGGATCTTTTTTATCACCTCTGATAGAAAGGATCTCTTGGCCCTGAGTTTTTATTTCAAGACCACAAATTGCTTCACACAAATGGCACGCACGATAGTGAGTTTTAACGGAGATATTCATAGTCTCTGGCATGATGGTTGTTTCCTGTATCACTGTTTGGCCGATGGCTTTCAGCTTGGCTGAAAAGCTTATCAGTTTTTCTGAATACAGAATATCGCATAGTTCGACAGAAGTCCGAGATCAGAATTAATGATTGAGGGGTATCAGTCTAAGTGATGGTGTTAGTGTTTTCTAAGTTGATCGCGGTATTGGCGGGGCGACATGGCTAATATTTTACGAAAGTGATGGCGCATTGTCATGGCGTTTTCAAAGCCGCAATTAGCTCCATATTTGATTCTTCGCTGGCCAGCAATTTTTTCGCTTTAATCAATCTTTGCTCGGTTAGCCACCGTTTAGCTGTAGTGTCGAAGTGGCCGCGAAATTTTCGGTCAAAACTACGGCGGCTCACATTTGTCCGTTCAGCTAGGCTGTTGATAGAGATAGATAGTTGCAGGTTTTGATTGGCCCATTCGAGCGCTTTTGAAAATTGCGAAGGTGATTCGATGATCGCGTTTTCTACAAATTGCGTTTGACCATCCTGACGATGGGATGAGACTAATAGTGAGCGATCTATATGATTCGCAGCCTCGATGCCAAAATCCTTACGTAACACTTCCAGCCCCAATTCTAATGCCGAAGCGCTACCGGCCGAGCAGCCAATTTGACCATCTTACACATATAGGACATCACCGACGTAATTAACCTGTGGGTAGTGTGTTCTAAAATTTTTTGCGTACTTTCAATGCGTTGTGGCTTTCTCTTATCCAGAATGCCGAGCGACGCCAATAGAAATGCGCCGGAGCAAAAAGTTAAGATACGCTTACCTTGGCGGTGAAATCGTTTAACTTCATCGGCAAATACGCCTTTTACTTTGCTGACATTGATCGGCCAAGACGGCATTACCAATGTATCGTATGCGTCTAAACTATCGATCTGTTGTGCTCGGATACTAATTCCGCCGGTGCTGCTATATGGACCTGCGTCAAAGGCAATAATCTCAGTGTTATACCAATGCTCAAATTCAGGGCGGGGTAGAGCAAACAGTTCTGTAGCACAGCCAAACTCAAATAGGGCTATATTGTTATAACTTAATATCGCGACATTGTGCATAATGGCTTGATATTAACGAATAGAGACTATCAAGCCAACAGTATTTTATTATCTAAAGGCCAATAATGTTCTTTCTAGAATCAAACAGCGGGAGCTTATTTATGTTGAGAGACCTCAGCATAACTCGGTTTTTGACAGTTTCACGAAAATTTCTTCAATAAAATCAACGGCCCTATTTAATGAGTTTACGAAAAAAGGGGTATACTGAGGTCTCCAATTACCATTGAGCGAAGTGTCGAACCGATATTGTTAGGCGATGCTGAAAATGCCTGCTATGCAGGATTGGCTCACTGGAGCATCAAAGGAGCCTTGGCGCGACGTTTCGCATGAACAAGATGTGGTTCGTTATGCCGAGATAGCCGAGGATTCACGTCGTTAGCGCTTCTCAATACCCATAATCGAAGTTCTTATACGTCAATATAAGATTCATAAAACCCTCATTAGAGGGTCAAGTAGTTGCCTGTGTGGGAGTAGCTATGAGGCTTTGTAGCGCTCTTTCAGTGACATTAAGTCTTTGCTCAGCGATTGCTGTTGCTACTGAGTTTTCTAGGTTTATGGAGTCCAACCGATACTTGAGTCATACTTGCAACTCTGATTGATAAATTTGATTCAAGCAAGGACATCCGAAAATTGAAGTTTTTGAAAGTTAATCCCGAGTTACAGTCTGCGATAAATAAGTTGCAAGAGTTAGCGGGGAGCACCTCTTATAATCTAACCGATCTTGCCGGCGCACGCGCCATGGATCAGGCTATAAGCGAACAACGCTTGGCCGCTGAACCAAAACGTAAAAGCGTCAATATTGCGACTCAGCTTATCTATGATGAGGCGATGGCAATTGAGGTTGAGATTCAGACCTATGGTATTGAATCAACGGCCCCAGAAAAAGCCGGGATACTTTTCATCCACGGCGGCGGCTACATATTTGGAAGAGCGCAAGACGCGCGTGTCAGGTTGAGTGAATGGTGTGAAGAGCTTGATGTATTTATTGTTTGCGTAGAGTATCGGCTTGCGCCGGAGACTCCATTTCCTGGAGCTTTAAATGATTGCTATGCTGCTCTAAAGTGGCTATTTTCTAATGCGAGTGATGTTGGCGTCGATGCTCAGCGAATTGCCATTGTTGGCGAAAGCGCTGGCGGTGGATTAGCCGCTGGATTAGCCCTCTACGCTCGCGATCACAGTGATCTTAAAGTGGCGTTTCAATTGTTAATTTTCCCGATGATTGACCACACTAATATTGAGCCAGCGAGCGATCAATACCCAGACACCTATATTTGGAATAGACAGAACAATCGTTTCGCTTGGGACGCATATCTTGGGCAACAACTATCGCCTGACATGCTGCAATATGCTGCGCCAAGTTCAGCTACTGATCTCACTGGCTTACCACCGACCTTTATTCCTGTAGGCGAATCAGATCTATTTTTTGCAGAAGATAAGGAGTACGCGCAACGCTTGAGTGCGGCCGGAATTGATGTTGATTTTAAGACCTATGCAGACGCCTATCACGCTTTTGCAACGATTGTGCCTGAGGCTAAAATTTCCAAGCAATTTAATCTCGATATAAAACGAGCCTTGCGCGATGGCTTATCAATAGATTGTTAACGATTTAAATGCTTGATTAAGGAGCATTGTTAAAATGACTGGCGAATATAATCTTCAAAAACTTCTAAGCTCGATGTCCCCTAAATTAATAGTAGGGGAGTTTGTCTTTGTTTCGATCAAAGGGGCTGTATATGGGGATCATGCCCGCTTAGAGCCTATCGCGATGGTAGTAGAGTCCGAAGGCCTGACCTTGGTTATCTCCAGAGCCAACGCAGATCAAGGATCTCTGAGCTATCAGACAGTGTTTAAATGTATTGCTTTGGAGGTTCATTCAAGTCTTGATGCGGTTGGGTTAACCGCGGCGTTTTCTACTAAGCTTGGTCAGTGTGGAATAAGTGCAAATGTGATTGCTGGGTACTTCCATGATCATATTTTCGTACAAGCGGAGTACGCAGATAAAGCGGTAGCAGCTCTGGTAGAACTTAGTCAGCAATAGTTCATTTGCAGTAACATAATTGGCAAACCACTTATAATTCGCGTTGATTGTAAATCGACAAGCTCTGGCTCATAATCTCGCCCATGAATAAGTGTCGGCAAGAAAACTAAAATGAACAGGCTGGACGATAACTTAAAGCAGCAATTCCTACAGCAAGGCTATCTGATAATTGATACAGATATTGATGCGAGTGTGCTCGACGGTGCGCGAGAAGATCTTGTCCCGTTCTTTGGTGATGATAGAAAAGATCCAGTCAATGTACCGCACGCAGAAGCGAATCGGATTCAAGATGCTTGGTATATTAGTCAGCACGTACTAAAAATTGCGCAAAGTAAGAAGGTGTTGGACGTACTAGAAATTCTTTATAAGAATGAGGCGCGACCCTTTCAAACGATTAATTTTTATAAAGGCACCCAGCAGCCAGTACATGCCGACAGCATCCACTTCAATTCTGAACCGTTTGGCTCTATGTGCGGTGTTTGGGTTGCACTAGAAGATATTGGGCCAGATCAGGGGCCGCTGATCTATTACCCCGGTAGTCAGATGCTTGACGAAATGAACTATGATTTTTTCAAGCTTGCGTCTTACTCAAAATATTACCCACAGTATTTGAGTGGCTTGCAGGACGTAATTACTGAGCATGGGTTTACTCCTGAGTATGGGATTATCAAGAAAGGGCAGGCGGTAATTTGGTCGGCTAATATTATTCATGGTGGTTCACCTCAATTAAATATGGGCCTGACTCGGCATTCGCAAGTCACCCATTACTACATGCGCGGCGCTCGATATTGGCGACCTGGCGCGAGTATTCGAGCCCGCAATTACTTTGAGCCTGATTGGGTGCGTGATGTTAGTGGAGAACCAAATCGGTTTCCACAACGCATGCCTTTTTCAGAACGCTTAAAGGGCGCCTTAGAACGCCGACTTTACGATCGTAAGCCAGGTTAAATATTGATCTTTATGAGTAAAACATTTTGACTCTGAAGTCAGCCGCAACTATAGTGTTCATCGCATGAACACTCATCTCCAAAACAATTCAAATAAAGAACGCCAGCTCACATTAGAGTTATTGCAAGCCATTGATTCAAAAGATGATATTAGTCAGCGGCACTTGGCTCAAGAGATGGGTGTGGCATTGGGTTTGGCAAATTCGTACTTAAAGAGGTGTGTGAAAAAGGGCTTGATTAAAATGAAGACCGCACCGGCCAATCGTTATCTATATTATTTGACGCCCCATGGCTTTGCTGAGAAAGCGCGGTTAACCGGAGAATTTCTCTCTACGTCGCTCGCCTTATTTCGACAATCTGGTGACGTCTACGCTGATGTTTTGTCTGAGTGTTTGGCAAATGCCAATCATCGAGTGTTATTTGCCGGTGTTTCGGATTTGACCGAGATCGCATATATGCGGTCCCTGCAATGTGATGTAGATGTGCTTGGTGTATTTCAAACAGACGCAGACCAGACTACGTTTTTCGATTTACCTGTTTTTGCAGACTTGGCACAATTCGAAAAATTCGACTTGGTGATAATGACCTCGATGGAGCAAACCAATGAGTTGCTCGATTTATTACGGCTTAGTCTTGATGAAGATCGTATAATTGTGCCGTCTTTGCTTTTGAATATGAATTATCGGAGTGATGTTTCGCCAGTCGAAGCGACACTCTAAACAAACAAAAATATTATTAAGGGTTTAACAGAAATGAGTTCAACTGTTTTTATTACAGGTGGTGCAGGTTTTATTGGTTCTGCATTGGTTCGTTATTTAATTGAATCAACCGACGTTACGGTAGTGAATGTCGACAAACTAACCTATGCCGGCAGTTTACATTCGCTTGGCGGTGCAGACGCGAGTGATCGACACCACTTTCATCAAGAAGATATCATCGACAGTGAAGCCATGCGCCGCTTGGTTGCGTTGTATCAGCCTGATTACATAATGCATTTGGCAGCAGAGTCTCATGTCGACCGCTCTATAGATGGGCCTGGCGAGTTTATTCAAACAAATATTGTTGGCACATACAATTTATTAGAAGTTGCGCGCGAATATTATGAAAGCTTAGAGGGCGATCGCAAAGCCAATTTCAAATTCCACCATATTTCAACTGATGAAGTGTATGGCAGTCTAGGTGAAACTGGCTTGTTCACTGAGACAACGCGCTATAAGCCAAACTCGCCATATTCAGCAAGTAAAGCTAGTTCAGATCATTTGGTTCGCGCCTGGAATAAAACCTATAATTTGCCGGTTGTTATTTCAAACTGCTCAAACAATTATGGTCCATTTCAGTTTCCAGAAAAATTGGTACCGCTAATTATCCAAAAGGCAATTTCAGGACAGGACCTACCAATTTACGGCAAAGGCGATAACATTCGCGATTGGCTGTTTGTTGACGACCACGTTAAAGCTTTGTGGCGGATTGTGACCCAAGGTAAGGTCGGTGAGGTTTATAACGTTGGTGGGCACAATGAGAAAACTAATATTGAAGTAGTGCAAACCATGTGTTCAATACTGGATCAAATTAAGCCGCGCGATGATGGTAGACCTTACGCACAACAAATAACCTTCGTCGCAGACCGACCTGGGCATGATCGCCGCTATGCGATTGATGCACAAAAGATTGCTAGGGAACTCGACTGGACCCCTGAAGAAACCTTCGAAACCGGAATTCAAAAAACCATTGAATGGTACTTGGCGAACGATGAATGGATCGCTAAAGTGACCGGTGACTATGATGGCGGGCGTCTAGGTAGCTAGCGATCAGATCATCTTAATAATTGACGTGAAGTAATAAAAATCAAAATGGCATAGTCAGTTTTTTACCTAAAATGAAAAATAAAAGAGGTTCTATATGAGAGGCATAGTATTAGCGGGTGGTTCAGGTACGCGTCTACACCCCGTTACCCAAGCAGTTTCAAAGCAGCTGTTGCCGGTATATGACAAGCCAATGATCTACTATCCTTTGTCATCGTTGATGTTGGCCGGGATTAGAGATGTATTGATCATCTCTACGCCGCAAGATACTCCACGTTTTCAACAACTTATGAAGGATGGTTCGCAGTGGGGTATGAATATATCGTATGCCGTTCAACCTTCTCCGGATGGATTAGCGCAAGCCTTTATCATAGGTTCAGAGTTTATCGGCGGAGATGATTGTGCCTTGGTGCTTGGAGACAACGTATTCCACGGTCATGATCTAAGTAAAAATTTGTTGGAAGCGGGCAACCAGAAAAAAGGCGCGACTGTATTTGCGTATCCGGTTCACGACCCTGAGCGCTATGGCGTTGTTGAATTCGACGATAAGTGGCAAGCCCTAAGCCTGGAAGAGAAGCCAAAAAAACCTAAATCGAATTACGCTGTAACCGGACTCTATTTTTATGATAACCGAGTGGTGGATGTAGCAAAAAGTATTCAGCCATCAGAGCGAGGCGAACTCGAAATTACAGATGTGAATAAGCAGTACCTCGAGTGGGGTGACTTGTCTGTGCAAGTATTTGGTCGCGGCCTAGCATGGCTAGACATGGGCACGCATGAATCTTTACTGCAAGCGTCGATGTTTATAGAGACCATTGAAAGCCGTCAAGGTTTGAAGGTTGCTTGCTTAGAAGAAATTGCCTTTCGTCAGGGTTATATCGGCGAAGACGAGCTTGAGAAAGCTGCCGCTCAATACGGCAAAAGTGGTTATGGCAAATACCTTAGAATGGTGTTGAAGAATAAGCATCAGTTTTTAGGTATGGATTAGCAGCGAATTCGCTCGAATAAGGCAAATAATAATGTTTTCTAGTTTGATCAATAATAAGTATCTGTTTCTACAGATGCTCAAACGTGAAGTGGAAAGCCGTTATCGCGGTTCTCAGCTTGGCTTTTTATGGGCGTTTATTTATCCGATCATGATGCTATTGGTTTATACCTTTGTGTTCGGCATCGTAATGAAGGTTAAATGGGGTGTAGCGGGGCAAGACAATATTGAGTTTGGCATCATTTTATTCGCAGGGCTATTGCTGCATGGAATGCTGGCTGAAGTGCTGGTGGGTTCGGTAGGGCTAATCACCGGCAACCGGCAATACGTCAAAAAAGTCGTATTCCCGCTGCCATTATTGAGTTTGGTCAGTTTAACTAACGCCTTGTTGCATATGTTATTAGGTATGCTGATTTTGATTGCGATGTTTTTATTTAGCGGGGGTACCTTACATCTCACTATTTTGTTAGCGCCAGTAGTTTTACTTCCGTTTGTCCTGTTTTTATTAGGCGCCTCTTGGTTTATCTCTGTGCTAGGCGTTTATGTTCGAGATCTGAGCCAATTTATGGGTGTGATCGTTACCATATTGCTATTTCTTGGACCCATTGTTTACCCGTTTGCATCGGTACCCGATCAGCTTAAGAGTTATGTGCTTTGGTTAAATCCTTTGACCATAGTGGTAGAGCAATTTCGCGCAGTGGTGTTGTTCGGTCAAATGCCTGATTGGCATTTACTCGGCATCTATTCGATTTTTGCGGTTCTGATGTTGTTTATCGGAACTTGGTTTTTCAATCGCACGCAGGATGGGTTTGCCGATGTCATCTAATCCAGAGACTGTCGAAGTGCAAGACAATTCAGCGTCGTCCGATGGCTTTGTAATCGAAGTCGCCGGCGTCAGCAAGTGTTACGAAGGCTATCGTAAGCCGATTCATCGCCTATGGCAAAGCTTGGTATCGAGTACGTCCGACAAAAAGTTCTACAATGAATTTTGGGCGCTCAAGGGTATAGATCTTCAAGTTCGTAAGGGTGAAACGGTAGGTATTGTTGGTAAAAATGGCTCTGGTAAGTCGACCTTGCTGCAGATAATTACCGGCATCTTGCAATCGACCGATGGCGAAGTTAAAACGAAAGGTCGAATTTCTGCATTATTGGAACTTGGGGCCGGTTTTAATCCAGAATTTACAGGCATGGAGAATGCCCGTTTAAATGCTTCGATCATGGGCTTGTCACGCGAAGAATTTCATCAAAAGTTACCTGATATAGTCGACTTTTGTGGTCTAGGAGATTTTCTCCAGCGACCCGTTAAAACCTATTCTAGTGGTATGTTTGTACGTCTGGCGTTTGCTGTGGCGATTAATATGAACCCCGATATTTTAATTGTCGATGAAGCATTGGCTGTGGGTGATGTGAGGTTTCAACGTAAGTGTTTTAGGCGCTTGGACGAGTTAAAAGAGTCCGGTGTTTCGATCTTGTTTGTTACCCATTCAACTGACAGCATAATCAAATATTGTGATCGCGCTATCATGCTCGATGACGGCGAATTAAAGATGACCGGCACGCCCAAGGAGGTAGTGCAGGCCTATTTGGAGCTGATGTTTGATTCCGACATCAAAGCAGGCGAAGCAGTAGAAATAGACCCTGAAAACTACTCCGTTGATTTCGACCCTAGGGTTGATAATTGCCTCAGCAAGCCGACCTACAATCCAAACGAAGCGCGTTGGGGCGATGGGCGCGCTAAGATTTGTAGTTATGAGCTGTTAAATAATGGGGAGCCCAGCAATGGCTTTGTCAAACGCGGCGACAAATTGCGCATTCGTATGTCAGTACTATTCGAGCAGGAAGTCGATGACTTAATCTACGGCATTACGGTTAAGACAGCAGACGGCAATGCCGTTTATGGGACTAATTCGAGACTGGTTGGGAATATGCCAACTGCGCAGAAGGGCGGCGATTTAGCGTCTATAGAATATTCACTAACGCTTAATCTTCTCGCGGGCGACTACTTTATCTCGCTAGGCGTAGCACAGGATCACCACGACAAAGACAATATTGCAGTTGATCGACGCTACGATATGATTCACATACACATTGGTCAAACGCCCGATGCCTTTGGCTACGCAGAGTTGCATGGCAACATGATGCTAATCGAAAACCAATCGGCTTAGCTTAGGATCCAATGATGACTGCTTTCACAGAACTAAATAGTTTGATTCTTGGCGAGGACGGGGTCTATCGTGGCGCCGAATTACCCCCGTTCAATTATTCAGACGGTGTTGAATCTGAACAAAAATTAGCTAAAATTTTAGCTGCCGCAAGCAATCTGAACAGTGATTCAGCAGAACTTGACGCACAGATCGTTGATTGGCCTACCGAATACCACCTGTCCTCAACCCGTGCGAATTTACTGCGTGGATTAAATTTAGACGGTGTCACTCATGTCTTAGAGTTGGGGTGTGGCTGTGGTTCGATTTCCCGTTTTCTAGGCGAACAACCAGGCCTTAAGGTCGATTCAGTCGAGGGCAGCCCAAGTCGCGCAGCCTTAGCAGCCTTGCGTTGCCGGGATCTGGATAACGTCAGCATCAGTACTGGTAATTTTAACCAGATGGCGTTCCCACAGAACCACTACGATCTGGTTTTATTTGTTGGCGTGACTGAGTACGCTGGGCGCTTTTCAGAACGTGCAACAGATCAGCAAGCTCTGCAGGACTTGTTAGGATTAGCGAAATCGACCATGAGTGCCAAAGGAGTGGTGTTTGTTGCGATTGAAAACCGTACTGGCCTAAAGTATTTAATGGGCGCAGGTGAAGACCATTACGCTCTGCCTTATGTCGGACTTGATGATTACCCAGAATCAACGGGTATAAGAACCTATAGTAAATCTCAATGGGAAGTTCAAATACTGCAAGCTGGTTTTGCAGCTAGTCGTTTTGGCTATCCATTTCCGGATTATAAAGTTCCGACACTACTGATTGCAGATGATACCGAGCAGGCGCGTGCACAGAGTAATCTGGCGCTAGCCAAGATAAGATCACGAGACTATATGGCGCCGTTTGATCTTGGTGACCAAGAAGCTCGTTTATGGCAAGGAGTGCTTGAGGCCGGTTGTTTGGCTGAGTTTGCGAATTCCTTCATGATTTTGTTAGGCCAAGATTCATTACAACTAGAGCAGATGCTTGATTTTGATGTTACTGAGTACGAACCGGGTCCAAGTTATCTTAAACCCTTAGCAGTCGAGGCTTCTGAACTTGATGCGCCGCCAATCGGAAAGTCAGCAGAAGTTAAAGAATTATTGAGGCAGATTGATGCTTTGCATCAACACGC
This sequence comes from Polaribacter sp., assembly GCA_047621785.1. GTDB lineage: Bacteria > Pseudomonadota > Gammaproteobacteria > Arenicellales > Arenicellaceae > Arenicella. Next base: position 6,712 of record JBLHMH010000009.1, on the reverse strand, counting down.
GGCATCCCTGCAATCCCGAGTTGATATTATTACGCAATCACGTAGTTGGGGTCTTATAAATCGCCTGCGAGTTTTGCTTGGCAAATCAAACATCTCCTAAACTGGACTTCCTAAATGAGTATCCGTAAAAGCTTGATTAAGCTTGCCAAGAGAATTGAGTCGGGCTGGCAGTTGCTTGACTTCAATGTTTCGCCAGTCAATGTGGTTGCTGGTTGGTATGTAAGTGAATTCATCCTAAAGGGCGGCTTGGCAAATACTCCAAGAATCATTATCGAAGGCGCAGATGGTAAGCCCAAAGAGAGATCACTTACAGGGTTTCATTCTGGGCGTAACCGCATGTTGTTTTTTTTGCCTGCGGGCAGAATGACTGCGGTTAGTGAATCAATTGAATTTACTCTGTTGGCAAAGGTGCCTTGGTGGGAAGGCCGTGCGCGTGTACTACTGATTTGTTTTCGCTACTTGATCGACTTTTTCAGACCATCGGTGCTGATTAAAATGATTGTAATGCAGTTCAATAAGCCTTTCGATCTGTCGACCAAGTTGTTGTTCTTTTATGCCCCGCCGGCAGAGGCTATTGGTTATTTGAATGATGTTCTATGGTGGCAGAGGTGGCGACGCCACGGACCAACTTTAGCGTGGTTTTACCGCGATATAAAAATTGCAGTCCTTATAGAAGATGAGTCGCAGCGTGAAGCTCTGACCGACATGATGGTCCCACCGGATGCGATTTTGATGGCTGATCAGTCTGTACTTGCTGAAACTGATTATCTGATACCTTTGGCTAAATCAGAACAGCTTCGAGATCCTGCAATTTTGATGCTCAAGCGAGCGCTTAAAAAGGCAATAAAAGCCAATCGACGTTCAGATAAAAGGAGCTCGGGCAAACCTAAATTGGTTTATACAGACCACGATTATATGTTTGATGAGAGTCTTGGTCAAAAAGCAATGGAACCGGTTTTCAAGCCCAATCCTAGTGCAGCCTATTTGCATTGTTATGATTACTTAGGCCCCAGCGTTATGTTTGCTGCTAGTGTGCTTGATGATTGTCGCTTGTCCGAATTACATGATGGTGAAACCCAATACCGATTGGCGATTGAAACCTTTCAAGACGTATCAGATGTTCTGCACGTAGCCGATGTATTGTTTGTCAGCGCCAGTCAGCAGCAATTACAGACGCCACAGCCAAACCATTCAAAGTCGCATTGGCCACATATTTCGTGGCAGCGACATGCTAATTATAATGTTTTGCGCGCGGATTCCAGTTGGAATGATCTGCCCTCGGTGGATTTAATTATTCCAACTCGCGATGGTTTAGCAGTACTAAAACCCTGCATAGAGAGCATCTTGAAATTAACCGAATACTCGAATTACAAAATTATTATCGTTGACAACGGTAGTGAGCTAGCTGAAACCCATGAATTTCTATCTAAGGTCAGTCATGATCCGCGGGTAAAGGTGGTTGATTTTCCGGGTGAATTCAACTATTCGGCAATCAATAATTTTGCGATCGCCCAGGGTAGCTCAGAATATGTAGCGATGGTTAACAATGACATCGAAGTAATTCACGGCGATTGGTTAAAGCAGATGATGGTATGGGCTAAACAGCCTAATGTTGGGATTGTCGGTGCTAAGCTGTTGTTTGGTAATGGCTTGATTCAGCATGCCGGTGTGACGATCGGCATGGGCAATGCCGCTGGGCATATTCATCGCTTAGAAGACGGCGATGCCTTAGGTTATCAAAACCGCTGTATGGCGACTCAAAATATGATGGCTGTCACCGCCGCCTGCCTTATCACTCCGCGTCGCGTATTCGAGGACCTGGGTGGTCTTGATTTTGAATATTTCAAAGTGGCCTATAACGATATCGATTATTGCCTGCGCGTGGAAAAAAGTGGTTTAGACATTATTTGGACGCCAGAGGCTAGGCTTTATCATCACGAATCAGTGAGTCGTGGCGATGATATGTCGCCACCGCATATCGAACGTTATTTTTATGAGCTCGGAATCTTAAAAAAGCGTTGGAAAACTGTGGGCTATGTCGATAAATACTATAGCCGGCATCTGCGAATCAGTGACGAAGGCGTTTACCCTCAGGTAAGTGTTAAAGGCAGTGATAAACTACGAATGCTGTAAAGTGTTTATATCAAAAACCGATAAATCAAATTACAAAAATGAATCGGCTTTGATTCCACGTAAATTTCTCTATATATATAAATTGGTTAAGGAAAGTGCTTTATAATTGCATTTAATATTCCCGCATAACAACAATACTGCCAAATAGGTAAGCATGATGGACGTCTCGGTCGTAATACCATTCTTAAATGAATCCCCCAATTTGGAGCCTCTATGTGAGGAGCTCAAAGCTAGCCTAGACGGCATGGGTAAATCCTATGAAGTTCTGTTCATCGATGATGGCAGTGACGATGATGGGGTAGATGTACTCGATAAATATAGGTCGCAGATGCCACAAATAAAAGTGGTGAGTTTTCGACGTAATTTCGGTCAAACTGCAGCAATGGTAGCGGGACTAGATTATGCAGAGGGCGATATCGTAGTCACTCTGGATGCAGATAGGCAAAATGATCCCGCTGACATACCAGCCTTGGTAGATAAAATCGCTGAGGGTTATGACATGGTATGCGGTTGGCGCTTTGATCGACAAGACACTTATCTTTCACGCAAACTACCATCGATGTTGGCAAATCGTTTAATCTCCAAAATCACTGATGTGAGTTTGCATGACTACGGTTGTACTTTGAAAGCCATGCGCAAGGAGGTTGCTAAGCGAATTACTTTATATGGTGAAATGCATCGATTTATTCCAGCGGTCGCCAGTGGTATAGGCGCTAGTATTGCTGAAGTTAAAGTGAATCATCGAGCCCGTGTGGCTGGCGAATCCAAATATGGTATATCCAGAACCTTTCGTGTGATTCTAGACTTGATTACGGTTAAATTTTTGTTGCGTTATCATGCTCGACCCTTGCATTTTTTCGGCATGCCGGGTCTGTTGATGGGTGGCATTGGTGGGGCAATAATGACTTATTTGGCCATTATTAGATTGTTTTTTGATATGCCATTGAGCGATCGGCCAATTCTTATTTTCGCATTTATGCTGGTGATTATCGGCTTGCAATTTATTTTGTTTGGGCTGATTGGTGAGATGCAGACGCGCACCTATTACGAGAGTCAGGACAAGCCAATTTATCATGTTCGACGCACCGTAGGCATCGACGAAGATAGTAAAAATGGCATCGAGAGCGGCTCCAAAAGAGCGCCTAGCGATCAGGCTAGTGTCTAGACTGTGGTGCCTAGGATTAATTCGACTATAGCGAACCCGGTATGAGCGATCGTGTTCTTGCGATAATTGTTTGCCATAATCCGCAGATAGATGCGCTCGCAGTTGCTCTGCGAACTGTGGTAAAACAGGTAGCCGCTACCTTATTGGTAGATAATGCATCGGTTAATGTGGCCGAGATAGAACAACTACTCGGAGTTCTCAATATTGAACAGCCTTCACTTTCAGCATCGTTATTAAAGCAAACGAATAATCTTGGTTTAGGTGCCGCGCATAATTTGGGTTTTCAGTTTGCTCGAACACATGGCTTCAATCATTGTTTGATCTTAGATCAGGACAGTGTGCCAATGGACGACATGGTGGCTAATTTACTTCTAGCGGCAAAGTCCAAGCTTGCGAGCAAGTCTGTAAAACTTAGCGCAGTGGGAGCAACTTACCTCAATGCAGATAACGGCACCGAATCTTTTTTTATAAAGTTTGGAGCGCTGAAGTTTCGTCGTCAATATTGTGCCGAGCGAGATTCTGATTCATGTATTGAAGCCGATTTTTTGATTTCTTCTGGCAGTCTAATTGCACTCTCTGCAATCGATGATATTGGCCTAATGGATGAAGGTTTGTTTATCGACCATGTCGATACCGAATGGTTTTTAAGAGCCAAGTCCAAGGGGTATCAAGCCTTTGGAGTATGCGGTGCGGTAATGCAACATGGACTGGGCGAGCAAACTCACCAGGTTTCGCTGCTGACTGCTCGAGGTCGACTACGTAATGTGCCGCAGCATAAGCCATTTCGCTACTACTACATATTCAGGAATAGCATTGCGCTCTACAAACGCAGTTATGCTAGTGGCTTATGGAAATGGAACGATATTCAACGCCTACTAATGATTGCCGTCATGTTCGGCGCCTTCAAGGCGCCGCGTTGGAAGAACCTTAAAATGATGTACAAAGGGGTTGTCGATGGCATAAAAGGCGTCAGTGGTCCGGCTGAGTTAAATTGAACCCTGTTAAACATAGACATGTTTAGTACCCATATCATTATTGTTAATTACAATGCTGGCGATTGGCTGATTCGGTCTGTGCGCAGTGCTTTGGCCTTTAGCAGTGGTCAAATCAGCATAGTCGACAATGCTTCTAGTGATAATAGCATTGCGAATGCGCGAGCAGAATTTAGCGGACAAACTCGACTCAATTGGATAGAAAATGCTGACAATCGCGGCTTCGCCGCCGCTAATAATCAAGTCCTCGAAACTCTAGAGGCAGATTTCGCTGTGTTGATGAATCCAGACTGCGAGATTAATGAACAGTCCTTACCTCTAATATTAAATGCATTTTCGGCAAGACCGACTATGGGTATCGCGAGTTGTCGAATTTTAAACGAAGATGGGAGTTTGCAGTCTACCTGCAGACGACGCTTTCCAACTCCTTGGTCTGCCTTAGTCAGAATGCTGCAATTACATAAATTATTTCCCAAGTATCAACGGTTCACTAATTTTGATTATGGCGATGATGTGAATATGGATACTAAGACTCAGGTTGTAGAAGCTATTTCTGGGGCCTTTATGGTGGTGAAAAAAACTGCATTAAAACAAGTTGGCCTACTAGATCAGGCCTATTTCATGCACTGTGAGGATCTTGATTGGTGCAAGCGCTTTGAACAACATGGTTCAGAGGTTGGTTTTGTATCGGGTGCCTCGGTCCTGCACGCTAAGGGAGTCAGCAGTGCGTCTAGGCCAATTAACGTGCTTTGGACATTGCACCTAGGAATGAATCGTTTTTTTGATACGCACTATTCCAAGCGGTACCCTTGGCCATTGCGCTATTTAGTGAAGCTCGGCATTGGTCTAAGTTTTCTAGCGAGAGCCACCCTGACTCTATTGAGAGGTGTTTTGCCTAGTAGAGGTGAATCTTGATCTTAATCACCGGTGCAAATGGCGTTGTTGGCGCACCACTATGTCAGCGCTTGAGGTTGGAACAGCGGGCATTTAAAACTGTTTCTAGGTCTGTCGGCGCAGATATTGTATGGGACCTCGAACAATCCCCAACGGCTGAAACACTGCAGGCAATGGCGGGCATCAAGAGCCTAATTCATTGTGCGCCAATTTGGTTTCTACCAGCTCAGTTAGATCATTTGTTGAGAATTGGAGTCGGTCGTCTAGTCGTATTTAGCTCGACCAGCGTATTGTCCAAGACTCAATCAAAGGATGCCTCTGAGCAGCAGTTGGTTAAACTCTTGGCCGCCGCGGAGTTCGAACTCAACGCGTTTTGCGCCAAGCACAAAATGCAGGTGACGATACTCCGCCCATCAATGATTTATGGCTATGGTCGAGACCAAAATATTATGCAGATCGCTAGCTTTATAAATCGTTTTGGCTTTATGTTGTTAGTTGGTCGGGCACAAGGCAAGCGCCAACCTATTCACGCGGAAGATTTAGTAGCCGCAGCACTTTCCATTTTAGATAAACCAGTTACCTTTGGTAAAAGCTACAATCTAGCTGGTGCCGAGACCCTAAGCTATAGAGCAATGGTGGAGCGTATTTTTCATGGTTTAGGAAAACAAGGCCGAATTTTGTCTATACCTCTTTGGTTATTTAGATTGTGTTTAACCGTTTTGGCAACATTTAGTCGATTTTCTTTTAGTCCAGAAATGGCAAGTCGTATGTCGCAAAATCTAAATTATAGTTGTGCTGATGCCATTCAAGATTTTGGGTTTCAGGCGCAAGCATTTCTGACTAAGCCTGAACGAGATCTCTCGATTCAAGGTGATGGGTGAACTTTTGGTGCCTATGACTATATTGATTTTGTTGGTATTACTTACGGTGGTCGTGCTTATAAGCTGGTGGGCAACTAAGTTACTGATCAAAGTGTTGCTCAAACATCAAATTGTAGATACCCCGAATGATCGGTCTATGCACCAAGGCAGCGTGCCAAGAGGTGGTGGCATTGTGATTGTCGCTTGCTTGCTAATTGCTCTAATCGCGGTGGGCATGGTCTCGCAGCGCTACCAGGTATTTGGCGCTCTAACCATCTTGGTGCTGGCTTGGGCGGTGCTTAGTGGCTGGGACGATAAGCACGATTTGTCACCACGCAAGCGTATAGTGTTTCAATTGTTGTTTGCTTACATGAGTATCGCAGCATTGGGATATGTATCAACCATTCAACTTAATGCCAGCAGCGCTGTCTGGCTCGCGAGCTTTGGTGCTATCGCCACCTTCGTTAGTATTATCGGCTTGGCCAATTTGTATAATTTTATGGATGGGATGGACGGATTAGCGGCAGCCCAAACCATCGTCGCTAGTGTAACAATGTCATTTTGGTTCTGGCAAGCTGGGGACTCGCAGTTGGGCTTAGTGTGTTTGGTACTTGGTGCAGCTAGTTATGGGTTTCTGTTACACAATTGGCAACCCGCAAAAGTTTTTA
>JBLHMH010000008.1:0-36826 GCA_047621785.1 Polaribacter sp. | reverse complement strand
CCGGTTTCTCGCATATCTTGATCTGCTTTGAGTTGGTAGATCCCGTCATACAAAAATAGCAGGCTCACTTTTTGTTCAAACGCAGCACCCACTAATACGGCGTCTAGGCCTTCTTGGCCAGTAGCATTGGAGTAGGCTGGCTTAGTGAAAACATAAAGTAGTTTCGCTTGCGTTGGCAACGACTCAGTAAGTAACTGAGTCATTTGAAAGTCACCGTTCTATCTGAACTTAAACTAGCTTGGTGCAGTGCACCTAAACCAGCAATAGAAAACGCGGGATGTAAATTGTTGGTTTGTTTAGCATGCTCTGCTTGCTGCTCTGCACCAAGCACCCCTCGGCGTTCAGCTGCTGACACACATACCACCAAAGGCAAGGAGTGCGATTGTGCAAAAGCTACCCATTCGCCAGAACCGTCAAATTCGTCTGCCAAGGGGGCCGATAATTGGGTGGCGACAGATACCCCTTGCTGATAAAAAAATATTTGTTCAATGGTGTGGCCCGCTGCGATTGCGGCCTGACTAAAACGCAAGCCAGCATAGGCTGATTGAGAATCGTAAAGTCCACCAGTAATCAGAATATTGATTTTCATTGACGAGGTTGGGAAGCGTGAGTTAAATGTATCTAGATAAGTAAAATTAGTTGAACAAGAGATCTTCGACAGCTTGCATGTCTTTTTTCGGCATTTGCAGATAATAACCTTGGTCCAATATATCTTGCATAACCTGCGTGGCCTCGGCCTGTGGCAGTTCGCGGTCGGCACTCAATTCAAATTTGATTACAAACGACAATTCTCCCAGCAAAGTAAGCAACGCATCCGGTATGTCGGGTTTTTGATCAAGTGCTATCTCTTCACTCAAATAAAGATAGTGATCATCTCTTTTTTCTCCTTTGTAGACGTAACAATGCATAATATTAAACGTTTGGTGATGGTTAATTATTGGTTATAAATAATGGTTTAGCCTTTGCGAATCGTAAAACTATAAACAGTTCGCGGCTTTTCTTGATCAGGCTCAAGCTGTTGATCAGGCTCAAGCTGCTCAAAGTTGACTAATTCATGAGGTAAATGCCGCAACATAGCATCAAAATCAGGTTTAGCAGCAGGGTCGGTTGCTAACACCTTAAGACAGTCTCCGACCTGCAGCTGCTTAAGCGCAGTTTTGGTGCGTAATATTGGTATAGGACAGCGAGTACCGCAAGTATCTACGGTTAATTTGATGTCGAAAGGGTGAGTCATAAACTGATTGATATGCTGAGCTATCTTAATATAGATATTAATTTTTTGTTACGACATTGTCTGGGCACTGCCAGAATATGCATAAGTGCTTTAGTATAGACCTTCATCATAGACTTTGGGTGACCAAGCTTTACAAGAAATTTGAATTCGCCGGTGAAGACGAATGTTAATAGTTAGTGACATAATAGGCTCAGAACCGTTCTTATTAACTAAACACTATTTGAATAGAGACAAACTAAGGAGCAACAATACGCTAAGCGATGTGTAGTCGCGATTCGATTTGCGTTAAATATATGCAAACTCAAACTAACAATTTCAAGCCTCATACCAATAAATTGATTAAATTGGCTGTCATGGCATTAGGCCTCGCTGCATCTGTGGCTGGCTTAGGCACGTCTGTGCTGGCACAAACAGACCATTTTGACCAATTACCGGACCTAGGATCACAGGCAGCGAATTTTTTGTCTGAACCTGAGGCGGCTAAATTAGGTAAGGCGTTTATACGCCGCTCTCGTTATCAACTGCCGTATGTTTCTGACCCTGAATTGGTTCGCTATATAAACAACCTTGGGCAGAGATTGCTCGAGGTAAGCGACGATGCTGGTAAGGAGTATAAATTTTACTTAATTGATAACCACATCATTAATGCCTTTGCGGTTCCAGGTGGGCATATTGCGTTGCATACCGCTATTTTGGTTAAGTCAGAGAGTGAAAGCGAATTGGCCTCGGTAGTAGCTCATGAGATTTCACACGTAACCCAGCGGCATATTGCTAGAAAGCTTGAGAACTCCCGTTATGACAGTTGGATTGCATTAGGTGCGCTGCTGGCAGCCGCTGCGGCAGGTGGTTCAGACGCGGCCCAGGCGGGCTTCGGGCTGGCTAATGCTAGCATCATTGATCGCCAACTAAGTTATAGCCGATCGTTTGAGTCAGAAGCCGACTCATTAGGGATTCGGCTACTAAGTCGAGCAGGATTCGATCCTGCCGATATGCCGGTATTTTTTAAACGTCTACTCGACGAAAGCCGAGTTAATAAGTCCAGTGCTCCTGAATTTTTGCGCTCACATCCCCTAACAATAAACCGAATTGCAGAATCGTCTGAGCGGGTTCGAGCTTACCCTGCGGCAGAAAAGCAGGACCAATCAGAGTTCTTACTTATGCAGGCCAAAGCAACCTCCGGGTTCGCAAGACACAAAGACCAAGCACGTGATCACTATAAAGACTTATTAGACAATGGCGACAATAGCCTGCCTACTCGTTATGGCTATGCTCTAGCCTTGTCTGAGAATGGAGAGCACGACTTATCAAGAGTTGAATTTGCAAAGCTATTAAAAGATTATCCTAGCCACTTAACGGTGGAGTTGAGTAATGCCGAAAATGAACTATACGCAAATAAAATAGATCAAGGTTTAGCCTTACTGAAACAATTGTATGAACGTGAAACGGCTAAGGACAACTTTATTGTTGATATCTATTACGCTAACGCCTTAGTGCTCAGCAAACATAACAAAACCGCGATACCAATTTTGCGTTCGGCGATTGCAAACGCGCCAGAGGAACCCTACTTCCGCTTTTTGTTATCTCGCGCTTACGGCGAAACCGGTGACGACATGCGGTCGTATTTAGAGCGTGGTGAATACCACTATCAACGAGGCAACTATGAGTTTGCTCTGAAACAGTTTGAGCGTGCAAAAACGCTCACAGATAGCAGCTATGAACTTGCGCGCTTGGATGCGCGCATAGTTGACGTTCAATTTGAGCTTGAAGAAATTAAAAAGCTTTAGGACTCTCAGGTAGATTCTAACTAGCGAAAAAATGCAGCACGTGTTTGGCGGTTTGTTCTGATTGTTCCATATGCAACATATGATTAGAGTTCTCCACTAAATAATAATTGTCGTCTGCGATACTAAGCGCTGCTTTAGCCTCCTCGAGTCTCCCACCAGCCATGTATTTTTGATAGAGCATTGAAGAATCAGCCATCACTAAACCGACCTTGGCTATAACCGACTTCCATATTTCAGTTGCGTCGTCGATGTTGTATCGAATTGGGTTGGTGTAACGGTGCTTATGATCATGTTTCAGCATATACGCACCATCGTTGCCAACTGGCTTACCCCACAAATCCGCCAATTCTTCGATAATATGATCCGGTAGAGATGGATTACCTTTATAGATCGAATGCTTGAGTATATTCGCGCTGGGATAGACCTTACTCGGCTGATTACTTAAGATTTCACGCAGCCATTGCTGGTACTTACCGACTGCGTCACTGGGCTGTGACGGCGGCAAGCCCAAGCCTTCAAGACTAAGCACCCGCGCCACTCGCTCAGGCCTGATACCAGCGTACATTAATACGATATTACCACCCATGCTATGCCCAACTAGATTAACCTTACCGGTCGGCGAATAGTGGTCCAAAAGTACCTCTAGATCAGCTATGTAGTCTGGAAACCAATATCCGCTTGAATCATGTTCGGTCTCGCCAAAACCCCGTAAGTCAGGTGCAATCACATGATAATGCTGCGATAAATACGGCATCATGTATTTGTAAGTTGCGCCACAGTCCATCCAACCATGGAGCATGAATAGCTTTGGCAAACTTGGCTCGCCCCATTCCTGAACATGGGTCTGCAACCCTCGAATATCCAACTTTTGAACTCTCAAAACATTCCCCAAAACAACTGCTTAGATGTGAATTTGCCAATAATTGGCTGTGTAATACAGATCGAAAAAAGCTAATCCGCGGTCAATGAATCCAGCGATAGGCCAACCACTTTTTGCATCATGCGCACCACTTGATTGCTGTAACCAGCTTCGTTGTCATACCACACGTATAAGACCACGCGATTTCCTTCTGCAATTGTGGCTCCACCGTCGACTACGCCGGCATGGGTGGTGCCAACCATGTCAGATGACACAACTTCGGTTGAGTAGGTAAAACCAATTTGCTCCTGCAGCGGAGAATGATAGGAAATATCTTGGAATAACTTATTCAGCTCTTCTGCGGTTACTTCCTTAGCCAAATTCAAATTCATAACGGCCATCGACACATTAGGAGTCGGCACCCGAATTGCATTACCGGTCAGTTTGCCGGCTAGTTCAGGCAGTACTTTTGCGACCGCCTTAGCCGCCCCAGTTGATGTAATCACCATGTTTAGGGGTGCACTACGGCCACGACGCTCGGCACTATGATAATTATCAATTAGGTTTTGGTCGTTGGTGTACGAGTGAATGGTCTCAACGTGGCCACTAATAATACCGTACTCATCATTGATTACTTTCAATGGCGGCACAATTGCATTGGTGGTGCACGACGCGGCACACAAAATGGTGTCTGTGGCTTCAATTAAATCGTCATTGATACCATACACAATATTCTTAATATCACCACTGGCCGGTGCGGTTAACAGTGCTTTTGAAACACCCTTACAAGAAGTATGTTGGCCTAGCCCTGCTTCGTCTTTCCATACTCCGGTATTGTCGACTACTAATGCATCCTTGATGCCATATTGCGTGTAGTCGATCTCCGACGGGGAGTTTGCATAGATAAATTGGATGTAATTGCCGTTCGCGATGATCACTCGATTTTTCTCATCAACCTGAATCGCGCCATCAAACTCACCATGAATTGAGTCTCGGCGAAGTAGCTCCGCACGTTTAAGAATATCTTGCTCTATATTGCCTTTAGCCCGCACCACGACTCCTCTCAAACGAAGCTTTGCACCAGTACCCGTTCGGTCGATCAAAAGCCTCGTCAGCAGGCGACCGATTCGCCCGAAGCCATACAGCACTACATCATGAGATTCTCTCTCTGCTTCGGTGCTCTCATCTAATAATTTTGACAAGCGGGTCTCAAGAAAACTCTGCATCTCAGGCTGCTTGTCCTGAAGTAGAAACTCATGGCACAACTTGCCAAGATCGAGCCGACAAGGGCGCAGATCCATTTTCTCTATGATCTGCAACATCTCAAAGCTCTTGGTCATGTTCAGTTCTTCACCGACAATCAAGCGACCATGTCGGTGCGCTTTTACGATTGCAGTAGCAGATGCGTTCATGATCTTCTGACCAAAAACGCGTAACACAACGCTTGGCCCTCGATACAGAGAACCAACCAAAGGGATCATTTTTTCAGCAAGGGCTTGCCGTTCGTTCCAATCATCTAGATGTTGTTTACTTACTTCGCGAGCCATTGGTGACCTCATATTGTTGTAGTTTATTAGTGAGTCAGGTGCCCTACTCAAAATAAAGCAGAAACGATTTTTTTGCTAGGATTGCCTATTCTTGGATTATAACCAAGATGACCGCTAGATTGGAGAACTAAAAACTGAAAAAGCCCCAAAGCAATGCTGCTTTGAGGCTTTGTATACCATCTTCAGTTCACTTACAGCGCCGCTACTAACTCTGGCACTGCTTCAAACAAATCGGCGACTAGGCCGTAATCAGCAATCTGAAAAATAGGTGCTTCTTCATCTTTGTTGATTGCCACAATAACTTTACTGTCTTTCATGCCAGCCAAATGCTGAATCGCACCTGAGATACCAACGGCAATGTATAGATTAGGCGCGACCACTTTACCAGTTTGACCAACCTGATAGTCGTTGGGCACATAACCAGCATCAACCGCTGCTCTAGATGCACCAACCGCTGCACCTAACTTGTCAGCCAAGCTTTCGATTATTTTGAAATTCTCAGCACTGCCTACACCACGACCACCTGAAACAACAATGTCTGCTGCGCCAAGATCTGGCCGCTCAGAAACCGTTAACTCACGATTGGTAACTGTAGTAGAACCATTCGCTGCAGTCGCTTCTATGCTGACAACTTCTGCTGAACCTCCAAGTTCCGCCGCATCAAAGCCAGTTGAACGAATAGTTAACACGATCTTCGCGTCGCTGCTTTGTACAGTGGCAATCGCATTACCAGCGTAGATTGGACGTTTGAAAGTATCCGCTGAATCCACCGCAATGACTTCAGATATCTGCGAAGAATCGAGTAGTGCTGCTACGCGTGGCAATAAGTCCTTACCACTAGTAGTTGAACCCGCAATTATGTGACCGTAGTCAGCGGCTAAACGCACAACTAGATCTGAAAGTTCCGTCGAGACGGCGTCTTTATAGTGATCTGCGTCGGCGTGAAGTACTTTTGCAACACCGCTAACCGCAGCGGCTTGAGTCGCTACTTCACCAGCGCCACTACCGGCAACTAATACGTGAACATCACCACCAATTTGGCTGGCGGCGGTTATGGTATTAAGAGTTGAAACGTGCAACTCGGCGTTATTATGCTCTGCTATTACTAATATGCTCATGATAGACCCCGATTAAATTACTTTAGCTTCGTTTCTAAGTTTGTCGACTAACTCGCCAACAGACCCTACGATGATACCCGCAGCACGTGCTTCTGGTGGGCTCACATTCACAATTGTCACACGCTTAGTTGCGTCAACACCGGTATCGGCCAACGCAATCACGTCTAAAGGCTTTTTCTTGGCCTTCATGATGTTTGGTAAAGTTGGGTAGCGTGGCTCGTTCAAACGTAAGTCAGTAGTGACTACGGCTGGTAACGAAAGCTCAACAGTTTCTAAACCACCATCTACTTCACGAATAACCGAAGCAGCATCGCCATCAATTGTGATTTTTGAAGCAAATGTCGCTTGCGGCCAAGCTAATAACGCAGCCAGCATTTGACCCGTTTGATTGTTGTCGCCATCGATAGACTGCTTACCTGTAATTACCAAACCTGCTTCTTCTTGCTCTACAACGTGCTTCAAAATTTTCGCAATGGCTAAAGGCTCAACATCGTTATCAGTATCAATACGAATCGCGCGGTCAGCACCCATGGCCAAACCAGAGCGAATTACCGTATCAATATCGGATGAACCAACGCTGACTAAGATTACCTCGGTGGCAGTGCCCGCTTCTCTAAGCCGAATCGCTTCTTCCAAAGCAATTTCGCAAAAAGGATTTAATGACATTTTCACGTTTTCGGTGTCCACACCGGAGCCGTCGCTCTTCACGCGAATGCTTACATAAGCATCTATTACACGCTTTACAGGTACTATTATTTTCATTTAAGACTCCTGCCCGGCGATGGTGCCAGGATGAATACACGGTTGTTTGCAAGAAACCAGCTGGCCACTCGATATCTCAGTGAGCGCTAGTGAGGGGTGATCTTAAGAGAAACCGCACAATAAATCAATTATTGTTGACATTAATGAGTGATAAGTTGAGTTTCTCCTTAATAAAACGCAATAAACCGCAAAAATGTTGACATTTTTTATGATTTCTCTATCCTTTTGCCCATGAGCCAGCCTTCTTACAGAGTCGATCCCGACATTCAATCTTTGGATATGTCCTACACTACTAGCACCTTGGCGGTGGAACTGACCAATACATTGCGTGATGCGATTATCACAGGCGAGATGGCCCAAGGCAGCAAACTCAGTGAAACCAAACTGGCTAAACAACTCGATGTTAGCCGCGGCCCACTACGCGAAGCGATAAGGCGACTTGAAGGGATGAATTTGGTTCACCATATTCCTCAACAAGGGGCACGGGTAGTCGAATTGAGCGTTGTCTTTATTTTACAGATTTACGATGCGCGCGAGGCGCTAGAGAGTAAAGCCGCAGCCCTTGCTGCAATCAATATGACTTCCCAAGAGATCGATGAGTTAAATCGCCTGGTCGATGCACAAGGCAAGCAGATGAAAGAAAACTCAGGCTCCTTTGTATCTGCCGAAAGCGACTATGCATTTCACGAGATGCTGATTCGCGGCAGCAAAAACCGAGTTATTGAACACGCACTACTCGAAGAGATCTACCATTTGATTAAAATGTTTCGCTATCAAAGCGACACCGCGCGTACCAGTAGCAATAATGCTTTGATCGAGCACCGACAGATCACCTACGCCATAGAGCAACGTGATCCAGACTTGGCTGAAACTATGATGCGCAGACATATCGCTAGGGCCAGGACAACTATTAAAAGAAGATTGGCAAAACAGTTCGCCAGTCAAGCATAGCAATTAACACCTGTATTAAACAATTCAGACCTATTTATCCCGGAGAATCAAAATGACCGAAGCAATACAACGCGAGAGCATGGAATACGATGTGGTCATCGTTGGCGGTGGCCCAGCTGGCATGTCAGCCGCAATTAAATTAAAACAACTGGCTGATGAGAAGGGCCAGGAGTTGTCTATTTGCTTATTGGAAAAGAGCGCTGAAGTAGGTGCTCATATTTTGTCTGGCGCAGTGATGGAGCCGCGCGCAATTAATGAGTTATTCCCAAACTGGGAAGAACTTGGGGCGCCTTTAAAAACGCCAGTTAAGCGTGATGAAATGCACATGTTAAAAGAAAAGGGGTCGTTCAAGTTTCCCGGATTCATGATTCCACCGGCAATGCATAACAAAGGCAACTTCGTGGTCAGCCTTGCCAATGTAGTACGTTGGTTGGGAGAGCAAGCTGAAGGTCTGGGTATTGAAATCTATCCAGGATTTGCCGGCGCCGAAGTATTGTATAACGATGATGGCAGCGTAAAAGGAGTTGCCACTCCGAATAACGGCGTTGACCTTGACGGTAAGCATAAACCAAGCTTTGAACCGGGCATGGAACTGCACGCCAAATATACCGTTTTTGCCGAAGGCTCTCGTGGACAATTGGGCAAAGAGCTTATCGCAAAATTTGACCTCAACCAAGATGCAGACGAACAGCATTACGGCATTGGCTTCAAAGAGTTGTGGGAAGTAAAACCTGAAAACCACGAGCCAGGAATGGTATTTCATTGTTCAGGCTGGCCTCTAAGCAAAGGCACCAGCGGTGGTGGGTTCTTATATCACCTGAACGACAACATGGTTACCTTAGGACTGATTATCGATTTAAACTACAGCAACCCGCACATTAGTCCTTTTGATGAATTTCAGAGAATGAAACATCACTCGCAATTTAACAAAGTCTTGCAAGGCGGCAAACGTTTAGGCTACGGCGCACGTGCCCTGAGCAAAGGCGGCTTTAACTCATTGGGTAAAATGAGCTTTCCTGGCGGCCTAATGATCGGCTGTAATGCGGGCACACTCAATCCAGCCAAGATTAAGGGTACTCATACTGCGATGAAATCTGGCATGGTGGCCGCTGAGACTTTGTTCGAACATTTATCCACCGCTGGTGAGGGTGGCCTAACACTCAGTCAATATGACGACGCCTTTGGTAAATCTTGGGCAGGCAAGGAACTAAAAAGAGATCGTTCATTCAGTCCGGCTTTGCACAAATTTGGGCCATGGCTTGGTGGCACTTACAGCTTTATCGATCAAATATTGGGCGGCATTCTGCCTACCCTGCATGACAACCATGCAGACTATGCGCAGATGAAGAAAGCCTCTGAATGCGAAAAAGTGACCTACCCAAAACCGGATGGGAAACTTAGTTTTGACAAACCGTCTTCAGTATTTTTGTCAAATACGTTTCATGAAGAAAATATCTTTTGCCACCTCGTGTTAAAAGACAAATCTATTCCCATTGAAGTGAACTTAAAAGATTACGACGCACCCGAGCAACGCTACTGTCCGGCCGGCGTATACGAAATAGTCGGCGAGGCGGAAGGCAAGCCGGCGCTGCAAATTAATGGCCAGAACTGCATACACTGTAAAACTTGCGATATTAAAGATCCATCGCAAAACATTACCTGGATTGCGCCTGAAGGTGGTGGTGGCCCAAGCTACTCGAATATGTAGTAGGACTAGGCAATCAGTAACGAGCCTCGGCAATGTCCGGGGCTTTTTATTGCCTGGGCATCATTAAATGCTTGCATGTCGCTTACGGACCCAGTGATTATTAATTCTGCGCTTCGCAGCTTGTCTATTGTCACGCTTTGTTGCACCACTTATGCACAATAACCCAGAATCATAAAATGCGCTTTGCAGTTATTAGCTTAAGCATCTACTTTCTTTTACAGGCTGTGGGCACTGCTTTGGCCGACATCAGTGACTTGAAATTCCCTGAATTTGAAATGCAGGCGGAGCTCGAAATGCATTTCGAATAGCTTCCTAATCTTTCGCGTCGCGGCGACTTGAATCTCAATGATCCTTCTAGCGTATTTCAACGCGATGGCTATTTAACCAATAACCCTACTGAGAACTTTTGTAGCAAAACCGTCCCTGATGATTGGACCTCGCACGAGTTTAACGGTGAGGTTTTTTATCTAGTTCCCTTAAACCACACCTCAAGTCGTTATCCTTAAATCATCAAGTTACATCTGAGCAATAACCCTTTGAAACACCATGAACGAAGAAATCTATATTAAAACTTTAGAAGTCTTTCAAGAAATTCGTGATGGCCAAAACCAACAACTGTTAAAACAACAGGAAGCCTTGGACCTACAAGCCGCCAACTATGAATTAGTGAAAAATCAATTTGAGCGGGCTAATGCACTGCAAGACCGCGCTGAGACCATACAAGAATCTGCTGCTGATTTGGTAGCTAACGCAAAGAAGTCCTTGCTACTCGTTTTGCCGCTTATCGTTGTCTTGCTTAGCGTTGTTGCTTGGTTAATCTTCAGACTGTTTTAAACTATTTTGCCAATTTTTTAATAAAAGGCCCAATTGTCAATCCCTGCACAACTATAGAGAACACTACAATAATATAGGTTAGGAATAAAATAAGGTCTCTCGGCTCGCCTGCGGGTAAGCTCAACGCCAACGCGACTGAGATACCACCACGAAGCCCTCCCCAAGCAAGAATTTTCACCAAATGAGGCGCTAGATTCCGTTTCAATCGAATTAGTTGCACTGGTAATCCCACCGCGATCAGACGCACTATCACAATAATTGGGATTAACGCCAAGCCGGCCCAGAGCCATCGCAATTCAAATGGAATAATCAACATTTCAAGGCCGATCAATGCGAACAAAATCACGTTTAAAATTTCGTCGATAAGCTCCCAAAAGTCGTCGACACTCTGCCGAGTTCGATCTGACATTGCGTGCTCTCTGAGTACACTGCCAGTTAACAAGCCGGCAACCACAATGGCGATTGGGCCTGAAGTATGCAAATACATAGCAAGCCCGTAACCACCCATAACTAAGGCTAAGGTAATTAGAACTTCAACTTTATAGTTGTCGATGGTGTTGATTAGATAATAGCCTATCCCACCTAGAACAAGTCCAAACACGATTCCACCTACGGCTTCTTCTAGAAAAATAATGCCAATGTGGGCGGCGTCAATATCGCCAGGTGTTTGCAATAACATAAGCAATACCACGAACACCACTACTCCTACCCCATCATTGAATAATGATTCGCCAGCAATGGTGGTCTCGAGATCCTTACTAACGCCTAAGCGCTTAACCGTCGCCATGACCGCAATAGGATCCGTTGGTGAAATCAATGCCCCGAAGAGTAAGCAGTAAATATAGGGCAAATCGCCGGCTGCTAGTTGTAACAAATAGTATGTTGCGGTGCCCACCAAAAACGTAGAAACACACACACCCACGGTTGCCAAGCTCAGTATTACCCATTTTTGCTTACGCAAATCCTTGAGATTTACGTGTAATGCGCCTGCAAAAAGTAGAAAACTCAACATCCCATGGAGCAGCGTTTTATTAAAATCAATGCCGCTGAGTATGTCGCTGACCTGATCATGAAAATCAGCGAAGCCAAGCAATCCAAGCAAATAGACTAGCACCGAGGTAAGCATCGCTATGATCATCACCCCAATGGTTGTTGGCAAGCCGATAAATCGGTGATTTACATACGCAAACAACGCGGAAATGCTGATCAACAGCGCGGCGATATCGATAATGCTATTCATGTGTTTTATTTATAGGGGGTGTGAAAGACTTGTCTGACTTAAACAATAAAAGCCAAACCCGCGCAGCTTAAGCTTTGTTCACTAAATTAGCGCAAGAATGTCAGCCTTGATATTTTTAGGCTTATCCGCAGAACCATAACGCTTAACCACTTGACCATCACGGCCGATTAAAAATTTGGTGAAGTTCCATTTAATCTTCTCGGTTCCGAGTAAACCCTTTGCTTCTTTTTTCAAATATTTGAACAATGGGTGAGTGTCCTTACCATTCACATCGACCTTAGAGAACATTGGAAACGAAACGCCATAGTTCAACTGGCAAAATTCCTCGATCTCACCATCTTCACCTGGGTCCTGCCCACCAAATTGATTACAAGGAAAGCCTAAGATGATTAAGCCTTGGCTTGCCAATTCTTCGTGTAGCGTCTCTAAGCCTTCAAATTGAGGCGTGAAACCGCACTTACTCGCGGTGTTTACGATGAGTAACACCCTGTCTTGATAATCACTTAAATTAACTTCTTTACCTGTGATTGAGGTGGCTTGGTAGTCATAAATACTCATATTTGTTCCTATGTATTAAAGCTTTGAGGGGACTGTGATTTTTCAGTCATCAGCGTCTGCCCAATTGTGGCTAAAATTTATCCGCCAGTTGCACTCATGTGGCGCGTAATTGTAATGTCGTTCGGGTCAAAATAATGACGCTCGGGCTTGCGTACCATAGAACCAACAATCGCCAGCTTAAGCTGTTCGATCTCACCTGGGTGCGCACGCACAATCTCTCGTAAATCCAATGAATGCTCATTCCCAAGACACAGTAATAGTAGACCTTCGGCGGTAACGCGAACACGATTACAACTGCCGCAAAAGTTATTGCTCATCGGAGAAATAAAACCGACTTTGGTGCTCGATTCTGCAATCTGCAAATAGCGTGCAGGGCCGGCAGCAACATCACTAAAATCAGAATCTTGCAGCTTGAAACGTGTCTCTAAGAGCTGCCGAATGGTTAGACTCTCTAACTGGGTGTCTTGACGTTTATGACTGCTTATTTCACCCAAGGGCATTTCCTCAATAAACGAAATATCTAAGCCGTTATCAACAGAATACTGGGTCAGGTCTAATATTTCGTCGTCGTTAATGCCCTTTAATACCACCGCGTTCAATTTGATTTTCGAAAAACCAGCTGCCTTGGCCGCCTGAATTCCGGTCAGTACCTCGGTCAAACTTCCAAAACGGGTTAAGGTTTTAAAACGGTCTTCACGCAAGCTATCAATACTGATGTTCAGGCGAGATACGCCCGCATCAGCCAATGGCTGAGCAAATTTGTCCAATAAAACACCGTTGGTGGTCATGACCAACTCGCGCAAGCCATCAATCTTACCCAAGATTTTGACCAAGTCCAATACACCATTGCGTACTAGTGGTTCGCCGCCGGTTAAACGAATTTTTTCAACGCCCAGCTGAACAAAAGCACGAGACACGAGCGCCATTTCCTCGAGACTGAGAACTTTGGACTTGGGTAAAAAAGTCATGTCCTCGGCCATACAATAGGTGCACCGCAGATTACATCGATCAGTAACCGAAAGGCGCAGATAGCGGATTTGACGATTAAACGAATCGATCAATGTGGCAGAATCATTTACTAATGGAGTATTCACAGAACTGTTTATCACCGAGCTTTGGCTGTTTGAATTTGGCTTCACAATAGCCCCTCACGCAAGGGCAAGAAATCTACTGTATCACCCTTACTTATGATTTGGTCAATAGATTGGCGAACCAAACCATCGGCCCAGGCTAGCGAGGAGAGTACGCCACTGCTTTGATTATTGAACAATTGCGCTACAGGCTGATCAGAGTCAAGGTTTTCTTGTGCTGAGTCACTTTCATGTTTGGATGAAATGCGCACTCGAATATACTCTTCTCGACTTGTTAAGCGTTTATCAAATCCGGCTACAACCTTAAACGCAATTGGCGCAACTACGACTTCACCCTGCAGTGCTTTTAAAAGTGGAATTCCAAGTAATTGAAAAACCACATAACTGGATACAGGGTTGCCTGGCAAGCCTAGGATGGGTGTATCGATAACTGAACCTAATACTACCGGCTTGCCAGGTTTCATCTGGACCTTCCAGTGTTGTAAGCTCCCCAAGGCCTCGATTGCAGGCTTGATATGATCTTCTTCACCGACCGATACGCCGCCACTGCTAATGATGATATCTGCTTGTTGCGCCGCGTGTTTAAGCGCTGCCTTGGTGGCCTCTAACGTATCCTCAACTATTCCACAATCAATCGTCTGGTAGCCCATCTGATGGCAGAGTGCGAGTAACATTGTTCGATTGGAGTTATAGATTTGGCCTGGTTCGAGGGCTTGGCCGGGCTCTATCAACTCGTTGCCCGTTGAAAACACCGCAACTGTGATAGTGCGATAAACGCTGACAGTCGAACAACCAATGGAAGCCAACAAACCCAAATGCACGGCATTCATTTTTGATCCTGCGGCGATTATTTTGGCGCCCACGGCAATGTCCTGTCCTTTTGGGCGTACGTTTTCAGCGGCGCTAACTGACTTGAGAATCGTTACTTGATCGCTGCCATCGCGATAGTTGCAGTTCTCTTGGATTACCACGGCATCGGCACCGGATGGCATCACTCCACCGGTGAAAATTCGCGCTGCGGTGCCTGTTTGTAAAGGATCGGGCCAGGCTCCAGCCGGAATTCTCTGGGAAATAGTCAATTCACTAGCGCCATCATCAAGGTCTTTGCTGTTTACCGCAAACCCATCCATTGCACTATTGTCACTCGGCGGCACCGCGATTGCCGAATGCTGATCAGCCGCTGCGACTCTGCCTAAAGCAAGATGCAATGCGACTTGTTCAGTCGCCGTTTGCTTGCTTACCGATAGGATAAACTTTTGGCGCGCTTGTTGGAGGGTTATCATCATAACTTAATGCTTATTATCTATCGAAATTCAAGGCAAAAATGCCGCAGTATGAGATACAAAGTTACACGGCCGATGACGGCTATCAAGCTGTTCTAGCAAGATTCCTTGCCAGCCAGTACGACACGCGCCGGTGGAACCTGGTAAACAGAAGATAACGGTTTTGTTTGCCATGCCACCTATTGCTCTAGATTGCACTGTGGATGTTCCTATGTCGCTGAATGAAAGGTGACGAAACAGTTCACCAAAACCATCTATCTGTCGGTCGAATAAAGGCTTGATAGCTTCAGGGGTACTGTCTCTGCCGGTAAAACCAGTACCACCAGTACTTATAACCGCGTGTATATCGGGGTCTGCAATCCAAGCCGATACGCGTGCTCGCATAAGGTAGATATCATCAATGACAATCTCTTTGGCAGCCAACACATGGCCCAATTCTTGTAATTGCTCGGCCAAGTATTCACCTGATGTATCGTTGGCCTGGGTTCGAGTATCCGACACCGTTAGTACCGCGATATTCAAGGGAATAAATTGTTTACTTATAATCATGTTCAACTCTTTAATTAGCACGCTCGAGAACGCACACCAGCTTAGTGTGCGGCACTCTGGTTAATCGGATGGTTGCTGATCAGATTGCGACCACTTATCAGCGGCAGCAGAATCTTTATTTTTGATGCCGATCCACTGCTCACCCCGCGAGCCAACCTCTTTCTTCCAAAGGGTGGCACGTGTTTTGAGATAGTCCATTATAAACTGTGCTGCATTGAATGCAGCATCCCGGTGGCGACTTGCAATAGCCACCATTACTATCTGGTCGGCGGAATATAATTTTCCTACTCGATGCACAACTCTTGCAGCATCAAACGGGTAGCGCGTTCGAGCCTCATCTACTATCTGCTGACAAAGCCTTTGGGTCATACCTTCATAGTGGGTCAACTCAAGGTAGTCAATCGCATCAGCAGGCTGCGCGGCGGCTTGTTCATCCGCCGAGGCATCGCCGTATAAATCGCGAACTAAGCCAACAAAGAACACCACCGCACCGGATCTTGGCGCGCGTTGGCAGAGCTCTGCGTATTGCGCAGCTACGTCAAAATCTTCAGTTTGTATAATTACGTCAGACATGATTTCACAACTCTCTTTTAGCCGCCTGAGAAAGGCGGCAGAAAAGCGACCTCATCGCCATCACTTAATACCTGATCCCAGTCGGCCATAAGCTGATTGACCGAAAGCATAACTGTGTCAAACCGCAGGCTGTCAATCAGCTCTTTAGGCATGCTCGATTCTATACGATTTACTACTTCGCGACTGCTGATGCCTTCTTCAAATTCGAGGTTGTGAACCTCTTTGCCGGCCTGGTCAGCCAACTGGGCGAAGAACAATAATTTAATCATGTTTGCTTACTCCATCGCGAATCCAATGCCCAGACTTACCACCTTGCTTTTCAAGTAATTGAATGTTTTCGATAACCATCCCTTTATCTAAGGCCTTGCACATATCATAAATAGTCAACGCCGCGACTGACGCCGCAGTCAGAGCTTCCATCTCAACTCCCGTTTTACCACTGGTCTTACACAGCGCGGTAATTTCTAAACCAACCTTATTCTCTGGCTCATGGGCTTCACTGAACTGTTTAATATCTATGCTGACCTTGGTCAGAGGAAGCGGATGACACAATGGAATTAAATCTGAACATTTTTTGGCCGCCTGAATACCTGCAATTCTAGCCGTGGCCAGCAAATCACCTTTGGCGATTTTGTTTGATATCACTTTTTCCAGAACCTCCGGACCCAGAACAATGCGCGATTGTGCGATAGCTATACGGGCAGTCTCTGCTTTGTCAGACACATCTACCATGTTCACTTCACCCACCGAGTTTAAATGAGTAAAGCTAGCTTGATCGTGCTTGGAGTTATTGTTTGTCATAGCTAGCGATGCTACTCAAATTGATAGGGTCGCACAACTATAGACTGACCAAAGACCAACCAAGATTTGGGCTTTTCATCAAAATTAGACTTGAAAAACAACATCGCGACAACATCTAGCAGTTGCTTATATAAAACACAGTTTTTAATGACTATTACTTATAACAAACCGGCCTCTTTATATAGAAATAACTTCTAACAATAAGCCGTGCTCTGGTTTACAAAGTGTCTCACGCCCTATAATCTTGCGCGCGTATCCGCTTTTCACTCTAGGAGCCTCCAACTAAGGGAACTGCGGTTAAGTAGTTACCTTTTTTTGTATTTAATACTGATTTCAAGGATCACCATGGCAGCAAATATTCGCGAAGAAGAAGTTTTATCGGTACACCACTGGAACGATACACTGTTTAGCTTTACCACCACCCGTGACCCCGGTTTTCGATTTGAAAACGGGCAATTCATCATGATTGGCTTGCTAGTAGAGGGAAAACCTTTAATGCGTGCCTACAGCATCGCGAGCGCTAACTACGAAGAACACATGGAGTTTTTCAGCATTAAAGTAGCCGATGGTCCGCTTACTTCGCGCCTACAACAAATCAAACCTGGGGATAAGATCTTGGCCAGTAAAAAGCCAACTGGCACCTTGTTGGTTGATAACGTCAAATCCGGCAAACATCTGTACCTACTGGCAACTGGCACCGGGCTTGCGCCTTTTTTAAGTGTGATCAAGGACCCACAAGTTTATGAAAGGTTTGACAAGGTAATCATTACCCATGGAGTTCGCGAGGTTTCTGAGCTGGCCTACCAACAAATCATTAATGAACTTCCGAATAACGAGTTTTTTGGTGAAATGGTGCAAGGTAAGCTGCTGTATTACCCAACCGTCACTCGAGAAGCATTTCAAACCCGAGGCAGGCTCACCGACGCACTCACCAGCGGCGAGCTATCGAAGAACTTAGGGTTACCAGAAATCAGTGTCGAAGACGACCGGTTTATGTTGTGCGGCAGTCCGTCAATGCTAAAAGACTTTTGCGTTATTCTGGATGATATGGGTTTTAGAGAAACAATCCGCTCTGATATTGGCGAATATGTGATCGAACGTGCTTTTGTAGAGCGCTAAGCAACACCAGCACTTTCAATAACAAAGCCGATTCGATGTGATCGGCTTTTTTTGTTCCTAATGTCTCGCTCTCAAATGAAGTGACAACAATGAGCAATAAAGGGTGGATGGTTAAACGCCCGCGACCTCATCTAATTGCTGCTCAACCATGCTCACGTAAACACTGCCAAATAGATTGAAATGATTGAGTGCGTGATACAAATTATAAATTGGGCGGCGTAATTGATAGTTTTCGTGTAAGGGACTTAATTTTTTATATCGATCGTAAAAGCCTTGGGGGAAACCACTAAAAAGCTCGGTAAAGGCTATATCGGATTCACGATCTCCAAAATAAGGTGCTGGATCAAATAACATCGGCTTATTGGTACTGCCGTCTATTCCCACATTGCCAGACCAGAGATCCCCGTGCAGTAGAGATGGCGATGGGTCATAGTCGACAAAATAGCTCGAAAGATCCCTTATTAAGTTCGAAACTTGCGCCACTAAGCTAGGGCTTAGTCCATTCTTTTGCGCCGACTCGAGTTGCGGCAATAGACGGTTCGTCGCATAAAATTGAACCCAATTTGAATCTGCTTGATTCAACTGTTTGTTCGAACCAATATAATTGCTTGCCGGCCAGCCAAAGGTATCTGACGTAATTTGATGCTGCGCATACGCTAACTCGGCTAGCTGGTGACCAAATTCAGAGTTTTGCCCTGCCTCACTCATGCTACGTAAGTCCTGATAAGACAAAATTAAAAAGCTATGTTGATCGTCATGATCAATTAGCTTAGTTTGAGGATAGTTAAGGCCGTATTGTTCATTCAAAATATTCAATGACTGATATTCGGATTGGAGTACCTTGTGGCGACTGAGCTCATTTACTTTGGCAAAGAACAGCTGATCGTCATGATGATCGGTGGTTACTGTCAAGCGATAACTAGAATGAGTATCTCCGCCAGAGCATAGGGTAGCCTTGCAAGACATCGGTTTTTGATCGGTGAGACCGGCCAGAATGGCGCTGAATTGACTGTCACTAATGTTAGCTAACATGGCATTAGGCTAATCGAAATACCATGCTCGCCACTATTGATTAGCAACACTTCGCAGTCTGCGTTCAAAGGTTTCGAAATCCAGAGAGCTTCGCAAGTCATGCATTGAAATTGCTTCGCCAGTGGGGGTTAAGCCGAGACTATGAGCCAGCATGCCTACTAACTGCTGAGTAGATTTACCAGATTGCCGCCATTGCTCGGCGGACAGTGAATCGTGTCGCTTAGCCATTCTAACGCCCGCAGCATCCAGCATTAACGGTGCGTGACAATATTGTAGTTGTGATCCGCTAAGTAAGCGGCTTAAATAAATCTGGCGAGCCGTGCTATCGATCAGATCAGCACCACGCACAACATCGGTAACACCTTGGCGTAGATCGTCTACAACCACAGCCAACTGATAGGCAAACAAACCATCGGCACGCTTTACCACAAAGTCTCCCACTTCTGTCTTCAATCGTTGGGATTGTCTACCAAGACATGCATCATCAAATTCGATCAACTCGTCTGACACTCTGAGCCGCATTGCTGGATTCTTATGTTGGGCTTTGGCGTGCGCTTGCTGTTTGGTTAATTTAGAGCATGTGCCAGGGTATACAAGAGTCGACTGATGTGGGGCACTGGCTGCGGCTCGAATATCTTTACGTGAGCAGAAACACGGATAAATTAGATCTTTCGATTGCAACTGTTCGAAAGCGTCTTGGTAATAATCCAGGCACTGTGACTGGTAAACCAAAGGCCCGTCCCAGTCTAAGCCGAACAAACTAAGGTCTTTGATTATACGATCAGCGCTGCCTTCTATGACTCGCGGTGTATCAATGTCTTCCATCCTTAGAACAAACGTACCTCCGCGCAAACGAGCGTTCAACCAGGCGATCATAGCTGTTCTCAGATTGCCTAGATGTTGATCTCCGGTTGGGCTTGGGGCGTATCGCCCTACATATTTTTGCTCAAGACTCATAGTATGAGCATATCAATTTTTTTCGACAAAAAGCCGACGAAAGGTGATTAAGCTAGCGCCGGCTGTTTTATAGGGCATGTGTCTGCGCGATTAAGCTTTGCGCTTAGACTTTGCGATTAAACTTTGCGCTTGAACAACAAGTAATCGACTGAAATTTTGTTGCCACCATAGCCTAGTAGTAAACCAAGCACTAACATCCAGATGTAGTGTTGAGGATCCTGAATCGCAAACGTTTGTATAACGATCGTCATGACCAGTAAGCCTAAGGCGCCAATCCGCGTAAATATGCCGAGAATTAATAGCACCGGCAACACCAACTCTCCTGCGGTTGCCAAATAGGCGGCTGGTTCAGCCGGTATTAGTGGTATCACCCAGTCCTCTTCAAACAATTCGATGGTTTCTTCAAAGTCACCCAATT
Organism: Polaribacter sp.; assembly: GCA_047621785.1. Lineage (GTDB taxonomy): Bacteria > Pseudomonadota > Gammaproteobacteria > Arenicellales > Arenicellaceae > Arenicella. The sequence goes on along the minus strand of JBLHMH010000008.1, from coordinate 16,408 downwards.
TGGCCAGACCTGATACAAAAAATATTGAATAACCCATGTAAATTCGTGCTGCCAAGTTTGCCAGCGGCGCTACTATCGAAGCGCAGAACGCGCAAAAAGTATCGTAGAGTTTAGTCATTTTAGTACCTGTTTTAGTTTTAGTTTTGGTTTTGTGTCAATAGTGATTAATGGTGTGTTCAACTAGGCCGGCATGAGTAGTTTTAACTCGAACATCAAGCCTAAGTTGGTCGCCAGCGATTCTGCTGACATAGACCCCTGTATCCGTTCAATTGATTGCAAAATATTTTCTGAGTTTGCTAACACGTCAACAAATATTGCCTCATCTTCATTCAAAAGCCGCGATACCACTGCGTGTTCTTGTTTATAGACTATCAGGGAATCCTGGCTCTGGTTAAGCTCAATCGCGACTTCATCGCAATGTCCTGGCAACGATTGTCGGTGTATTTCATAAATCGGATACTTTGAATGAATTATTGCCACGCTTGGATTGAAGCAAAGCGGCATGCTTAATAACTCCGATTGCTCAGTCTTGTTTGGATCAATGCAATTTGCCAAGGAAGCAAAGTACGCTGTATGCAGCGCCCATTCGTAGTGCATAAGATCTACTAGATAAGGCATCTCTTGCAATGCATCAAATTGCACAATGACCGAATCAAAATCTTCTCCAAACAAATAAACATCACCCTCACTCGGCGGGTTATTTTGGACAAAAACTTGGGCCATCTGCTTGAAAAACTTATCGCCTACCAAGCCCAGTAGAGCAGGATAAACTTCCTCTAAGTACTCTCGGGTGGCGGCAAACACATTGTTTTGATATATCCAAAGTCGATGCTTATGAGCATCAATTGCGGGTGAGAGTTTGTCATCTAAGCCGAGCAAACCATCTAAAAAATTGCCTTGTACTAATCTAAGTTCGGTAGAATCGAGTTGCGCCTCGGTAAACGAATCCTGTTTTGCAGACACGTATCTAGACGGCGTATTAAGTGATTCTGAGTGAGCCTTGCTGGGCGCGTGCTTCTCCCCGCTGGACGCTAGTATTTCCTCTGCCCGCTGGCACTGCACTAACAATACTGCAAGCTCTGGGAAATCACTGTCCCACTCTAACAGGGTTGGTCTTGCGCCATGTTTTTGCACTGCCTTGCCGAACAATTCCCAGACTTGCGGATCAACAGTCTGATTGTGCGTGTCGATCAACATTGCCTCACCGTGGCGATCTATTTTGGTATAGCCGGCCAAATGGTATTGACCAATTAATTGGCTATTCAATTGGTTTACATATTCATTTGCATCGCGTTTTAGGTTTGTGGCACTGACATAAATATTATTAAGATCCACCAACAAGCCACAACCGGTGCGAGTCGCCAAGGCATTTAGAAACTCGGGCTCGGGTATTTGCAATCGATCAAACAATAGGTAGTTTGATGGGTTCTCGATGTAAATTTTACGCTGCAACACATCCTGCATTTGCTCTACATGTTGGCACATTATTGCTAGTGACTGTTCGGTCAACGGCAGTGGTAGGAGGTCTGGCACGTGCCGATGTGAATAGGCACTCCAAGCTAGGTGCTCGGACACTAGCATCGGATTGATTTCATCAACCAAGTGCTTTAATTCCCTTAGATGCTTTGTATTTAGGTGATCGGCTCGCCCCAAAGACAAACCCACACCATGAAGGGAAATATCATAGTGCTCTCGCAACTCTAGTAGCTTAGCCCGCGCGATTGAATCTCCAAAATAGTTTTCAGAGTGCGCTTCAAGAAATCCAAGCGCAGGACGCTGCTCAAATATTGCATCAAACAATTCAGGCCTAAGGCCTAAGCCAGATTGCATATTCTTACCTGATGCCTGTGCGGCTAAATTAAAATGAACCTAAGTTAAAACGAAACAATGTAAAAGATTAGGATTGCGTCTAGGACTTAGACTCAACTGTTGTTTTAACAGCAGCGCCGACGATTTGCTCGCAAGTGCCTTCTGTTAGATACACCCATTCTTTTGGGTCGGCTTCTGGGAGCGTGCTCAGTGTATTCTTTTTCATTGATAAATCCTTATTTGGGTAAACATAAAAACCACTCGATTTACGCAGCAACAAAAAAGAGGTTACCAGGCACCTCTTTTTTGTTTAAAACTACGTGGTTGGCTAACTAGAAACTAGCTTTCGATGTGTTCGCCATGCTTGTCTACTAAACGGCCACCGGCAACACCTTCTTGTTGATCGGCTACTTTGTCACAAGCCTTGGCTAGTCTGTCTTGGTCAACTGCTTCAGTCGCATCGGCGGGGCTAGCACATAAAGTAACGATGTTGCCACAAGTACCCGCTGGCACCTTGATCCATGCACCCACCATGTTGTCTTCTTTGGCATTGCCTTGACATGAAATGCCGAGTTGTTTGCTGGCGCAAGTATTCTTACCGCCTTTAACAATATCTGCGCAACGATCAGTAGATCCGGCCGAAGCTACGGTTGGCACCGCCATTAGCGCGGCAGTTAAAATAGAAGATGCAACAGCGGCACCTAATGTTTTCTGAGATTGCTTGAGAATTTTTTGAGACTTCATCTATTGTTACCTATATAAAATTAGCTGAGTTAAAAATATTACGCTTTGTAAAAAACACGATACAAAACAAGATTAATTATGCCTTCAGATAGTCTTGCTAAGACGTTCATTATTGACTTTAAATGTTACACTGTATAAGAACCGTATAGGCTTAAAAACCTTACATGTTTTTAGCAAAACTAACCAAGTTGTGTCAAATCTAAACGATTTTCATGGCTTGATAACTATCCTCAAACCAAATTTATACCTAAGCGAAATGCAAGAATACGTCAGTGACAGTAATATTTATACCGTAGATGCTCTTTACTACGAGCCCGAATTAGCTTCAATCCACTTGGTTAGAGAACAAAACCGGGTAGCTATAATTGATACCGGCACCCAATATTCAGTTCCTCAGGTAGACGCTGCCTTAACTGAACTGGGTTTGAGTTTCGATAATGTCGAACTTATTATTCTGACCCATATCCACCTTGATCATGCCGGTGGCTCCAGTGCCTTGATGAAGCTATGTAAAAATGCCCAGTTGATCGTGCATCCAAAAGGGGCACGACATATGGCCGACCCCGAAAAACTAGTTGCCGGCGCCACGGCAGTCTATGGTGAGATCGAGTTCGCTAAATTGTATGGTGAGATCGCGCCAATAGAAGAGTCTCGCATCATTAGCCCTACTGACGGCGAAGAGATTTCGATGGGCGACCGAATATTCAAATTCATTGATTCTCCAGGTCATGCTAATCACCATCACTGTATTGTCGATGCGCAAACCAACAGCATCTTCACTGGGGACACTCTGGGCATCGCCTATCAAAGCTTGCGCGACCCTGATCACGCATTCGTCATGCCAACCACCACGCCAGTGCAATTCAATCCAGACGCTTTGCATCAATCAATTGATAAAGTGATGAGCTATCAGCCTGACTATTTGTATTACACCCACTACTCCATGCTCGCACCCAGTGCGCAAAACATTGCTGGCTTACATGAACAGATTGATGACTTTGTGATGCTGACTCAAAAAACGGCTGAACAGCTTCAATACGATGAACCTGCGCAAGACTTAGAGTTAAATCAACGGCCCGAGCTAAATGAAAAGTTTGAACAGCGGCTTTTTGATGAGTTACGTGAATATGCAGTACGCCGTGCCCAAAATGAACTATCCACCGTTAGCGAAGACACAATTCGCCACTGGGTTAGCTTAGATTCCAAATTAAACGCTCAGGGCCTAGCTTTCTGGTGGCAATTTCGTCGTTAGCAAAGCAGGGTTCCTTTTAGGAGGCTCTGCTAGGCGCCTCTGACTAAGGAGCTTTAAGGACTAAAAGAGCCTTAAGCAACGATTGAAACGATTAGATCATCAGAAACATCTTCCAATGCTTGCTCTAGATGTTCCGTAGTACAACCATCAGGTAGAGATACCCACAGACTAGCAATAAAAATTTGATAACCAGCCATCGAGGCACTCTCACACGAGGTTTCCATTTGCTCTACGTTAACGTTGATGTCAGCCAAAGCCGAAGAAATTTCCTCAACAATACCTGGGCGATCATTCGCTTCGACGATCAGTTCTATTGCAGTTTCTGCATTGCTGTCGGGTAATTCCTTAACCCCAGAATGAACCGTAACATTCAGTCCATCTGAGGATAACGCGTCTAGAGCCGCAAGCAATTGAGCGCGCTGCGATTCGCTAACGCCAACATGAATGATTCCAGCAAACTGTCCGCATAACCTTGAAAGACTACTTTCTAACCAGTTGCCACTATGCTCCAATATTATGTCCGACAGTAGTCGTACAATACCTGGGCGATCCTCGGCGAACAGAGTGATGACGAGTTTTTCAGAATTCATAATAAAATAACCAAGTAAAAATTTAATAGGCTTAAGCGACAAACGCCTAAGCGCAAAGCGCTACACACATAAATGCTAAGGAACGTATTTGAACAGCCAAAGGCAGCAAGTCCGTTGTAGGCCACAGAGTGAGTTCCACGGACGGGACTAATAAATAAAGAGCCTTCAGCTCGGGAATCTTCGATTCCTCGAATAGAAAGAGCATACGCCAAATTCTAATCGACTTCCGCTATTTCCAATAGAGCCTGATCGGTACTTACTTGTGATCCGGTCGCGACGAATAGATCTACCACCTCGCCATCCATCGACGCCAAAATTTCATGCTGCATCTTCATCGCTTCTAGCACTAGCAAACTCTGCCCCTTGCTTACGCGCTGCCCACAAGCGACTTTCAGTTCAAGAACCAGTCCATGCATAGGCGCAGCAATACGGCCACCCTCAAAGCCCTCTTCTACTATTCCTGCTTGCTGAATTTGATCAACAAACCGTACGCTGCGACCATTATGTAAGATGGTTATTGTGTTGTACTCAATAGTGAACTTAAGCTCCTGCCGACCACCATCTACCTTCAAACGCGCAGCGGTGTCACTCAAATTTTCTATCTCAATCACAAGCTTCTGCTCTTCAGATGACGTCACCTCATAAAGGTGCGAGCCCCTAGGGCTGACGCACAATCGATAATTTACTTCGTCAAATACATATTCTGAATAAGCCTGTAAAGCACCAGCGCTCGACCAGTTCTGTAGATTTGGGCTGACTTTTACACTAGACGCCATAGCCTTTTGATAGGCCTGCGTATAGCTCAAGACAGCAGCCATCGCTGCCTGTTCAAAGCTGGCCACCGGTTCAGCCATCTCCTGTTCAGAGAAGTGTTGTTGAATAAACGCGGTCGTTGCAGACCCTTCAATAAAAGCCGATTTCTCGAGGCAATTAATCAAAAATGTTTTATTGTTTTTAAGGCCGTTAAAAACGGTATCTTTTAGCGCCCTGATCAGCCGCATTCGCGCGACTTCACGATCTGGCCCATGGGCAATTACCTTTGCTACCATAGAATCGTAATACGGCGAAACTTCTTGCCCAGACCGAATCCCATGGTCGATACGCACTCCTTCGCCAGCTGCAGGAATCCAAGACTCAATCAAACCAGAACTCGGCAGAAAATCCTGCGCCGGGTCCTCAGAATAAAGCCGCACTTCAATAGCGTGACCAGTCAAATTAACATCGTCTTGGGTCAGCCCCAAGGGACGACCTTGAGCTACTTGTATTTGTAACTCGACTAAATCCAAACCTGTAATCAGCTCAGTTACAGGATGTTCAACCTGCAAGCGGGTGTTCATTTCTAAAAAATAGAACTGCTGCTGTGCGTCCAACAAAAATTCTACGGTGCCAGCGCCTTCATAGTTGATACTTTTGGCTGCGGCGACGGCGGCTTTACCCATTTGTGCACGTAAGCTTTCTGTCATGACTGGGCATGGCGCTTCCTCGACCACTTTCTGGTGCCGGCGCTGTACCGAACAGTCACGTTCGCCTAAATGAATCGTATTGCCTTGCCTATCCGCAAAAACTTGAACTTCAACATGCCTCGGCCCAATAATGGCTTTTTCTAATATCAGCTCAGAGGACCCAAAGGCATTTTGAGCTTCGGAACGAGCTAATAAAATAGCGTTCGGCAAGTCCGCTAGATTAGTTACTAATCGCATCCCTCGCCCTCCGCCTCCGGCCGCGGCTTTAACCATTAACGGCGCGCCTATTTTTTGAGCCTCGGCAATCAATACTTCTTGTTCCTGACTCTCTCCTTCATAGCCCGGCACACAAGGTACACCGGCGGCAAACATTCGACGCTTAGCCTCAGCCTTGTTACCCATTACTCGAATGGCTAGTGCGCTGGGGCCAATAAAGACTAGGCCGGCTGCCTGACAGGCTTCTGCAAACTCTGCATTCTCACTTAAAAACCCATAGCCAGGATGCACTGCTTGAGCGCCACTCGTCTTGGCGGCTTTAATTATTTGGTCTGCTCTTAAATAAGATTGCTGAACAGGACTGGCGCCTATATAGACTGCATCGTCTGCCATCTGAGTATGCAGCGAATTAGCGTCGGCATCCGAGTATACGGCTACCGTGTGGTAACCCAAGGACTTAGCCGAGCGTATAATACGACAGGCAATTTCGCCGCGATTTGCTATTAGGATACTAGTGAATGTGTGGTTCATTTTATTCCTTAGTGTTTTGACCAAACGGGACTGCGCTTCTCAACGAATGCAGCCACACCTTCACGACCTTCATCGCTCAACATACAATCGGCAAAGCCTTTAGCGGCAAAGTCGAGCGCTTCTGATCGAGGCTTGCGTAAACTTTCGAAAACAATCGCCTTGGTCGTGGCATTAGCGCCTGGCGCACATTGGTCGATATAAGATAAGTTCTGTTCACACAAGCGCTGCATATCGGTAACATCTTGGGCGACTAAATGAGCTACCCCTAAGCGTACCGCTTCTTCGCCTTTAAAACGCGCACCAGTCAGCATCAATCTACGCGCCTGGGTCAGGCCAACCCGTTCAGTTACAAAGGGCGCAATTTGGGCTGGAGGAATACCTAGGCTGGTCTCGCTCAAGCGAAACTGTGCATCTTTGGTCACAATAGTTAGATCAGCAACGCAGGCCAAGCCTAAACCACCTCCGATAGCGGCGCCTTCAACTAACACGATCACGGCTTGCGGTTGTTCATTTAACTGCGTCATCAGCACTCCAAAGGACCGGTTCGAGGCTGCCACTTGAGCATGATTCATTGTCCCTTGCATGCTGGACTTAAAGCCCTTTATATCGCCGCCAGCACAGAACACGCCACCGCTGCCCTGTAGAACAATGCTGCGAATTGATCTGTCATCTTGCACCGCCTGCAATACTGCCAGTAGTTCGTCAGCCATCTCGGCAGACAAAGAGTTACGCGACTCAGGTCGGTTAAAAGTGATTTTGAGTACGCTGCCCTGAGACTCTAAAATTAGCTCATTAGTTGGAGGAAGGACTGTTTCAGGTGGCTTTGTCATAAAGTGTTATTAAATGTTTGATGGTTTGAATAAAATCGAGCGGGGGTTTGCTTAAAACCTGGCGACGCCGAAGCTATTAGGGCGAACTATTCGGCTACGACCTTGTTTAACCGTCTCTAATAGAAAACCCAAGGTGTTCCTAGTATCGCGCGGGTCGATTAACCCATCATCCATAAGGTGACCCGAGGTATAAAATGCAGATGACTGGCTGTCGAACATATGGGTTAAACCTTGTTCTTGTTTGGCAAGTATTTCTTCATCGGCTTGTTTGCCCAGAGCTTGCGCTTTAGCGCGCGCCACCATCGACATAGTCTTGGCAGCTTGTGCACCACCCATCACGCCCGTTTTAGAATTTGGGAATGCGTACAAGAAATCAGGGGCAAAACCTCGCCCACACATGCCGTAGTTGCCAGCGCCAAAACTAGCGCCAGTCATCATGGTGATTCTAGGTACTTCTAGATTTCGCACTGCCTGCACCATTTTTGATCCGTGCTTGATCATTCCAGCTTGCTCAGACTTAGTGCCAACGATATAACCAGTGGTGTTTTGTAGAAAAATGACTGGTAAATTCGCTTGCTCGCAAAGCTGCATAAACTGCGCTGCCTTGGTAGCACCCTGCGGATCAATCGGGCCGTTGTTGCCGATAATGCCACAGGCGTGTCCAAATATTTCAGCTTGCAGACAAACGGTTGAAACGCCATAACGTGATTTAAAATCTAAAAAATCCGAACCATCAACAATGCGTGCTGCAAGCTCTCGCATGTCATAAGGGATACGGTAATCAACGGGTATCACCCCCGCTATTTCATCTGGATCGTAAATCGGTTCACGATAAGATTTGATCTGCTGTGCTTGGCAGTTGTCATTCCATTGCAGGCGCTTAAGTAATTCGCGCGCCAAGACAATGCCGTGACCGTCGTTGTCAGCGAGGTATTCCGCTAAACCTGAAACTGTGGCATGCATTTCAGCCCCGCCTAATTCTTCTTCGGTGGCGATTTCACCGGTGGCTGCCTTCAATAATGGTGGCCCGGCCAAAAAGGCTCGTCCACGACCCTTAATCGCAATAACATAATCACTAAGACCAGGCATATACGCCCCGCCCGCAGTTGATGACCCGTGCAAAATTGAAATAACCGGTATACCAGCTTTGCTCAATTGAGCTTGGTTGCCAAACAAGGTGCCACCCTCAGTGAAACCCTGTACTCGATAATTTAATAGATCCCCGCCAGCACTCTCGACCAGATGCACAAACGGCAGCTTTTGTTGAAGAGCGATCTCTTGTGATCGCATAATTCGATAACCGCCCGCCTCAGTCATGGTGCCAGCCATAATACCGCTGTCATCAACCACCACTACACAGCGCACACCGGCAATAAAACCGATGCCGGCAATAATCGTACCCCCAGGAATGGATTTATTTGGATCTGTATTATCCAACAGAAAACCAGCGATATTGCCAATAGCCAACCACGGCATGCCAGGGTCTAACAACTGCGCCAATCGTTCTCGCGGCATTAATTGGCCGCGTTCAGCGAATCGAGCTTTGCGCTTTCCGGAGATCTGAGCGCCGCGCCCATTGAGCTCTTGTAATTGCTCAATCAACTCGATCATTTCTGAACGGTTCTTCTCAAAGCTCTCTGAGCCAGTGTTTATTTTCGAATTAAATACAGTCATTTTTTATCTAGCTTATATATGAACTATTTGGCCAGTGGATGTACGAGTTTAATTAAGATGCCTTAATCAGTCTTAATTAAACCTGCTGGAACTGAAATTGGTGTTGCCAAGAGAATTTGTGCGTAACCCTTGCCTTGGGCGTCGTTACGAATGCTTGCCACACCGCCGCCGCCCAGCACATCGTGGATTAGAAAGTTAATCGCGTGCAGACCTGGTAATAAATAGGTCTGAACAATTTTATCGTCGTTTTGTACTTCAATGAAGTGCGCGAATCGTTGCGCAACTAATTGTTCTGTCAATGTAGATACAATGTAAGGGTAGTACTCTTGCCTGCGAGCAATTATCCCAATATTGGCTTTATTGCCTTTATCACCACTGCGGCCCCAAGCAAGTTGGATTAGCGGCACCTGAATCATGTCTTGCTGGTCGATAGGTCGCGGGGCGCTCGGCCGTTTTATTTGTACTTGCGCAGCCGTCGTTGCTGTGACCTGTTGTTCAAAGTTCGAAATTTGGCCATCAAAATCAATTTTGATATCGAGCTTATCTTTTTCGATGAGAAATGAGAATAAACGAACCACCGGTGAAGGCTTTGCACGTGCACCCTGAAAACCAGACAGGCCAGGAGGTGTCGCGAGACCCAGACCCGCAATGCCTTTCAACATGATACCAACGCCCATCATTTCAGAATGCTTAACGGCAATTTTCATTGCAACTTCACGACTGCCATTCAATTCACTAAAGTCACCGAACTGACTTTCGGCACCTAACAACTCGATGCTAGTTTCGCTAAAATCGGCGAGACCGAGCTGTTTGAAGTTGGTGCGCGCCGACCTAATCACTGCGTCCCCAAACGCTTGTGCTTTTTGATCTGCGTCAATGCCGTAGAAGCTGAGTGATGTACCGCCTCGAAATCCATCGGCAACGGTTGCACAGACTTTATAAGTTAAGCTTGCCGGTCGACCTGTCGCGCCTTCTACCTGCACCTGATTCGGGCCTAGTTGAGTTAAACAAACCTGTGAGAAATCACAACTTACATCTGGTAACAAATACGCCTGTGGATCACCAATTTCGTAAACCAATTGCTCGGCTATGGTGCCAATGCTGACCAAGCCAGCACTGCCTTTAGGTTTACTACAGATAAATGTTCCATCTGCTTTGATTTCGGCGATTGGGTAACCGATATCCTCGATATTCCCTTCAATGCTCTGCCAATCAGTAAAATTACCTCCAGTTGCCTGTACGCCGCATTCTAGGATATGCCCAGCCAGCGAGCCCATCGCTAATTTGTCCCATTCATCGGCTTGCCATGCAAAACTATGGATACATGCCCCAAGCGTGACAGCGCTGTCGACACTGCGGCCGGTTATAACAATGTCGGCGCCCATCGCCAATGCCTTGGCTATCGGGAAAGCACCTAGGTATGCATTGACACTTTGCAAATCGTCAACCGGCGGAAATTCAACTCCACTGAACATCTCGGTATAGCCCGCTTCAGCCAACTCGGCTTTATTCGCCAATAGATCATCGCCAGTAATGCAGGCTACGGTTAAATTCAAGCCCTGCGTTGCCACGACTTCTCGCAAAGCCGCTGCGCATGCAACTGGATTAACCCCACCTGCATTGGAAATAACTTTAACGCCTTGTGCCGCTATAGCGCTAAGGTTTTTAGCCATTGCGACACTAACGAAGTCTATCGCATAACCATGATCTGGGTTCTTGACTCGCGCGCGCGCCATGATCGACATGGTGATTTCTGCCAGGTAGTCATAGACAATGTAGTCTAATTCTCCGGTGCCAAGCAGCGCAGGAGTGGAGCGAGAGGCATCGCCCCAATAGCCGCTCGCACCCCCTATTTTTATACTCTGGTCAATCATTTAATCGTCGACTCCTCAAGCAACTTCAAATAGACCCGCTGCACCCATGCCGCCGCCAACACACATGGTGACAACCACATACTTAACACCACGACGCTTGCCTTCAATAAGAGCATGGCCAACCAAACGTGAACCGGTTAATCCGTAAGGATGTCCAACTGAAATACCGCCGCCATCGACATTGTAAATAGAGGGGTCAATGCCTAAATGTTCACGACAATAAAGCGCTTGTACCGCAAAGGCTTCGTTTAATTCCCATAGCCCAATGTCGTCAATCTTTAGACCGTGTATCTTAAGCAACTTAGGAATCGCATAAATCGGCGCTATGCCCATTTCGCTAGGTTCATTACCAGCAACAGCCATACCTCGATAAATGCCAAGCGGCTCAATACCGCGACGTTCCGCCAGTGTACTTTCCATTAATACACACGCTGAAGCACCATCGGATAATTGGCTAGCGTTACCAGCAGTAATGCAGCCTCCTTCGATAACAGGATTCAATCCCTGTAGGCTCTCAAGGGTAGTCCCCGGTCGATTACCTTCATCCTGAGTCAGGGTTACTTCTTCGAAACTAACTTCTTTAGTTTCTTTATTCATTACGCCTTTAGTGGTCGTTATTGGCACGATCTCATCATCAAAACGGCCGGCCTGTTGCGCAGCTGCAGTACGTTGTTGAGAAGACAGTGCATATTGGTCTTGCGCATCACGAGAAATATTGTATTTCTTAGCCACCAATTCGGCTGTTTGCAACATCGGCATATAGGCATTTTCGGCGTGCATAATGACATTGTCATCAATGGTGCCCTGGGCTGCTTCACCGAACGGCATCTGACAGGCTGAAATATTCTCTTGCCCACCCCCCACAGTCACCTGCATACCATCGACGATGATTTGCTTAGCAGCAGTGGCAATTGCCATCAAGCCTGAGGAACACTGTCGGTCAATTGTTTGACCAGAGACCGTCATAGGCAAACCTGCTGCCAAGCTCGCGGTACGCGCAATATTGCCGCCGGCAGTGCCAATATTAAGAACCGAGCCAATGATTACGTCATCGATTTCGGCAGGATCAACGCCCGAACGGCTAACCGCATGCGCGATAGCATGGCCAGTCATGGTTGGGGACTTAGTATTGTTAAATGCACCTCGAAAGGCTTTACCAATTGGAGTGCGCGCGGTGGATACAATTACAGCTTCTTTCATTGAAATATTTGAGGTCATATTAAGTAGCCAATAAGACTATCAAAATCCACATCAAGTTCCAGTCCCGATTGCGACTTATTGAAAAGTATTTGCGTAGATTATGTCAATACTTATCAAGGCTTGATTGCATTATTAGCCAGCGTCCTTACAAATAAAAAGTATAGCCAATATGTGTACAATGGCATTACTGTGTCGTTTACCCCAATTGACTGAGTTAAATTAAATTTGTAGATCAAGGCATCCTTAATGAACATAATCCGAAATCGAGCTCAGGAGCAGTTCCCTACCGTACTCCTAACATTGCTCAGCATTGTCCAGGCCCTGGCTCTCGAACTGTTGTGGGAACACATTCAAGAATCTGAATACCTGTTTCAAGCCACTGCGCAAGCCTTTGTGAGTTGGGCGCAAATATCGACTACGTTATTCGGCATTATCTTGATCTGGGTCGCCTACGCCAGTCATGCCATGCGGTTTCGTTGGACACCGTCCACGGCCGATTCGGTATACCCATTTATTATCGGACTGCTTGAATTCATACAAATAGAAACGCTTGCGCCCGGCATGGTTGGGCAGTGGACAGTGATTTTGGCTATTATATTGGGCATTATGGTATTTGTGTCCCATCTAATTATGCGCCGCGCCCGTACTAGTGGCGCCAATGGTGACTTTTTCACAAAAACAAATCCAGCCACAGCGAAGGATTTCTTTGCGCAAATAACTATTGTAATTCTACTATTACTGGGAGGAAGTTACGTTTGGCTTAGCGACAACAATGGAATCATCTCATATCTACTTATAGGAGCTGTTTTTATGGTGTTGGTATGGCAATACATTAGCAGCGCAAGATTCTGGAACTCTTCGCTGAGTGACTCACAATGATAGATTAGTGACTTCGATAAACTGTTGAAAAATGGCTGGCCGGTGAGGCACAACAGCAAAACAAATAGTTACAACAACTCAACCGTATTGGCATCATATTCCGGTAAAAATCGCTCTTTACGTCTACCAACGGTGCTTAGGACCTTGAACGCCAGCTTTAACGCCAGACGGTTGTTGATATGATAAAGCTTGCCTAATTGCCTTGAACTGTTTTGTATCTCTTTGGTTCGTTTAAATCGGTTTGCTTGATATAAGGCTAGGCCTTGTTTGATATCATCGGCCTGATCGAGAGCACGCTGTAGGATACGTCCGTCTTCAATTGCCATTGCAGCACCAGATGCCATGAACGGCAATGTAGCATGTACGGCATCGCCTAATAGCGTCACACGATCTGAACTCCAGCGTTTGATCGGCTTATGATCGAACAGCGCCCAACGGTAGCATTCGCTTTTGTGCGTGCCGTCGATCACCGCTTGTACCATTGGGTGCCAGCCGTCGAAGTCGGCTTTAAGCTCATCCCATGGCGCACTCCTAACCCAGGAATCATCTTGCCAGTCTTTGTTTTCAACAACCCCAACAAAGTTGACTAATTGTTGTTGGCGCAGATAGTAGATAACCATGTGCTTGTTAGGGCCGACAAAATTGCGAACCACCTTTTGCATAAAGTTTGCGGGCAATTGATTAGCAGGTAACACGCCGCGCCAAGCGACATTGCCAGTGAACCTAGCTTGAATTACGCCCACCAATTGACTGCGTATCTTAGAGCGAATTCCGTCTGCAGCAATTAAACAGTCTCCATTCACAACGCGGCCATCGGCAATGTGAACTTGCACTCTATCTGCATGCTCGGTGTAATGGGTAACTTGCGCACCGAGGTGCATCCCGTTTGCTTTTCTTTGTCGAAATGCGGCTAGCAACACCCCGACTAGATCTGCACGCAGAATATGTAGATATGGCGCACCGTAACGGGTTCGATACTCTCTGCCAAAAGCTGCGGTGTATAAAATTTCGGCGCTTGCGTGGTCGCAAAACTCGGCTCGCTCGGGTTCCACAGCTAACGCTTCGAGTTGTGTTAGTAGTCCCAGGTGATCCATCACCCTTAAGGCATTGGCGCCGCATTGAATGCCAGCGCCAATTTCTGAAAACTGCTGAGCTTGCTCGAATAGCTCTACATCATGGCCAGCTCGCTCAAGACACAATGCAGCCGTCAAACCACCAATTCCACCACCGGCAATTAGAACTTTCATCTAACAACGCAGAACAGGTGATTTATGTTTTGGTTTACTCAAGTCCAGCCCAAAGAGTATTTATCCAACGCTCTTCATCAATAAAGAAATCGCCCCAGCCCTTCCACTTGCTACCCAACCCAGCTGTTTGAGCTTGCTCTTTAGTTTTACCTTCGGCTTTCATTTTTGAGATGGCGGCTGAGGTTTCGACAATCATTGCCTGAAACGCTTTAACGCCTGCAAGATTAGTGATTTGCCCGTGACCTGGTATCACCACAGAATCGTCATCGAGTTTTTCGATGATCATTGCCAAGCTTTTTATGTATCCCGCAACCGAGCCGCCTGAGCTTGTATCAACATATGGGAACGAGCCTGCAAACATAAGGTCGCCCATATGCACTACATGTGCAGGCTCAAAAAAGATTACGCTGTCTCCATCGGTATGAGTCTTGGGAAAATGCATAAGCGATACCGTTTGGCCACCAAAATGGATGGTCATGCCGTCGCTGTATGTGACATCTGGCAAGGCGACTGCGGGCGCAGGTTCAGCACGCTCAGAACCCTTAATTAAACGTATCCGCACATTGTCATGCGCCACTATCGTAGCATCGCCTAAAGTCGCATTAGCACCGGCGTGATCCCCATGCCAGTGAGTATTCAATAAGTATTGCGGGGCTTCACCCAAGGCGCTAAGAGCCGCTTTGAGTGACGCGCTATTTTTATCAAATCCATCATCGACAAGCAGTACACCTTGATCGCCTTTTAGCACAGCAATATTGCCGCCGGCACCCGATAACATGATGATCGGCCCCTTAACGAGCGTTTGTCTGTATTCGAATGCGTCCTCTGCCTGAACTAAACAAAATTGCATGGCCGAACAGATCGCCGTAATCACAAAAAATACCTTTTTCATTTTACTAAAACCTCTTGGTGAACTTCTGATAATAAAATAGAAACGACAACTCAGCGTATTGCCAAGCAGCCGAGGATAACCATCTGAGCAAATCCCTTGCAGGCAATGCCTATACCCCAAACTTTATCAGCGAGACTACATTTAATCCGGCCACGGGTTCCGCCCATGGTCTACAGCATGCGCCTAGCAGGATTAACTTTGCATGGCCCGAGCATGAAATTCGATATGCTCACCGATAAAACTGGCAATAAAGTAGTAAGAATGATCATAGCCTGGTTGATAACGAATCTGCATTGGATAATCAACCGACTCTGCTGCCGCGACCAATAGCTCTGTTTTCAATTGTGACTCTAAAAAGTTATCGTCTAAACCTTGGTCAATAAGCACGGGCATCTTTTGCGCTCCGTTCTTTATTAGATGGCAAGTATCATATTGCTGCCAATCCACTCGGTTTTGACCTATATAATAGCCTAATGCTTTTTCGCCCCAGGGACAATTGAGCGGCGAGACAATAGGCGAAAACGCTGACACCGATTTAAATTGCTGTGGATTTTTCAGGGCGATAGTTAGGGCCCCATGACCGCCCATCGAATGACCCGATATCGCTGTATTTTGCGGATCTACTTGAAAATTCTGATTAATCAAAGCCGGTAGTTCTTGTACCACGTAGTCATACATTTGATAGTGCTGACTCCATGGCGATTGGCTTGCGTTGACATAAAAGCCCGCTCCTAAACCAAAATCCCACGCGCCCTCAGGGTCATCTGGCACACCTTCACCGCGCGGACTGGTGTCAGGACAAACAATGGCGATTCCGTGTTGGCTAGCAAACTGCTGAGCACCCGCCTTGGTGACAAAGTTCTGATCGTTGCAGGTAAGACCCGACAACCAATACAAAACGGGTACTCGTTGTTGCGCGACCTGCGGCGGCAAATAAATTGAGAATTGCATCTCACATCCCAACACATCTGAGCTATGTTTATATTGCAATTGTCGGCCGTCGAATATTTTATTCTCCGCAAGTTTTTCCATTTTTATTCTCTTTTAATCGTTGATAGAAAGCTTTAGTACAACACAACTGAGCGAATAGATTTGCCTTCGTGCATCAAATCAAAGGCGGTGTTTATTTCATCTAATGGCATGGTATGAGTTATTAAGTCATCAATATTGATCTTGCCGTCCATATACCAATCAACGATTCTAGGCA
>JBLHMH010000007.1:0-40648 GCA_047621785.1 Polaribacter sp. | reverse complement strand
TGTGTAAGGTATCGAGCCCGCGCGGTGGTCTCATCGATATTATTGGTATCCTGGCGATTAAGGAAAACATTATCGCTAAAGCCATCGCTCGCATAGTGCTTAACGGCCAGCCGATAGCCAGCATTGTCAGATGTTGGACCACTGACCAAGCCACTCAATTCCAGGCCTCCAAAATCTTCAACCGCAGCGGTCAACTTGGTAAATAAAGAGTCACTCGGCTTATTTGATACAACATTAATCAACCCGGCTAGGGCATTTGCGCCAAACAAGGTGCCCTGTGGTCCGCGCAAGACTTCGACTTGCTGAACATCGAGAGTACTGGCCGCAGTCGCAATACCGGTTAGGTCAATGCCATCAACCACTACCCCAACTGAATTATTAATAGGCTCTTGAAATTCACTGCGTTCGCCGATACCTCTAATTTGGATAAATCGACCGCGTGAAGCACCAGAAGCAAAGTTCACATTTGGAGCCAAATTTAATAGGTCTTCTAGGTGTTGTGCACTTCTTTGCTCGATGGTCGCTTGGTCGATGATGGTGACACTATTGGGCAACTCAAGAACATTGTTTTCGAGCAGTTCGGCGGTAACGGTGATTTCATCCAAGGGAGCGCCAATGGCGATACTGGCCGACAAGCTAGCGAGCGCAAAAGCGCCAATATAAAAATGAGGGTATTTCATGAAGGTCTCTTTAATATCTTAAAAAGACCCGGCAAGGCGGGAAGGGTGCTGCGTCTGACCCATTCCTACGCCGGTATCAACCGGATCAGGTTCAAGGGGTCTGTGCATCGCAATGCGCACATCTCAGGTAAATACCGCCCCCTGGGCTTACTCCATTTATTAGAGTGAAACGGATCATACCACGATAAACCCAATGGTAAAGCTTTGCAGTACAGATTCAGGCACCGCGATTAGGGTCTGTGCTTAAACCTTACAGAACCTGTTTGCAGTTGATTAGCAATTTATTTACTGCAGCGCAGCCCACTTAGATGAACTGGGTGCCAGCGACGTGGTCTAAACCGCTTTTTTTCACTGGATTGAATAACTATTGTGATTCCTGTCAGCATTAAGATTAGACTAAAGCAAATTTTAGAACAATGAGTTTCGAGTGAAGTCGTAAAATGAGTGAATACAGTTTTTTAATCGCTATTGCCGGTGTGCTGTTTATTGGAGCTATGAGCCCAGGGCCGAGTTTTTTAATTGTCGCCAAAATGTCGTTAGCGCAGTCGCGAGCACATGGAATAGCGACTGCTTTAGGAACTGGTTTAGGGGTTTCGATCTTTGCCGTACTAGCCAGCTTTGGAGTGACTAGCTTGCTTGAGCAAGTGCCCAGTATTTTTTTAGTATTTAAAGTCTTGGGTGGCGTATATTTGGTAACCTTAGCTTGGAAAATTTGGGCAGGAGCCCGTCAGCCGCTAGTGGCTCAGGATAGCTCTGGTGAAGTTGCAATCAGTTTATTTCAAGCGTTTTCGCAAGGTCTAATAACTCAGACTAGCAATCCCAAAACAGCGTTGGTAATCGCGGGGATATTCGCTGCATTTGTTCCTGCGACACCGCCGGACAACACTACTTTAGTCGTCGCTATAATCGCGTTTGTGATCGATTTTTCATGGTACGCGTTGGTGGCCTTAAGTCTATCTACGACCAGCAGTCGCGCCGTTTATCAGCGTGCGAAAGCTGGGTTTGATCGGACTGCCGCGATATTTTTAGCAGCGGTAGGCGTGCGTTTGATATTAATCTAACCCAAGCCAGTTTGGGTGCTAGATTTTATTAATGTCTAAAATGCCGCATACCAGTAAATACCATAGCCATACCGGCCTCATCGGCGGCGGCGATTATTTCATCATCGCGCATAGAGCCGCCGGGTTGAATCACTGCGGCAATTCCTGCTTGTGCTGCACTATCAATACCATCGCGGAACGGGAAGAAAGCGTCGGACGCCATTACTGACCCCTTAACTTCCAGGCCAGCGTGCTCAGCTTTAATGCCTGCGATACGCGCTGAGTTAATGCGACTCATTTGGCCCGCACCCACGCCAACGGTCATATTGTTAGCGGCGTAAATGATGGCGTTTGATTTCACGAATTTTGATACTTTCCAAGCAAACAGTAGATCAGACATTTGTTGTTCGCTGGGTTGTACTTTACTGACTACTTCAAGAGTATTGGTCAGGGCCAAGTCACTACCCTGTAATAGCAAGCCGCCTGTGACGCGCTTATACTCGAGCGTGTTATGAGCGTCATCACCCCAGATACCACATTCGAGTACGCGAACGTTTTTCTTAGAAGCGATAACGGCTCTTGCTTCACTGGATACCGATGGGGCAATGATAACTTCAACAAATTGCTTATCCACGATCACTGCGGCGGTTTGTGCATCTAGCTCCTGATTAAATGCAATGATGCCGCCAAACGCAGACTCAGGGTCGGTAGAAAAAGCTTTTTGGTAGGCTTCCAGCAGGGTTGGTGCAACCGCAACACCGCACGGATTTGCGTGTTTGACAATCACACAAGCAGGCGTTCCATCAAATTGCTTCACACACTCCAAAGCTGCATCGGTATCGGCAATATTGTTGTAAGACAATTCTTTGCCTTGTGTCTGAGTAGCTGTTGCAATACTAGTAGGTGCATTGTCTTCTACATAAAAGGCCGCTTTTTGATGCGGGTTCTCACCGTAACGCATTGTTTGCCGATGCTTGAACTGCATGTTGAAGGTGGCTGCAAAATCGGATTTACTGCCGTCTACTTGAATGCGGCCTAGGTAGTTAGCGATCGCACCATCATATTGAGCGGTATGTTCAAATGCTTTACACGCAAGTCGGAAGCGACTGGTCTGAGAAATACCGCCTTGTTGAATCTCTTCTATTAAGCCATTATATTCCCCTGCGTCTACCACAATAGCGACATCCTTATGGTTTTTGGCTGCAGAGCGGACCATGGTTGGCCCACCAATATCGATGTTTTCGATGGCCACGTCTAGATCGCACTTTGGGTCAGCCACAGTCGCTTGAAATGGGTATAAGTTGACCACCACCATATCGATTTGTGCAATGCCATATTCTAGCATCACTTCATCGTCGATGCCGCGCCGCCCTAGAATGCCGCCGTGTACTTTAGGGTGTAGTGTCTTTACTCGGCCGTCCATCATTTCAGGAAACCCGGTGTAAGAAGAGACCTCAGTAACGCTGACACCATTTTGCCTTAGCAGATTTGCAGTGCCGCCGGTCGATAGTATTTCGACGCCTGCCGTGCTCAGGGCTTGGGCAAATTCCAAGATACCGGTTTTATCAGAAACACTCAGCAGAGCACATTTTGGGAGAATAAGATTTGTTGGCATGAGATGTAAGACAGATTGAAGTGAAAAAAAAGTAAATAAACTAATTTACTTAGACTTGGTTAAACGTTAAAGATCAGAATTATCGATATTTTGCTAATTAAAAATGATAATACGTAATGAGCATTCTTAACTGCCAGCGGTCAGCTAACCTAGGTCGTAAATCTTCAATTTTTTGCGCAGCGTATTCCGGTTAATCCCGAGTATGTCAGCCGCTTTACTTTGGTTGCCATCAACTTGTTGCATGACTTCTTTTAGGAATGGTTTCTCCACTTCGTTAATAAAAAAGCAATGCAAATTCTGCGGTTGTTGGCCATTGAGGTCTTGGAAATACTGTTGGATTGCGTGGGTAACACATTCAGCAAGTGGGTCGTCTTTATTCATTTGTTATTTTTGTTCTACGATTATTTTCGCGCACTGGAAGATGATTATTGTTCTAAGCGGCCTAAAGTGATTCAGGCTGCCAATGATGGTAGAGTCGATTTAGAATTAATAATGATTGGGTCAGGGTATTTGCTAAATACGAAATTACGGTGACTGGATTCTAAGAAGACAGTTAATAAATCTAGTTGCAGATTAGCATCGTCGGTAGCGGTGATTCGGCGGCGATAGGCTAGTTCAATTGGATTTTCCCAGTTCTGCAGATACCATTTTATATGCTTGCGGGCGAATCTTACGCCAAGCCGCGGACCGTAAAACTGATGAATGGCACTAATGTGTTTAACAATCGTATTGGCGCGCTGCACTTGGCTCGGAATTTGTGAAACCTCACCGTTTTCTAGATACGCAGTGATCTGTTGGAATAACCAGGGTTGCCCTTGGGCCGCTCGACCAATCATGATGGCGTCTGAACCCGTTTGAGTCATCACATTAAGTGCATCGCGGGGTGTGCAGATATCCCCATTGGCGATAATCGGGATCGATACTGCATTTTTAACCGCTGCAATTGTGTCGTACTCAATCGCGCCAACAAACTTACATTGTCGGGTTCGTCCGTGAATGGTCAGGCATTGAACCCCAGCTTGTTCAGCTATTTTGGCTATATTCAGAGCATTGCGCGCCTCAGGGTTAGCCCCAGTACGAATTTTCAAGGTAACTGGAACAGCTACTGAATTTGCCACTGCTTCTAGAATCTTTTTAACTAAGGGTTCGTCTTCTAGGAGCGCCGAACCAGCCGCTTTTTTACAAACTTTTTTAGCGGGGCAGCCCATATTGATGTCAATTATTTGAGCACCATTGTCAACATAGAACTGAGCTGCGGCGGCTAGTTGATGCGGTTCGGTGCCAACAATTTGAACAACTATAGGTTCTGGCTCCCCTGCTAAATCCATGCGAAACCGGCTTTTAGTAGACTCCCTGAGCTCTAACTTACTAGTGACCATTTCTGAAACCGTCATAGCCGCGCCATATTCACGGCAAAGCTTACGATAGGGTTTATCGGATACTCCAGCCATAGGAGCCGCGATTACCGAATTGGCTAATTGAAAAGGACCGATTTTAATAGCCATTGCAGAGTGGTTGTAGCTGTCTTTGAGGGGTTAAATGTTAGGACGATAAATAATACCGATGGCGGGCAGATCGGTAAAGATGCAAACAATCGTTTTCATGACTAATTTCTGTTTCTGGGTGTCGATTCGATGTTTGGGCGGAGGAGCGACTGTCTACTTATTCAATAATCTAAGTTCAAACCCGTAGGCCTGTTCAGGAAAAGTCAGTAGCTCGATGGTTACCCGCTTTAACTCATTAGCATTGATTATGTTCTCAAGCCGATTGTTATGTAGATAATCATCGGGCGACAAAGCTCTACGTGAGACCAATCGCCCATCCTTGTCGATAAGCGAAAGTTCTAGCCACGGAAAGGGTTGTGAAATCTTAGCTCGATTTATTAAGCTAGCACGCAACAGAATAGTTGAAGAACGGGTGGGATGGGCCTCGGTTCGCGCAGAGAGTAATTCGAGTTGATTTAAATTACGCCGTTCTGGCAAAATGATGTCATATATTTTTAGTTGATTTTTGAGTGGCTTGCTGATTGGTTCTAGGACCGCTGCAAGCTGCGTACTTTCTAAAATCGGCGCAGCTTGTTTCAGCCAAAGTTGGTAGCTAAGAACCGCCATCAACAGTATTGCCATAAGCGCTAATAGTGGGCCGAATAACCAGCGAGTCAGGGCACTGTGTTTTGTTGTTTTACTAAAGTCGATGAAGTGGTTTTGATCGCTGTTTATGGAATTAATTGCCCGCTTCTCACCTATCAATTGATCAACCTCTTGCGGTTGAAATTCTGCATCAGAGGGCGAATCCAATTCAATTAATTGACGACTAGCCAGTTGGTTGCGTTGGCTGGCGCTAGGCCGCTCTGCTTGACCTTCTTCACTGTCATTTAAAGCGGCCGCTGAACGCGAGACATCACTAGTTTTTATTACTTCTTCAGCCGTGACTGATGCTGCTTGTTCAGACCGGATATTGTGAAGCGCTGGACTATCGGTCGACTCCTCGTCTTGGTATGTAGACACGCTGAAATCCTCAGCGTTGAAACTTGGGGTCTCGTCAATGGGCGCGCAGGCATCAGTCAAAAACTGATCCACACGGCCCTTGTCTGGCTTAGTCGAGCCTTTCGGTGCCAGAATATCATCTCTAGTTTGTTGATCGGTCGATGTGACGTTATTTTTATTTGGCTCAGGATAGTTTGTGAAATTAACACTAGGCGTATCGTCGTTGATTGAGAAAGCATCGGCTAATATTTGTTCTGCATGAGTATCGGTGGTTATATAGGAGGGGCTGTTGGACTCTAGCGGCTCTTTATCTAGCGCTGACGGCTCTTGATCTAAGGCAGCCGTGGCTTCGGAGTGAAATCGCTTGGCTTTTTGCTCTAGCGACTGAGGCGCATCTCGATCAGCGCTGGGTACAGAATCTTTGAGAAACCAGGAGTTTGTATCCGCTTTGCTGAGCTCAGAATTGTCTGACGCAGGGTGAACATTGCTAGCGCTTTGTGGTTTGGCCCAATTATCACTTAGTTTAGGGGTTACTGATTTTTTGATCTCTGATCGAGACACAATTGGCAAGCCATTGTTGTCGTTTACTCCTCCATTCTGAGCGTTTATCTGCGCAGTTTCGGTTCTGCTCTCCTGCTGTTTATCCAGATCTTCTGCAATCTCATTTGACAACAATTTTACACGAAAGGAATTACGGCAGCGGCCACAACGTACTTTGCCCTTACTCCTGATGAGTTGCTCATCAGTAATTATAAAGACGGCAGAACATTCTGGACACTGAGTTTTATTCGTCAAAGGGTTCACTCTTACCCGAGTTTGTGACTCGATTGAATATTGTTTTTGTCTAGTCGTTTACCACTATGGTGCTATATTTTTGAGGGCTAAATCAGCCCGAAGCCAGTAAGCACCATTGATCTTGAATTTTCTTTTCAAAATTATAGTCATCGCCAAAGGCCGCAATCACTCGATCAGCCTGAGTGTTAAGTATTCCAGTTAACAGTAATCGCCCGTCAGGCTTTAAATGTACCAGCAAGATGTCACGTAATTCAATTATTACTTCAGCGAGAATATTGGCAATAACCAAATCATAAGCTCGCGGTTGTTGAGAATCAGAGCCTATTTGATCTGGCAAATATGCGATCACCCTATCTGCAACGCCATTGCGTTCAGCATTATCTTTACACGCCGTGACGGCTAATGGGTCAATATCTACGGCGTCTGCATGTACTGCACCAGAAAATACCGCTGCAATGGCTAGTATTCCAGATCCGCTCCCGTAATCCAGAACATTTTGCATGCTTAGGTTTTTTTCGGACAACCAGTTCAAGCACATTGCTGTTGTGGCATGAGTGCCAGTGCCAAAAGCCAGACCGGGGTCTAGGATTATGTTACGGGCGTCGGCATCAACAGGCTCACACCAACTGGGACAAACCCAAAGCTTGGTTCCAACTTGAATAGGTTTGAACGAGCTTAACCAAACACGTGCCCAATCTTGATCCACTAATTTTGCAATTGATGTTGGGACTTCCTGCCCGCTTAATTGAGAATGTATAAATTCGATGATAGGTTCTACATCGACTTGTTCCTCGAATAAACCTGTGACGGTTACTTTTTCCCAGTCGGGTGTGCCGGGAAAGGCAATTTCATAAAATTCAACCTGACCGGCATTTTCAGTGGTGACTGCTTTGGCCAGAAACACGTCCAAGATGGTGCTTACCAGATCTACCTGACTTGCATCTACGACTAAGCTAAGTTGAGACCAATTCATTATAGATACAGCTCGATCCAAATCGAGATATCTTGTTCATGAATCTTTCCTAGGCGCTGCTCCAGTACCCTACCTTTGTTATCCAGCAATAAGGAATAAGGTAATAGGCCTTGTGGATTGCCGCTTGCTTCCATTAGTTGCATGCCTGTTTTCTCGGCGTAGAGAATCGGATAGGTGATACCCATTGAATCTAACATTGGCTGAGCCTTCTCGGGGCTGTCGATGGCAATACCAATCACTTGAAAGCCGAGCGCCGCATTACTTTGTAACATAGCCTCAAACACTGGCATTTCTTCACGACAAGGCGCGCACCAACTAGCCCAAAAATTGACCAAAGTAAGCTTCTTCAAATGATCGCCAACCGATTCACTATTGTTGGCAACGGGATCTGACAACAGTTGGGCAGTTAACAATGCCTGTGAGTCAACATCAAATTCTAGTTGAGCTGAATTAACGATTACCCCTATCGCGAATGCGGTGATAGCGATAATTAGTACGAGGGCTTTGCTGCTTTTGTTCATAGGAAGTTTATTAGCTTGATATTAATCGGGTTGGCGACTTAGTCTTATTGTACTTGAGATACTAGTTCAAGAAATGCAGCTTCCTTGATGTAGCCGTATTGTCGCAAATCAAGCCGTTCTTGTCCTTGGCTATTTATAAACAAGGTAGCGGGTGGGCCAAACACCTTAAAATGACGCTTCACCTGTTCGCTGTCGCCGGAAGTATCAGTGACATCAATTTCGATGAAACTCCAATCCTTAAGTGCGGCAACAACCTTCGCGTTCTTAAAAGTCGTCCGGTGCATCCGCTTACAATCCAGACACCAATCTGCATAAAAATCGATTAGAACAGCCTTTTTCTCATCTTTAGCACTTTGTAATAGGGCTTGGACTTCTGTCAGGGTCGTGGTTGTGACCAAAGGCAGTTCGGCGCGCGAATCTGCAATGCTTGAAGAACGGACCTGTCCAAGGCTCAAAGTGGACATCGGTCGGAGGATATCTTTGCCGCTTTGCGAGCCACCGATTAAAGCCATGCCGCCCCAAATGATGATACTAGCGCTGATAGCTCGAATACAGCTGGATACCAGTTTATGGGTAATATCATTGGCTAATTGCCAGCAATAAAACCCCATGCATAACAGCAGAGCAGACCAAAGATATAGGCTCGGGATAAAGGAAAGTCCGCTGAGCAAGTAAATTGCAACGCCGATCACCATAAAGCCGAAAATTATTTGAACCTGAGTCATCCAGACTCCCGCTTTAGGTAAAATCCAACCAGCACCAAAGCCGAACAATATCAACAGCAGGCCCATTCCGGTTGCCATCGCGCCCATGATTGCGGCTCCCAGTAAGGGGTCGCCTTGCGTTATCGCTGCCCCTAGAGCCAATATTAATATGGGTGATACACAGGCTCCGACGACCAAAGCAGAAATCAAGCCAAGCGCAAAACTTGAAAGCGATGCTGATTTATTGTTTAGTTGGCTGTTGTTGAGTTTGCTTTGAATAGAACTCGGTAGCTGAATTTTGAACCAGCCAAAAAGCGAGGCGGCTAGTATCAATAATAAGCTGCAAATGGCGAAGATCACCCAGACATTTTGAAAATAGGCTTGTAGCTGAGCGCCGGTGGCTCCAGCAATGGCTCCAGCGGCGATGTAAGTTACGACGGTACCCGCCACATAACATACCGCTAGCCAACCCGACTGCATTCTGCTGGGTTTCTCTTGCCCAGCAATAACACCTGCCAAAATCGGAATCATTGGTAATACACACGGCGTGAAACTCAATAATACACCTGCAAAAAATGCTGAAAGCACATAAGTCAAAAAGGTTTTATCTTGTGTGCTTTCGATGGTTGCTGGCCTAACAGCGAGCTTTGAGCTGACTGCGGCGGTTTGTTTGGACGATGCCTGATTGCTGTTTTTAGCTACCGCTTCACTATTGCTAGACCCAAGACTCAGGCGATCATTTACTGCAACGAATGCAGCAGGAGTCAGATTTAATGATAATTTTCGTGTTATCGGTGGATAGCAAACGCCGACAGGTTTGTTACATCCTTGACCTTTTACCAACAAATCTAGGTCGTTTGTTTGGAGGCTGCCTGACAGCGGCGAAATCAGTTGAGCATTGTAAAAATAAACAACCACTTCACCGAACTCAGGATCATTTTCGACCACACCGTTTGGATACTCAACCTCACCAACGGTTACTTCACTAGAGACTGACTCGATTGAAAACTGTTCATGGTACATGTAGTAATCGTCAGCGATTGACCAATTAACTTTTAGTAGTCCGCTATCAGTAACTTGTGCAGTGACTGCAAATGCTTGCTCTTCTGGCAACAGCTCTTGGGTTTGTTTAGAAAAAAACTGAGCGCTTGCAGGCGAATTCGTGGCGAGTCCGCTGACTATGGCTATAGCCATAAATAGCAAGCTGGTGAGAAGATTGTTTTGTCGTGTTTTAGTCATATTATGAGTGTCGCAACGGAGTATATTGGACTAGACCCAGTGAATTACCGGTAACTGTCAGGCAATCCCAATTAAAAGCAGTAAATTTGTTGGCCATTGTGCCACCAAAGCAGCGTCAAACCCACCAAGATTGCGTTAGATTTATGGTCGCGCAATATATTACTATATTTCATCCTCAATAAACTCATGACAAAGCAAAGATCACCAGCAGCATCAAATACTCGCGTACTCAATATTGAGGGAGTTTTGAATTTTCGTGATATTGGCGGCTATCGAGGTGCTGATGGTCGACAGGTTGTTTGGGGGAAGGTCTTTCGCTCGGCGCAACTCGATCGGCTGAGTGAGCAAGGGGTTTGCGAACTCGCGGCACTAGATATCAAGACTGTTGTGGATCTTCGGTTTACCGATGAAACTCAAAAGTACCCGACTATCCGCAGCGCGGTTCCAAATGCCGAAATAATTTCATGGCACGATGAACAAGAAACAGATAGTGCTGACAAGTCAGCCGCAATGAAATTAGCGTGGCGAGAGAGTCTGGATTCAAAAGACCCAGCTAAAGTACGTGAAGCAATGCGAATCAACTACCCAAAGAAACTTTATACGCACCGTGCAATCTACCAAAAGATGCTGCAGCGTTTGAGTGAAGGCCAAACCCCGCTATTGTTTCATTGCGCTGCAGGCAAAGACCGTACCGGGGTTGGTGCCGCACTTATACTTTCCCTGTTGGGCGTGGATGACCAGAAAATTATTGACGATTATTTACTAACTCAAAAGGAGTTAGAGGGGCGCGTAGAAGCCTGGTTTGCCGGCGGCGCGACAACCGAAGAAAATTATCAGGAATTTCAGGAAAAATTGACTCGTCAATCAAGCGAGCTATTAGCGCCAATTTTTGCAGCTGACCAAATTTATATCGAAACCCTACTCGAGTATGTGGGTTCGACCTATGGTAGCTTTGTGCATTATGCGCAACAAAAACTACAACTGGACGATGCCTTTGTAGAGCGCTTAAGAGTGCAGCTATTAGAAAGCCCAGGCGCTTAATCAGAGGCCCCCTCGCCTATTATTTCACCCAGTGCTGTTAGCAGGCTAAGCATCTCGTCGTCGGTGCCAATACTGATACGTAAATAGTCATTAATCCTTGGTTTTTCAAAGTAACGCGTCACGATGCCTTTTTCACGAAGACCTTGGAACAAGGCCCCAGCAGCCATCTGGCTATGTTTCACAAACACAAAGTTGCCTTTAGAAGGTAGTACACTGAAACCCAATTCAGCCAGCTTTACTGTCGTTTTTTCACGAGTGGCAATTACTTTTTTACGGGTCTCTTGGAAGTACGCGTCATCTTCAAACGCAGCCTGCGCCCCGGCCAGAGCTAACGCGTCTAGGGCATAGGGGTGAAAACTATTCTTCACCCTTTCTAAGGCCTCTATAAGGTTTTCGTGTGCCATCGCAAACCCTACTCGTAAACCCGCTAGTGATCGAGATTTGGACAAAGTTTGAGTGACGACTAAATTCGGATATTTATCAATCAGTACCGCAGCAGAGGCAGCCCCAAAATCCACATAGGCTTCGTCGATCACCAACACAGAATTTGTATTGCGCTGTAACAAAGATTCGATCTTATCAAGATCAACAGCGATTCCCGTGGGTGCATTAGGATTGGCAAAGATAATGCCGCCGTTATCTATTGGATAGTCCGCAAAGTTGATTTCAAACTTTTCGCTTAATGGTATCGACTTAAAGTTGATTTCGAACAAGGCGCAATAAACAGGATAAAAGCTATATGTAATGTCTGGATACAAAATTGGTTTTTGATGCTTTAGCAGGCCGCGAAAAATATGCGCTAAGACTTCATCTGAGCTATTCCCAACAAATACTTGGCGCCGACCTAGGCCATAATGCTCGGCTATCGTAAGTTTAAGTTCGCTAGCATTTGGGTCTGGGTATTTACGCAAGGCCTCATTATTCGCAGCACTAATCGCTGCTAATACTTTGGGAGAGGGCCCGTAAGGATTCTCGTTAGTGTTTAGCTTGATCAGATTCGCAATTTGCGGCTGTTCACCCGGCGTATAAGGGCTTAGCTTATCAATGTTGTCAGACCAGAAACGACTTATATTACTATTCATGTCACTATTCATGTCACTGCTTATTTAGCATACTGCAGGGCTAGGCTCGCGTTTGATTTTTGTGATTCATCGTTAGCGAGAGTTGAATTTCCCGTGGATTGCCACGAAATAGTTTTTCTATTGCAAAAATAACCCCTGCTACTTTCGACGGGGCTTCTAACTCATTCAGTTTGGGTTAATAGTAACATTGCTATTCTTGTATGGAAGCTGCAATTAAGCCATTACTAGCCCTATTGGGCGCTTCACTAAATACCTGATAAACTAAATTTTCTTAGTTATTCGGGTATATCATCAATAATTTGGAGATCACCATGCGCCACGGAAATAAATATCCGACAACAACTGAAAACAGCCAAGCAGCAACTATTTTACCACAGCATGCTGTTATTGATCGTCGGTCATCTTGGTTGTTTGCCGGATGCGCGGCAATGCTACTCGCTGCGCTAATGACGGCTTTGCAGGTCAAGGCCGAGGTTTATGATAGCCGAGATTATCAGCGTCAGAGCAATGCCTATGTAACAGTTTATGAAGATTGTGACTATCGCGGTAGCAGTCGCGAAATATCGGTAGGTGACTATCAAAATATACGCCACCTAGGTTTAAGTAATGACAGTATTTCGTCGATCCGAGTTGCTAATGGCTTAGAGGTTGAGTTATTTCAAGACGAGCGATTTCGCGGAGCCTCGGCAAGTATTGATACAGACGTGTCTTGCCTAAATAGACAGTGGAACGATCAAGCGTCGTCTCTGCGCGTGAGCTATGACGACAGTCGTCAATATAACGACAATGCAAGAAATAACGATCGATATAACAACCGCAATGATGATTTTGGCGGTGACGATCGGTATCAAAATCGCAATGAAAATAATGGGCGCAACCGAGGCAACGCAAATAATGGTTATAGGGGGCGTGACTTTACCAAGAGCGTGTCGCGCATAGAGTTTGCAAATTTTGTTTTAGCTGCAGGCCAGGGCAATCGTTGGAGTATGAGCAATCGTGATGGGCCAAACCAATCTTATACTGAGACAGGTCGCGACAATAGAGTCATCTATTTACGCAATGATCGTACTCGGCAAACGCTTGACCTGAATGTCTATTCCAGTAAAGCCACGGTTATTTCTCCCAAGGGGAGGCAGACGGACTATCAGATTACTCAGGTTGGCAAGGGTTCAGGCAGATCGCCTAGGGCTCAAGACAGAATTCCTACGGTGACACCTAATCCTAATAGTGGAGGGTCATTTGGAGTCGTCAAGGGATCATGCTTTACTTATAAGGCCTATGCACGCGGAGGCCGAGGTGGCATCAAATTCCCAGATAAGAATATCAAGCAACAGTTTGATGACGATGCGGAAACTGGCCGAGTCTGTCACTCAGGGTCGCTTGTTATGGAGCTTACTAAAACAGATCGGAATGTCGATGTTTTCGTCGAAATTCAGGGCCGAACCTATAAGTTTGCAAAAGGTGAAAAGGAAGATTTTTTGCTAAACTCTTGGTATCGCAAGATGATTAAACTGAAAGTCACAGGTTGATATAGTCGTTGACCGTGCAAAAAGTTTTCACTAATCAAAACATCGCAGTCGTTGGAGCAGTTCGTGCCTATCTCGAGGACAACGACATTCGCAGTCAGATGCGCAATGAGTTCTCCTCGAGTGTGATGGGTGAAGTGGCTTTTTTTGATGTATGGCCTGAACTCTGGGTAGATGACGACCTTAGTGCCTGGGCTATAGAGCTTATTTCGGATGTGCAACAACAAGAAAATAAGGGCCCAGACTGGTCGTGTCTACAGTGCCAAGAACCAAACCCAGTTAACTTTGAGATTTGCTGGCAATGCGAATCCGTAAAGTAACAATAGCTAAGGATGAGAGACGCCAAAGATTCGAATTAAAAGCCCTCTGCTAGGCGCGAAGAAATAAACATTCTTTAGCAATCAGTTCTGCCTTGAATTATTTTTAGCTCACCCTATATACCCGTAATGGCATTTCCTATTCTTCTTTTTGCATTCATATTTGTACCCGTAATAGAAATTGCTCTGCTGATCAAGGTTGGTAGTGCGATCGGCGTTGGGACTACGATTCTAGTGGTGATCTGTACTGCAATACTAGGTGCTTATCTAGTTCGTCAACAGGGCTTGGCTACCTTGATAGCGGTGCAACAAGAAATGAATGCAGGCAGAGTACCTGCGATGCAAATGGCAGAGGGCGTTGCTTTATTATTTGCTGGCGCGGTTCTATTGACCCCCGGTTTTGTAACAGACGCAATAGGGTTCTCTTTGTTGACCCCGCCAATTCGTCGAGCTGCTATCGCATGGTTTGCTAAAAAAGGAATGTTTAAAATGCAAACTACTCAGGCTGGTTCCTATACCCAGAATGAAAATACACCCCGCGAGTCGTCAGGGCCCACCGTCATCGAAGGCGAGTACACAGAACGTGAATAAATGTTAGGTAGGGTATTGACTTTATTATACTCGACCCTATTATTAGCACTCCTTAGTGTTGAGTGCTAAAAAGCAGTTGGGCTTATGAGACATTCTCTTCAGTTCAAATAAGCTGTTATCCCAATCCTAAGCTAAACAAATTCAATTTAACCTTTTTATAATCCGATATTTTGGAGGATTCACAAATGGCTATTCGTCCACTACACGACCGTGTTCTAGTTCGTCGCAACGAAGAAGAATCAACATCCGCTGGCGGCATCATCTTAACTGAGTCAGCAAAAGAAAAACCGTCCGAAGGCGAAATCATCGCTGCCGGAAAAGGAAAAATTTTAGAGAACGGTGACGTTCGACCACTTGATGTAAAAGTTGGCGACAAAGTTCTATTTGGTAAATATGCCGGTACTGAAGTAAAGGTAGATGGTGAAGATTTATTGGTAATGAGAGAAGACGACATCGTCGGAATAGTTGAGTAAGAATCCCGCTTTTCCCTTCATGCCGCGTTGCGTAAATTGCTCAGCTGGTCACGTACCATATGTACGCTCCCGACTTCTGCATTTACGCGCCTTGCCTGAAGAAAAAGTCGTGATCCCTAATTGATCTCAACGATCCACTATCTCAATAGTTAAAAACACAAATTATTTAAGAGGAATTAAACATGTCAGCTAAAGAACTAAAATTCGGAGATGACGCACGGGCCAAAATTCTTGCCGGCGTCAACATCCTTGCAGATGCAGTAAAAATCACACTTGGCCCTAAAGGCCGTAACGTTGTACTTGACCGTTCTTTCGGCGCGCCAACTGTCACTAAAGACGGTGTCTCGGTTGCTAAAGAAATCGAACTAGCGGACAAATTTGAAAACATGGGCGCGCAATTGGTTAAAGAAGTTGCTTCTAAAACTAATGATGTTGCTGGTGATGGAACAACGACTGCAACCGTATTGGCACAAGCCATGGTTAAAGAAGGTTTGAAGGCAGTTGCTGCGGGCATGAACCCAATGGACATTAAGCGTGGTATCGACAAAGGTGTCATCGCGTGTGTTAAAGCATTACAAGAACTTTCTAAGCCTTGTGAAGACGCTAAAGAAATTGCTCAAGTAGGTACTATATCTGCTAACTCTGATGAATCTGTTGGTTCAATCATTGCTGAAGCAATGGACAAAGTTGGCAAAGAAGGCGTTATCACTGTAGAAGAAGGCCAGAGCTTGGAGAACGAGCTTGAAGTGGTTGAAGGTATGCAGTTTGATCGTGGTTATTTATCGCCGTACTTTGCTAACAAGCAAGACACCATGACTGCTGATCTTGAGAGCCCACTTGTTTTACTACATGACAAGAAAATCTCAAACATCCGTGATCTTCTTCCAACTCTGGAAGCCGTTGCTAAAGCGGGTCGTCCTTTGTTAATCATCGCTGAAGACGTAGAAGGCGAAGCGCTTGCTACTTTGGTTGTCAATAACATTCGCGGTATCGTTAAAGTATGTGCTGTTAAAGCACCTGGTTTTGGCGATCGTCGTAAAGCAATGTTAGAAGACATTGCGGTATTGACCGGTGGTAAAGTGGTTTCTGAAGAAATCGGCATGAGTTTAGAAAGCATCACTTTAGATGACCTAGGTTCTGCGAAACGTATTCAAATCACTAAAGAAAACAGCACTATCATTGATGGTTCTGGTGCTCCTGCTGATATCGAATCACGAGTTAACCAAATTCGTGCGCAAATCGAAGAATCTTCTTCAGACTACGACAAAGAGAAAATGCAAGAACGTGTGGCCAAATTGGCCGGCGGCGTTGCATTGATCAAAGTTGGCGCAGCCACTGAAGTCGAAATGAAAGAGAAAAAAGCACGTGTCGAAGATGCATTACATGCGACTCGCGCAGCGGTTGAAGAAGGCGTAGTACCTGGCGGCGGTGTTGCTTTTGTTCGCACCATGGACGCGGTTGCTGCAGTTAAAGGTGATAACGCAGATCAAGATGCTGGTATCAAAGCGATCATGAAAGCGATTGAATCTCCACTTCGTCAAATCGTTGATAACGGCGGCGACGATGCTTCTGTTGTGCTTAACGAAGTTCGTAACCACAAAGGTACTTTCGGCTACAACGCCGGTACTGGTGAGTACGGCGACATGATCGAAATGGGTATTCTTGACCCAACTAAAGTAACGCGTACAGCGCTACAACATGCGGCATCTATTGCTAGCTTGATTATTACTACTGAAGCGATGATCACTGATGCACCACAAGAAGCCGCTGCTCCAGGCATGCCTGATATGGGCGGAATGGGCGGAATGGGCGGCATGATGTAAGCTACCCGCTTAAAGTTTAAAAGCCCCGTTATTGAAAAATAGCGGGGCTTTTTTTTGAGTAATGTTAAGGCTAAACATGTGTGCGTTAGGCTATTTTCTTATCGCAGGCCAGTGGTACTGGATCTAAAACGCTAACCTTATGTTTCTACGCCGACTTAAGCCAAATGGATCTGACCCACCGAGGGTTAGAATCTGAATACAAGTTTTGTAAAATCGTGCAACCATCTATATATTGTTTAAATGAAATCAAAAATCATTAATTTTGGATCAATTAATATTGATCACGTCTACCGAGTCCCTCATTTCGTCACACCCGGCGAAACACTATCGAGTCTGGATCTTGTTACAGGCCTAGGCGGCAAGGGTGCCAACCAATCAGCGGCTATTGCGCGCGCAGGAGTATCGGTGGCCCATGTTGGCAGCCTTTCCAAGGCTGACGTATGGGCCGTAGAGCTGCTGGCCTCAACTGGCGTGAATACCGACCATATAGAACTTATCGAAGGCGCCAGCGGCCATGCCGTTATTCAAGTGGATACGCAGGGCGAGAACGCGATAGTTTTGCATGGTGGCGCAAATCAAAGTTTTTCGATAGCTGATATCGAATCGGCTTTAAATCACAATCAACAAGCAAGCCATTTGTTGATGCAGAACGAAACCAATTTGATTGCTGAGGTGTTTGAGCTTGCGCATGCAAAGGGGCTGAAGCTGGTGCTAAACCCTGCTCCAATGACCGACAATATTAAAGACCTACCATTATATATGTTAGACACTTTGATCGTTAACCAAGGGGAAGCTGAAGCGCTCTGTGGTGCAGCAGATATTGATCAGATTATTAAGCAAATGACGGCCCTTGCGCCAAACACCCGAATCGTCGTTACATTAGGCGGCGATGGCGCTATCTTATTGGTCAATGGTGAGATGACGCGTATCAAAAGCCCGAGTGTTGATGTAGTTGACACAACAGGAGCTGGTGATACATTTGTGGGGTATTTTTTAGCGGGTGTGGTAGAAGGAATGAACGACCATGATGCCCTGCAGAGGGCTTGCCTGGCAGCGTCGATCGCAGTTACTCGGCAAGGCGCGATTATGGCTATTCCTGATATATCAGAAGTTAACCGCTAGCAAATATGTAAGTCTGCGTGGCTTGGCTACACGACCTAGCTAAGGCGTGTGAGCCGGGAGCGGAATCTTTGCAACGAAATAAATGTTTGCTTGCAATAAACTATCTCACTGTTGTCGACCGGCTTATAGATTTAGGCCAATTTTATTAGGAAAAATATGCAAAACATTATTATTGATACGGATCCGGGCGTCGACGATGCACAGGCTATTGCTTTTGCCATCGCGCACCCTGAAATTAACTTGCTCGGACTCACTACCGTGTTCGGCAATGCCTGTCTTGACATTACTACCCGAAATGCACTGACGATACTTGAGCTATTCGGTCGTCCTAACATACCTGTAGCGCGCGGCGCAGCGCAGCCTTTAGTACAAGAGCGAATGGCCTCGCCAGATTTTGTGCATGGAGCAGACGGCATGGGTAATTTGAATCTAGCCGCACCGAGTGGACGCGTTATCGACGAAACTGCCGCTGAATTTATAGTTCGTACAGTGACTGCACAACCAGGGGAGGTGTCGCTGATTGCAATTGGCCCTTTAACCAATATTTCAGAGGCACTCGCGCTGGATCCTTCATTACCAAGTAAAACAAAAGAATTGGTGATTATGGGCGGTACCGTGGACGAGCCAGGTAATGTATCACCGGTAGCAGAGGCCAATTTTTTGGGTGACCCGCATGCTGCTGATAGCGTATTTTCTGTCGATTGGCCCGCAACCATTATTGGTCTCGACGTGACCCACAGGACACTATTACGCGATCGCGATTTTGCAGAGCTGCGAGACCATGCTAAGGCTACCGGGCGTCTACTCTGGGACAGTAGCCGCTTCTATATTGATTTCTATTCCAC
Source organism: Polaribacter sp. (assembly GCA_047621785.1). GTDB lineage: Bacteria > Pseudomonadota > Gammaproteobacteria > Arenicellales > Arenicellaceae > Arenicella. The sequence continues at coordinate 21,775 of JBLHMH010000007.1, read as the reverse complement.
AGCGCGCGACCTTTCAGCTGATCATGAGCGATCATGCGCTATGCATGATGCTAGTACCGTGGTCTATCTATTGGAACGTGACGCATTTGAATGTGTGTCCGGCCCTGCCCGAGTTGTTAGTGACGGTATAGCGGTAGGCCAATTAATTGTCGATCGTGCCGGGCACGAGTATCCTCTTCCTTATTGGCAAAACCGGCCAGCTGTTAGGGTTGCGATGAAGGTCGATTCGGGGCGGGTCCGAAAAACCTTTATAGATACGATAGTCGAGTACGCCTTAGTTTAGTATCGTGGTAATGGCTAACTGCTCCGAATTTTATTTTCGGGTTGGTAAGGTTGCGCAAATGAGCGAGAGGCATGCGGCTTTTTGTAACAGATAAAGCGTCTAAGAGGTAACAGGTGCAGCAAGTTAAATTTCTATTAAATGATGAGTGGGTAGCCCTAGACAATATCGACCCAAAAACGTCGGTGTTGGATTTTCTGCGCCTAGAACGGAGGCTGATCGGAACTAAAGAAGGCTGCGCTTCTGGTGATTGTGGTGCGTGTACCGTGGTGTTGGCTGAAGGCCAAGGAGAGAGTTTAAACTACCAAGCGGTGAATGCCTGCATTACACCCGTGGCAACGCTGCACGCCAAGCAATTGATCACGGTTGAGCACCTAAAGCGCGGGCATCAGCTACATAAAGTTCAGCAAGCCATGGTCGATTTCCACGGCTCTCAATGCGGGTTTTGCACGCCCGGATTTATTATGTCGATGTTTGCCTACGATAAAAATTATGTCAGCAAAGATTCGGTAGAATCACGTCACGACATAATGGAGGCCTTGGGAGGCAATCTCTGTCGGTGTACCGGCTATCGGCCAATTATTGATGCAACCTCTTCTTTACAAGCGACGCCAAGTGAAGATCAATTTAGCCAAAATCAAGCCACAACCTTAGCCAAACTATCGGCTCTTTCAACAGACGATGTGGGCTTGGAGTTTGATGATCATGGGCACCTCAGGAAATATTTCGCGCCAAGCACCCTAGACAGTCTAGCGGATATTCTTAAACAGTACCCAAGCGCTCGTTTACTTGCAGGTGGTACCGACCTGTGTCTTGAATTCACCCAGTCCTTAAAGGATGTCGATGTACTTGTTTATTTGGGCCGGGTGGCTGAGCTCATTACAATTGCTGAAACGCAATCGAGCATCGAACTGGGTGCTGCGGTTAGCTATAGTCGCGCAACAGAAATACTTTTGGCACATTATCCAAGTTTGCAAGAGTTGTTAGATCGCTTAGGTTCTCGGCAGGTGCGCAATCAGGGAACGATTGGCGGTAATGTCGCCAACGCCTCGCCGATTGGTGATATGCCGCCGGTTTTGATTGCCCTAGGCGCAGAGCTGGTTTTGCGTAAACAAAAGCAAACGCGGCGTATTGCAGTGGAGGACTATTTCATTTCCTACAAACTAACCAGCTTACAAAAGGGCGAAATTATCGAGTCTATATCGATTCCTAAGCCAGACCCTGAAAGCCTTTTGCGTGCCTACAAAATTAGCAAGCGCATGGAAGATGATATTTCGGCAAGCTGCGTGGCAATCCAAATAAAACTCGATGCCGGAGTTGTAGCGCAAGCACGTATTGCTTTCGGCGGCATGGCCGAAATACCAAAACGCGCGAAGCATGTTGAGGCTGCCTTAGTTGGCCAGGCCTGGACTCTGGATACCATTAACGCTGCCCAAACAGCGCTGGAAAAAGACTATTCCCCGATCAGTGATTTTCGTGCTTCGGCGGACTATCGTCTGCAAGTATCGAAGAATTTATTACAGCGATTCTATTTGGAGTTTTCATCACAGCAAAACCAATCGTTATCTGCTGCGCAGCTAAGGGTGACGCATTATGCGTAGTCTTCCAAAAGCCGCCGAATTAGGACAAGGCAGCAGTGCTGGTTGGGCTGGGTCTAACTTAAAGCATGAAAGTGCGCATAAGCACGTTAGTGGTGAGGCGCTGTACGTAGACGACATCCCAAGCCCCAACGACACCCTGCACGCTTATGCTGGTTTTAGTGCGATTGCGCGAGGCAAGATAAAGTCAATAAGCTTGAATAAAGTAGAAAATGCACCAGGCGTTGTCTGCGTGTTGCGCTTAGCCGATGTGCCAGGACATACTGACATAGGAGCGGTGTTTGCTGGTGATCCAATCTTGTTGGATGAGGGCGGTGAAGTTGAGTTCTACGGGCAAGCAATATTTGCAGTCGCGGCGTCAAGCTACGAAGCGGCACGCAAGGCTGCATTATTGGCCGAAATAGAATATTTACCACTGCAAGCCGATTTAAGCATTGAACAAGGCTTAGCCAAGCAGAGTTTTGTTCGCCCCAGTCATACTCAGGCTCGAGGTGATGCTCAAGCCGCTCTTACTAACGCCGAGCACACTCTTCAAGGAGAGCTTAAGATTGGTGGCCAAGAGCATATGTATCTGGAAGGCCAGGTGTCGTTGGCCGTGCCGGCGGAAGATGGCGGCATAGTGCTCTATACGTCTACCCAAAACCCCAGTGAGGCACAGAAATTAGTTGCCGAGGTATTGGCTATACCGATGCATCTTGTGACCGTTGAAACGCGGCGCATGGGTGGCGGCTTTGGCGGTAAGGAGACTAGCGGCAATCAATGGGGTTGTATTGCCGCGTTGCTAGCCAACAAAACCGGTCGACCTGTAAAAATGCGTTTAGCGCGAACCGATGACATTATATCGACGGGTAAGCGTCACCACTTTTTGAGTAGATATGCAGTGGGCTTTGACAAAGGGGGGCGCATTCAAGGCTTGGATCTGGAGCTCTCCGGCGGTTGCGGCATGTCACCAGACTTATCCGATGCGATCGTTGACCGAGCGATGTTTCATGCAGACAATGCTTACTATTTGAGTAATGCAAAAATAGTCGGCCACAGAGTCAAAACTCATACGGTTTCCAATGTAGCCTTTCGTGGTTTTGGTGGCCCACAAGGAATTTTGGCGACTGAGAATATCATTGATGGGATTGCATATAAACTGGGTCTTGACCCCTTAGACGTGCGCAAAGCCAACCTCTATGGCGCCAGCCAGAATAGAGATACTACCCATTATGGGCAGAAAATAGAAAATCATATTCTGCCTAGTTTAATCGAACGCTTAGAGCAAACCTCAAATTATCGCCAGCGTCGCAAACACATCATCGAGTTCAACTCTCAAAGCCCGGTCCTGAAAAAGGGCATTGCGCTGACACCTGTCAAATTTGGTATTTCGTTCACTTCGGCTCACTTAAATCAAGCCGGTGCATTGGTGCACATATATACCGATGGCAGCATCTTGCTGAATCACGGCGGCACAGAAATGGGCCAAGGATTATTCACTAAGGTCGCGCAAGTAGTCGCGCGCGAGCTGCAGGTAGATATTGATCGCATTTACTGTAATGCCACACGTACCGACAAAGTACCGAATACATCACCAACTGCGGCATCATCAGGCAGTGACTTAAATGGGATGGCTGCGTGCAACGCGGTGCAGAAATTAAAAGCACGAATGATTAAATTTGCCAGCGAACACTTTAGCGTGGAGCAAGCGAGCGTGCGGTTTGTTGATAGCCATGTGTTGGTCGGGCAAGGTGATAAGCAGCAGCGGTTCGAGTTCGCTGAATTTGTTCAGCTTGCCTATATGAATCGCATTCCCTTATCCGCTACGGGATTTTACAAAACACCAAAAATATTCTATCAGCGAGATAAAGCTCAGGGCCGACCTTTTTTGTATTTTGCCAATGGTGCAGCTGTTTCAGAAGTTTTAATTGATACCCTGAGTGGTGAATACAAAGTACTGCAGGTTGATATTTGTCAGGACGTTGGTGATAGCTTAAACCCAGCAATTGATATCGGTCAGATTGAAGGCGCATTTATTCAAGGCATGGGTTGGCTGACGACTGAAGAATTGGTCTGGGGCGACGATGGGCGTCTGCAAACTAATAATCCGGCTTCTTATAAAATCCCTGCGATTGGCGACACGCCCCCAATTTTCAATGTGGAACTTTTGCCTGATAGCCCTAATGTTGAAGCAACTATCTATCATTCAAAAGCGGTGGGTGAGCCACCATTGATGTTGGCAATTTCGGTTTGGTGTGCAATCCGCGACGCGGTAGCGAGTGTCAGTAATTATAAACAATTGCCCAAACTCGATGCACCGGCAACGCCTGAACGAGTACTCGCAGCATGCCAGTCAATGACTTCGGGTCAATAGGATCAATAATATGCTAAAGGACTCAATTGATTCAAAATCTGAATGGCATCAAGCGGTGGCTTGGTTGGCGAAAAACCATCTGCCTTATGTATTACTTACATTATTAGGCGTACAGGGTTCAACACCGCGTGACAATGGCACCAAAATGGTGATCGCCGATCTCAATGGAGAGCCGTCGGTGTGGGGTACCATCGGTGGTGGCCGCTTTGAATTTAAGGTGACGGACATGGCCCGCCAGATGTTGAGCGAAAGACACTTTTCGCAACACATTGAACACGTGCCATTAGGCGCCAATCTGGGGCAATGCTGTGGTGGCCGGGCATCGGTTTTGTTGGAAAGCTTTGCGGGCGCTGAAATGACAATTGCCCTATTTGGTGCTGGCCATGTAGGGCGAGCTTTGGCCACTATATTGTCAGAGCTGCCATGTCGATTACATTGGGTAGACAGCCGAGCTGGCGAATTCCCAGCGGTGGTGGCCAACAATACGGTTAAGCATGTGGTTGAAGACATTAAACCGGTGGTCGCTAAGTTGCCAGCGCAAAGTTACTATATAGTGATGACCCACGAACATGCACTTGATTTCGAAGTCATCGAGCAAGCGCTTAAACGCGAAGACGCGCGCTATATAGGCTTGATTGGCTCACAAACGAAATGGCGTCGCTTCCAACGTCGCTTTATCGATCATGGCTATCAACCTGACTGGTCTAAACCTGTCAACTGCCCAATCGGTTTGTCACAGGTGCCTGGTAAGCGACCGATGGAAGTCGCGGTCTCAATTGCCGCTCAATTGATCGCTGAGCATCATTCAAGCAAAGACGCTTCAAACCAAAAGCAAGGAATTTCTTGGCGTGATTTGAAGCCAGTTTCAGAACAATTGGACGAGGTTTTTGCCGAGGCGAAATTGTTACAACATGGTTAAACGCGGTTTAATATTGGGCGCTAACCCAAAATGCCAATTGGTGGTAGAGAGTTTAGTATTGGTTAATTGGCAATTGCCGAATATGTGTGATTTTGAAATAAAAAAAGCCATCCTGCAACCGTGAGAATTGCCTACTAACGTTTAGTGAATTTATTACAGGAGTCAAAATGAACCAAATCACTACCCATATTTTGGATACCGCCGTTGGTCGCCCAGCAGAAAATGTAGAGGCCGTGTTGTATAGGTATAAAGATGAAGAGTGGCTCGAATTAGGTCGGGGTAACACTGACGAAGATGGTCGTGTAGCTGACCTATATCCCTATGAGGAAGCACTTCCGAAGGGCACTTATCGTATAAGTTTTGATACCACCGCTTATTTTGAAGCCATCAACGTTGATGCGTTCTATCCCTCCGTGGACATTCAATTCAACATTGAGGGAGATGGACAGCATTACCATATCCCACTATTACTTGCGCCTTTTGCTTACTCCACATATCGCGGCAGTTAGTCGGCTAGTTACATAAAAGCCATGGTCGCTTTTTTGGTTGCCATAAAACACGCCCAAGTACTTGTCTATTTGACAAGCATTGACACCACCTGAGTCATGCTTGGCTCATCCTTTACCACGTTAAACACTTTTGCTTTAACAGTGTGTTGGCCCGCTTCAAGAGGCCAGTTATATTTATCAGACTCGGTAGCCGCGACCATCTTGTCGTTTAGATACCACTCTACTCTTAGAACTCCTTCACTGTTATTGAGCTTGAACTCAAGGGTTTCCAGCTGATCTGGTATTCGAGGGTCGCGAGCAACTAACATCTGGTCAATTGGATGTGCGAGTCGGTAACCATTCTTTGACGCCGTTTTAGTTTCAACGCCAGTGCTTTCTTGATTCGCTAGTTTGTCTGGTCTAAACCATTCACTGCGCGTTTGGCAGTTGTTACTGCTTGTTTGGTCGCTGTCAATACAGACATTGTGTGCTACCAATTTTCGGCTTAGGCTAAGCGGTTCAGTTTTAGTATTTCTATTCAATTCTGCAAACATAGACCTTAAAACGAGCGCTGGACCACTTGAACCTGTTACTCGATCCATTGATTGATTATCTAAGTTACCCATCCAAATGCCGACCACGTAGCGATGGTTATAGCCCACTACCCACGCATCTCGGTAGTCGTTTGAAGTGCCGGTCTTGACTGCGGTTTGAACCGGTAAGTTCAGAGTGCCGCCATAACCGAATTCCAGTGAGCGTGCATTTGGGTCTGAAAGTATATTGCCAATGATAGAGCTGACTTCGGGCGTGAATACACGTCGATGGAGAGTTTGGCTTTGTGAAAAGGTGCTTTTAATAGGGCGATATACGCCTTGCCGAGCAAGCACGGCGTAAGCAGCAACCAATGAGTGTAGACTGACTTCACCGTTGCCTAGAGCGATACCGTGGCCATAATCGACTGAGCGTAGATGCAAATCCTTAATGCCAAGTTTGTTTAAGGTGCTAATTAGCGGCTCCACCCCAACGAACTGCGCAGCTTTAATCGCCGGTATATTAAGTGAATTGCCTAATGCATTACGTAACGGCAGTTTTCCATAATGGCGATTACTGTAGTTACGATAAGCGTGAACGCCTTGCCCAACACCCTCTTTGAGCGGGCTGTCATCTATTATGGTAGCGGCCGTCCAGCCTTGTTCCATCGCTAAGGCGTAGACAAATGGTTTTAGGGTAGAGCCGGGTTGGCGTTTTGTGAGTATTGAATCATAGCTACCACCTTGCTTTTGTTGAGTCTCGCCAATAGCCCAGACCAAGGTTTCGTCAGTTTGATGATCAACTACGATCATCCCTGCATTGTCGACCTGGCGGTTTTTTAACTTCGACAGTCTTTGGTCAAGAAGGCTTTGTGCAATGCGCTGAAAATCGGAGTCGAGGGTTGTTTTAATGTGTTGTTGTTGACGCCCAGCATTGCGGTAGACATGACTCGCAAAGTGCGAAACGTTCAACAGTGCTTTTGGTTTTTTTAGTACCAGAGTGCTTGTTTCCACGGCATGCCTATCGGCAATCAGTCCTGCTTTATCCGCTCGCTCCAAGAGCAAATGTAGGCGCCCATTCAAACGCGTGGTGCTTTTTTTCAAATCAAAGTGTGATGGCGCGCGAACCAGCACGGCAAGGGCCAGCATTTCCCTTTCGTTTAAAGTGGCAACATCACGATCGAAGTAAAACGTTGCTGCTTGTTGCACCCCTCGACGTTGCGCTGCGTAAGGAACTTGGTTTAGATAGAACTCGAGGATGGTCGCCTTATCAAATTTTCTTTCTAGCTCCCGTGCCTCCCAACCTTCTAACCATTTCGCCCACATTGTGCGCGGACGTTTGTGGATCATGCGCACTACTTGCTCGGACAGAGTACTCGCGCCGCGAAGACTCTTGAACGCCGTTAGGTTTTGCCATACAGCATTGAGCCTCGCAAGCCAATCAATCCCACGGTGTTGATAAAAGCGTTTGTCTTCAGCCAGAATGAACGCACTTTGCAGGAAATTTGGAATACGGTGCAGCGGAACCAGGTTATGCGCATTCCATCGATTCTGATAGGTGATTGTCAAAGGCCTACCGGTGCGATCAAGCAACTGGGGTTTAACTGATGCTGTTATCAGTTGCCTTAAGTCATTGGGTAGGGTTTGACTATCGCGCAAAGTTAAGCCGGCTATCAATACGCCAGTAAAGGCGATCACTATACTGCCTATCAAAAGCGCTTTCTTGATTGAATTATTGAGCATCGTTAGTCGCTAGCGTGTTCAACTTTAAGTGTCGCTGGCAGGCCAAGCCCATACACATCGGGATCATACATCTCTTCAATTCTAACCGGCATTACGGAAAACTCTCCACCGGCAATAGCTTGCGCGGTATAACTTAGGTGGTAGTTACCAAGCGGTAGATTATCAGAATAAAAACGAGCAGAATCATGGCGTAGTTCCTGGTGATAAAAACTCCAGCCATACTGGCCATACGGAACCCAGTCGGCTTGATCGAACCAGCGTGAACCCAGTGCTGGATGATAGCTGGAATCAACTACAGAGGTCGTAGCTAGGTCTCGATTTACCGGTTCAAGGCCACCCGGAATTGGGTCGTTGATTACCACAAATTGGCGTGCGGTCGGTGTTGAAACGAATAAATCAACGCGTACTAACTGGCCTTTTTCTAACTGCATTGGGCTAGCGATAACTTGCCATTTGTCACCAACTTGAACTGAATATTCACGATTTATTTGAATCCCAGCATTAACCGCTTGCGAGAAATTTTGTTTTTTTGCATAGCTCATCTGCATTTGATAATAGACCCGGCCAGAGCCTTGTTTGGAAAGCTCCATGGCGCCACTCAAACCTGGCTCAACCGGCAATTGTGGGTTCGACATCGTCACTGGAACATCGCGCACATCTGAAAACTTAGCAGAGCCTATTTTTGTTGTTGCGTATTTTTTGGTGACGGACGCCGCCATGAGCAACATGTTTGGGGCCTCGTTTTCATAGGCTTTTGAGAAGTTTAGCAAGGCATTCATACAGTATAAATTCTCTTGCGTGTTGCCCCAATAGTCACGGCCGCCGCGTGTTTGGATGATGCTACGAACTTGTTTGAATGGCACATCGCCTATTATGCTAAAGGCTTTTCTTGATTTAGCAGTAACCCCTAGCAGACTGGTCAGAACTGCGCAATTACTCCGCATCGCAGTTGTGTGTATTGAAGATGCGCCATAGAAGGATTGCTCGTTAAATTGAAATTTGCCGCCGGACTGAACACTGTAGGACAAAATGTTTTGACTAAGCTCTAGTAATTTCTGTTCGTCAACGTCAAGTGCTGTTGCCGCTTGCAAGTAATGCGCTTTGCCAAATAAATCCATGTCTGGGACGTGTGATTGATAGCGGAGCAATTGCGCTTTATCGATTTTGCCTCGTGCTGCCAGCGCAGCCAATGCGACGGCGCGTACCGATGCTTGAACACCACGCATTGATAACTCGTTAACCGAGTCGCTTTTCACATCACCGCGTAAATACGTTTCTAGGTACTCATGCAGTTTATTTTCAACCTCGGTCGGTATTGCGTAGCCTTGATCTCTTAGCCAAACAAAACCGAGCGCTGTATAGGCGCTAAGGTAGGGGCTGGTGTATTGATTATTATTTATCCAATAGCTCATGCCGCCGTTTGGGGCTTGGAACCTCGCGGCCGAGGCCAATGTTTGTTCGGCCAAGTCTGCGCTCTCAGGCCAGTTAAAACTATCTGGTAAATGCTGTTTTAGTTGGCTGTATTGAGAGGCCGCTAAACCTTTGCTTAAACGTTGTTCCCAGCAGGCGTGTGGGTAGTTTTTCAAATAGCCAAATGCGCCTGTAATATTTCCGATCACCGAGGGTGATACCTCCAAGCTCAAGCCTCCGACATCAAGGTATATATCTTCTGGATAGGCAAAATTCACCGACACCGACTCGCCAGTTGTGGTTCCGTAGGTGCTTGCGGTTATTAATGAACGGCGTTTGGCGACTGGTATGTGGTGTTCCACGGCATCTTTATCCATTGAATCACCGGCTTTGGCTAACAATGCAATCTCGCCAGGGGCGTCTGCCTTTATTTCTAGCCAGACTTGTTTACGCTCGAACGCGGCTAGGGCCACCTTTACTTTTTTAACCACTGGTTCGGTTAGCGCGCTGCCGGCCGCTCTCAGTTCGACGTTTAAGGTGCGCGGTTTTTTAGTGCGATTCATCACACTAAAGCCAGCTTGTACTTGATCACCTTCAGTCAGTTGATTTGGCATCACCGGGCGTAACTCGGTAGGTCGATTTACTTTAAAGTTGATATCGCCTAGGCCCATTTTTTCCTGTTTGGTGACGGCCATGGCAAACACCCGCCAACCGCTTAAGTTGTCTGGCAGCTCAAATTCAAATTTAGCTTTTCCCTTTTTATCGAGTTCAAGGCTTGGATTCCAATAAGCGACAAATTTCATCAGGTTACGCAGGCTCCCGCTATTGTCACTACTACCGCCACCGCCGCCTGGGTTAGCACCCTTTTTCTCAAACTTTTGTCGACCAATCAACTTCATCAATAGGTTGTAGTTGGCAACGCCTAAACTGTCGAGTTTGTTGAAACCTTGATAAGGATCGTAATAGGCTTTGCCGCTCAGGTTAAGATCAAAAACCGCTTCGTCAATTACCACGATAGCGACTTCCATGGGTTCTACCTTGCCGGTACGCGGTTTGGCTTTAAGTTTTACCCTAACTTGTTCACGAGGTTTATAAACTTTTTTGTTAGTGCTTAAATTGACCTCGATTTGTTTGTTGCTGTCATCTACCTGTATTTTCACGTAGCCCATTTTGAAGGCAGGCTTGCCTAGGTCAACATTACCCTGTCCGAGTGGTTGCGCGACTCGTGGCGAAGTCACCACCACCGACACATAGATCCCAGGGTAATCGTCATCCTCGATTGGAATTTCGATAATAGGCGTACTGTTGTCGAGTGTTTTACGCCAATGTCGTTTAACCCCATAACGTTCAACGGTGATCAGCGCTTCGGCGCCGGGGTACGGGTTCTTTACCAGGAGTTTTGCAACGTCGCCAATTTTATAAGACGCGGCGTCGGGAATTATTTCAATATCACTATTATCGGCACCAGCCCAAAGCACGGTGCCTTCGCCAACGACCCAAGTTGACAAGTGGTTGCTGTTCTCGCGGCCTTTGCTGTCTTTGAGGCTGGCCGTTATTCGATAGCGACCGGGTTTGGTCGGAATAAATTCGCAGCTAACTCGGCGTAGCCTAGAGGTTTGCTTACATTGGTCGGTCTCAATCCATTCAGATGAGTATTGGGTTAGATAAGCGTTACCAGCCCCTTTGACTCTAGCCGCGCGAGTTACGTAATGCTCAATCGTGAGATTAACGTCAACGTCTTTAACCGGCTCTCCGGATGGGTTAACCACCAGATGCTCGAAGGCCGCTTTTTTACCTACTTCATGAGTCCACTGGGTATTGCGTAAACCAATAAAAAGATCGCGCCCAAGGTAGTCGGCTGACGCGCGGCTAGTGACATATTTTCCTCGATCATCACGCACCGCGCTTTCGATTTGGACGCGCCCAAAATGTAAGTCGAAGTCGTTAAGCTTGAACTTCGTGAGGAGCTCGCCTGACTTATCCACAGAGCCATTGCTTTGGTGTACGGTCTGTGACCCGCCTTGGTTGGTACTATTAAAGTTGAAGCCTTTGGCTTCAGGGTGTTGACTGCTAAAACTTTTAGCCCGCAACTGGGCGGTCACTCTGGTTTGCGCATCGGCGTAGGGCCCGCCTGCATGCATTTTGGCAAGCGTGTTTACTGAGACTGTATCACCAGCTTGAAACTGATCGCCATTTAACTCGGTGCTAACTCGAAAGGCAGAGGGCGTGAAATCACTTAGCAACACGCGCATTGGGTAGCGCTGATAAGAATTGCCATTCGCCTTATAGCTTAGTACAAAATCGTACCAGCCTATCGATGCCGACTCGGTCGTTTTTAGTTCACCATCATAACTGCCAAATTCAGACAAACTTAAATCTTGGATGTGCTGAACTCGTTGCCCTTTCGGGTCCATCACTTCTAAAGTGTAAGCATCAGTATTGGCTGCAACCCAGTGCCGATTATCTTGATTTCGCACCCATAATTTATACTGAATAGTGTCGCCTGCTTTGTAAACACCCTGAGCGGTAGTACCCCAAGCGTGAAGGTAAGAGTCTTTGGTCTGCAAACGGTGCTGAACTTGTGACCAAGCCTGGTATTCATAATCCAGTGGCAGCACTGCAAAATCATCGCCTTTGGCAACTTTAAGCATGATTCGCTGGTGCTCAAAATTGTAACGATTTGAATATTCAAGCTGCGGGTCTAACTGCTCAATGCCGGGTAGTTTTGCTACACCGTCTGCATCTGTTTTAATCGCCGTGGTCTGATCACCAAAAGGCTGAATAGACGAGTATTGCTCAATGTCTAATCTTAGCGCGGCGCCTTCAACAGGCTTGCCAGTGGCCATATCGGTGACCCAGGCGTAGGAATTAAACTGACCAAACTTGAAGTGCACCGCAAAAGGAGTAACTTGAGACACAAACCGATACTGCTCTGGACCGTAATTGGCTGGCAATGGATCACTAGCCAGCGTGCCAACCGTAATGCCTGATTGATTCTCAAGCAGTTGCCTTACTCCTAAGGGCACCGCATAGGCCACGTCTTGTGTGTCCGCTAGCTTAGTGTCAAACGTATTTAGTTCCTTGCGCTGCGTTGACGTCGTGCTTGAGTAGTTTTCGACTTTCAATGTGTCTAAGTTGGTTACTGTCACGGGTAAATCAGTTTGCATGGTTTTTTCCAAAACCGAGTGTGCGTGATCATAGTGCAAGCGCGGCGCGCGGTGTGAGGTCAGAAAACTCATGTCGATTGCTTGGTCGATCGTGCGGCCTAGCTCGTCCATCAATTCATTATTAGAACTGAGCCGGTATTGATCTAATGCCCTAAGCGACTCTGGTAGCTGTAATTGATAAGGCTGGTTGTTGCCATAATCAAAACGCCGAGAAAAGAAATAGCTTAGAGAATTCGAATCGTCGCGAACTGTCCAAGGGTCATAGTCAGTTCTACCGCCAGCGATATCAGGTAAAAGGCTTAAGGCATTCTTAGCGCTTGCATAGCTTATGGGTGTACTGAAGGACAGCGACACACGGTCCAGCGGATCGCACTCTTCGATTGATGGCGATACTTTTTCACCATCAAGCTTTCTAAGGTTTTGTGTAGATGAATATAGAGGTTTAATGGCGATCGCCGCGTGGGTGCCCGCAGCACTGCAATTCACTCCAAAGAATTCGAATCGCGGCAAGGATTTGAAATGATGAGCGCCTCGGTTTTCAAGCCCCACCTCGAGCCCGTGTATTGATTTAATACCAGCACCAATGTTGAACGCCATGTCGGTGTTAGCGGGTAGGTCTATAGTCGGAGTGATGTTCCAAATATTCCTTGCCTGGTCGTGTGCTTCCCCGCGCTCAGCGTTGGCTCTATTAATTGCCACCGCTTTACTTTTTTCGGAGTCGCCCAACGATATGTAATCTAGCTCAACGAAGTTGCTCTGAGATGTCGCCTGCCGATAATAGTGATCTGTTAAGGGGTTAGCCTCGCGCTTAGCGACAACGGTTATAAGCTGCCCAGAGCCACTTTTTAGTTGCACATATTTCTCTACCGACGATTTTGTAATCGGCTGATTAAAGACCATTGACACAAGGGGTTTTCCCGCACTTAACCAGTTTAGTAAATAGACGTAATCAAGACTTGGCCGTTGCGTACTAAATGAATGGTTAAATGCGTTAGCCATTACCGACCCAGCTAGGGTTTTAATCCCAGGCCTAAGCGTAATCGCGTATTTACTGGCCTCTTTCAGCTTATCTTCGAGCTTTAACTGGCAAGATAATGAGCTGGTATCGAGCCAGAGCCACTGGCAATTTACATTGGGCGTGATATCCACAGGCACATCCTGCGATTCAATCTTCATGTCGCCAATGGCAACTACCGCTTGGTTGAATTTGATAACTATCTGGCGATTAGTAGTAGGCACGTCTACGCCCTGAGGTGTGATGCGTAAAACCTTAAGCTCCGTTTTAGTTGTATCGAATGCCGCCGAGTCGTAGGCCTGTTGTGCCCAAGCTTGGTGGCTCAGTCCTAAGCCACAAATCACCGTTAGTAATAGGTGACGGTACGCCTTCGAAATCAATTCCATTTATTTACGCTCAGTAGTCTAGAAAAAAGTGGCCTTAGTATGCCCTAGACTGTGCAGACGTTGATGGGAATTGTGTGTTGTTTATGTGGCGCAAGAGTGCGGTCTGAACATACGATGTTGGTTTTATATCGTATTGACCTACTTGTGTTTTTAATTAAATTGGACTACTGTTTATAAAAACAGTTATCTAATTTAATTATGCGTTTATTCATTGCCGAAAAACCCAGCCTAGGGCGAGCGTTAGTTGATGTACTTCCAAAGCCTCACCAAAAAGGCGATGGCTACATCAAAGCCGCAAATGGTGATGTGGTTACTTGGTGTATTGGGCACCTATTGGAGCAGGCAGAGCCTGAAGCCTATAATCCCGATTACAAAAAGTGGGCTGTCGGGCACTTGCCTATCATTCCAACTGAATGGAAGCTTGTGGTTAAGACAAAGACTAGAAAACAATTTACCGTTGTTAAGAAGCTCATAAAGCAAGCCGACATCCTCGTTAATATGGGCGATCCAGATCGCGTTGGACAAATTTTAATCGATGAAATGATCAATCATTGTGGCGTTTCTAAAAAAAGAAAAGCAGAGGTGCTACGTTGCTTAGTGAGTGACTTAAATCCAGTTGCGGTCAAAAAATCGCTAAATAATTTACGTAAAAATACGGATTTCATTCCTCTAGCAACATCGGCGCTAGCTAGAGCACGAGCAGATTGGCTTTATGGCATAAACATGACTCGTTTATGTACCCTGCAAGGCCGTCAGTTTGGTTACAACGGTGTTTTATCTATCGGTAGGGTTCAGACGCCGGTTCTTGGTTTAGTGGTTCATCGAGACATTGAAATCCAAAACTTTATTTCAAAGCCATTTTACGAAGTTCTTTGTGATCTGATAACGTCACAAGGCGAAAGATACCAGGCCAAGTGGCAAGCTAGTTCAGAGTACGAATCGCAGATGGATGAAGATAATAGGCTGTTATCTAAGATCGTTGCACAACAAATTGTTGCCAAAGTACAAAATAGAACCGGCAAAATCGTTAACACACGACAAAGTGAAAAAGCCACGCCTCCACCATTACCCTATAGTTTATCGACATTGCAAATTGACGCAGCAAAACGATTTGGAATGAGCGCGCAAACAGTGCTTGATACATGCCAAAAGTTATATGAGCGTCATAAGTTAATTACTTATCCTCGGTCTGATTGCCGTTACCTACCAAGGGAGCACCTAAACGAGGTTAATCAGGTCGCTAATGCAATTAAAAAAACATGCTCTAAATTGAGTAAAGCTGTCGAAGATGCTGACTTAAACCTAAAGAGTAAGGCTTGGAATGATTCGAAAGTAAGTGCCCATCACGCCATAATACCCACATCTAAATCTGTTGATTTGAGTCGACTCTCATCAGCCGAGAGTAATGTCTACCAGTTGATTGCTCGGCAATATCTTATTCAGTTTTATTTACCATTTGAATATATGGATAAGCAGATCGATACTGAAATATCAGGTGAGTTGTTTGTTGCTAAACAAAAAGAAGTTGTTTCACAGGGTTGGAAAGTGTTATTTCCGACCAAATCTAACTCTCAAGATAACAGTGAATTTTCAAATGTTAACTTTCCTGTCGTAAAAATCGGTGATGAAGTACGTTCACAGCAAGTGGATATAAAAGAAAAAAACACCACTCCACCAAAACACTTTACTGATGCTACATTGCTGTCAGCTATGACAGGCATCGCACGTTATGTGACTGACCCTTCAATAAAAAAGGTGCTGCGAGATACCGACGGGCTAGGCACTGAGGCTACGCGAGCGGGCATTATTGAACTTCTTTTTAAACGACAGTTTTTAATACGCAAAGGTAAAGATATTTTAGCGTCTAAAGTAGGCACTCAGTTTATTTGCTCCTTACCTGAACGAATGACAAGCCCTGATATGACAGCCCATTGGGAATCTCAGCTTGAATCTATTAGTCAAAAAGAGATTAGATATTTCGACTTTATGGGGCCTATTACTAATAACTTAGGTGTATTAGTCGATGAGGTTAAAGGCGTTTCTTTTAATGGCTTAAAAGGCATGGGGCAGTCTACTTTTAAGTCAAAATCAAAGTCTAGAGTAAAACGTAAGACAAGAACTAATTAGCTGTTGATCTATTACTAGAAAATCAGAGAGAAATGGCTACTAAACCGACATATTGTATATTTTTGCCAACCGTGGCTACTTTTTTACTCTGTAAAATATCCATTTAGAGTTATTCGGCTTGCTTGCGGTTAACGACTATCCCTTTACCCTGTGATTCCTCTATCAAGATACCGGCACCGCCATGAAACTCAACAATATCGAAGTGTTAAGACTCAAAGACATTCTGCGCTTGCACTTCGAGGTGCATTAATCCAAATGACGGTATTGTACGGGCAAGGGGGGGTGGGGAATACTCAATGAAAAAGATAGGCGATTGTTTTGGGCTGGGCAATTCAATGGTGAGCCGGATCATCAAAACTTAAAGAAGTGACACCCTACTAGAATATTCAATGGATCGTACCCAGCTACGGCGGCTTTAGTAATGGGACTTATTATATGAACCGCCTCTTTTTATCCCTGATACACCAGATGTCGGCGACCTTAAAGCGCAACATAACCCTCTAAGCTTTTCTGAATCTAAATATCAGCATTTGCCCGGTTGTCAGGTCCCGGGCGAACGCTTATGTTGGCTTAGCCTCAAGTTTTGATCTCAATCTCATGATTTAGAGTCAGAGGTCTGTCGCAAATTTTAATTAGCAATAGAATTCAAGTTTCAATTTCCCCCCCCCTATGCTCGGCAAAGTTTACATAGTATGGCGAGTCGCCGAAAACTGAAGAACAATGCGCATGAACAGGGCGCAATCTACCTGTTTATAATACCTCTAAAGGAGTTACCATGAGCGAAAATTCTTGGACCCAGGTGTTGCCTGAGCTGTTGCCAGAGTTCACCACGGGTAAAGACGGTACGAAGCACTACTCATCTAGAACCCAGAAGTTGTTCGACATCATTGAGAACGGGCTTCCCGAACACGGTCATCGACGTTCAGTCGCGGTTATCGGCGCCGGAATGTCAGACATGGTGGCGGCGTCTCTGTTGAAGGATGCAGGCTACGAGGTCCAGATTTTCGAAGCGAACACTAGGGCGCGTGAAGAACATCCGCCAGCGATTCTCCGCCGGACTATTTGGTGAAGCAGGTGCTATGCGCCTGGTAAGCTCGTACCAGATGGTATTTAAATACATCGAGCGGTTCGGGCTTGACACGTTCACCTTCGTCAACCATGACGAGTTGGGCAACGAGCTTATCTTCGTCAACGGCGTGAAGTGCACACGCACCGAGTACGAAGCAGATCCCAACCTGCTAGGGTTTCCCCACCCAGGGGAACGAGCGTGGCCAGACGGCACAGGTGCTGTGGGCTGGTGGGGACACCCGGACAAGAAGCAAGACGCACCTCCATACCGTGGCGCGTTGTACCCAATTCAGAAGAAGACCGACTCTCGGTGGTGCGGCGAGGCCACGCAGGGTAATTGGAAGGAAGTTATCGAAAAATATGGTAAGTACTCCGTTCGCGGTTCTTTGAAAGAAGTTCAGAATTATTCAGAAGGGGCCATTGAAATGATCGAGGTGATGTTGAACCTTGAGTAGCGGTCAAATCTGAGTTTAATCCAACAGATCGCCGAGACACTAGATCACGATCCGACCAGCGAGTACAAGTGTATCCTCGATGGCATGGACCGGCTGCCCGCGGCGTTCGCCGACGAACTGCGAAACCACGGCGTGCCAATCCACCTCAACCACATGCTAGTCGGAATTGACCGCACTGGTGAAAGGACTACGCTCAACTTTCAGGCGGGCGAGGGGCAGTCGCTGAACCAGCCCTACGGCGTAGGAGTCCCTGCTCCGCCTCGCTACACCGAAGTTGAGACCGACGCAGTTTCCTAACTGTGCCGTTTCCGATGATGCGCTACATAGACGTACAGCCACCATTCTCCCAGCCTAAGCGTAAGGCGATCCGCGAGCTGAATTACAATGCGTCGACTAAGATCTTCCTTGAGTTCGACACACGGTTTTGGGGGAAGGACGATAACATCTTTGGCGGGCAGACCATTACCGATCTGCCGTCCCGGTTTATCTACTACCCGACCACCGGGTTCGGTTCCAACCAGGGCGGAGTGGTCATTTCCAGCTATACCTGGGCGACTGAAGCACGCGGTTGGGACTTCCTTACGGAGCGCCAGCGCGTTGAACTCAGCCTCAACGACCTCGCGCGCATCCACGGCGAGCATATCAGGGATCACTTCGTCGTAGGAACGGCCCAGAGCTGGTTGATCGATGACTTTTCTATGGGTGAGGCCGCGATGCTCGAGCTGGGTCAGATCCAGGGGTGGGAGGGGGCTATTCCGGTTCCCGAGGGCGAAGTGTACTTCGCTGGTGACGCAACCTCGTTTAAGAACGCATGGATCGAGGGTGCTATCGAGGCCGGAATCCGCGCCGCGCTCCAGGTCGCTGGTCAGTCGATGCCGCGCGATGAGGACCACTCATGATCGGCAGTACTAGCCTCGCGCGCTATGCCGAAACGGCTGGTAGGGGTCCCGACGCCGTGCAGATACTGGCCCACAAGGGCGGTGCCGGGCTCATGCCAGACAACACACTCGAGGCTTATCGAGTGGCTGTCTCCCTTGGCGTTGACCTCATCAACTGCGATCTTGCTATGACCGCCGATGGCACTCTTGTCGTGTCCCACGATCAGTGGCTCAATCCTGATATCACTCGCAAGGCAGCCGCGGCGAGTTGGAATGGATCCCCGAGGCACCACTGATACCCATAAACTCGCAGTCGGCCGATGACCTCATGGCGTATGACGTGGGGTCGATTAATCCATCGTCAAAGTACTCGCAATCGTTTCCAGCTCAGCGCCAGATGGATGGCGTTCGGATACCGCACTTGGCGGACGTCATCGATTTTCTCATGGAGCCGGGCCACGAGCATGTCCGGCTGAACGTGGAGATCAAGGTCGATCTGTTGAACACAGCCAATTCGGCCTACTCAAGGCCAGACCGGATAATCGAAACACTTCTGGCACTGCTCGGTGAGACCTGTATGAATGTTCGTACTGAAGTACAGTGCTTCGACTGGACCGTGCTTGAACTGCTGGGCACCAAGCACGAGGCGACCGGGATCACTCGGTCGTACCTTTCGGACGGCGGTTATTCCCTGTGGATGAACTGGTTCGCCAGCACCTACGACACGCCGGTCACTCTGGATAATTACGCAACAGCACTCACCGCTCGCATACTCAACATCGAGGCCGCCCGTCCCGAGCTCGTATCGTGCTGGCAGCCTTACTACGGCCGGGCCGGTGATCTGCAGTCCTGCATTACCGGCCCGATGGTCGATACCGCCCATGCGGTCGGTCTGCCGGTGGTGCCGTGGACACTGTACGACGCCGCAGACGTACCAGCGGCGCATGTGCCGTTCGAGCCTGCGCTCTCAACGAGCACAGCTACTGCTCTGTTAAAGGGGGTAGACGGGGTGCTGACAAATCGTCCGGACATTGCCCGTGGGGTGTTCGCGGCGAACGGTATAGGATTGCCTTCGGCGGGGTGAAAAGAGACCCCAGTGGTCAGGTATTATAAATAGATTTTAATCGGCGGGTCCATATATGAGCCCTATACTCATTCGTTTATGAAATTACAATTAAATACTATTATAAAGAGATTTGCCCCCCTGTCGTTTTCACAAGACAAAATAAAAGTCTAAATAGTGCCTCAATAGCACTACTAAGAACTATAAACGAATATGATATTAAGCCAAAAGGTAAAGAACTTTTGATGCCTCATTTAAAACAAATCAATGAGGTTCTGAATAGTTGCGAAACTGTGTCATTGACAGGCGACGAGTCTCGAAAAAAGGTTTTAGAGGTTTCTAGGCCTATGAAATTCTGATTACTACTCCATTATAAAAAAGTCAGCTGGCAGAATTAACTTTAAATACCTCCGACGCATTTCCGACGATCTCAATCTAGGTAAGAGACGGCATTCGCTAAAGATGCAATATTCTCGTAGGAGCCGCTAAATTCTGTTTGTGACGTCATTTCACCCGGGAAAGCTAGTGTTAACAAACCTGCGCCGTTAGCTGATGCTACGCCACAGGCACTGTCTTCAATTGCGAGAACGTGATCTGAGTCTAGATTAAGAGAGCTCAATAGCTTTATATAAACCTCAGGGTCTGGCTTCTGTTTAGTAATTAGCGCTTCATTAGTAATTTGAAGGAACATGTCCTTTTTCAAATTACTAGCAGTAGCATCAAGGATGGCATCAATATTATTCTGACTCGTTGTCGTTGCCCAAACTAGCTTCACGCCCTGGTGTCTCGCGCTATTGAATAGCTCGGAGGCTCCCACGCGAAGCTCCAAGCCCTGCTCGCGCATGAGCTGATTGTAAATTCTAGTTTTATCGGCGTGCACCTGAGACACTTGTTGGTCTTGCAATTTACTACCATCTTGCAGTTTGATCATTTTGAGGCGTTGCTGGCCGCCGCTACTGGATAGGCTCCTAATATAGGAATCGCGGTTCCATTTATAATCGATGTTATTTTCATCAAAAGCTCTATTGAATGCTTCGAGTTGCAGCTCTGAGGTTTCAACCAATGTGCCAATGCCGCCGAAAAAAATGTGAGTAACTGCCATTATGTAACCTAATATTCTGCTGATGATTGGTAAATAAAACTCGCAATTAGTTAATGATTTTCCCGCCTGAGAGAGTATCGGGCTAGATAATCAAGGTTTTAACTCGAATTACTTTGTAACTAAGGCAATTATGGAATGCCAGGCGCACTATATAAAGCCGGGGTATATCAAGGTTTGAGATCAAATATCGTTATAAGTTTGCATCATAGTAAATATTCTTATGCTAACTCGAGGTGCTATAGCCGATTGTCCAACGTAGTCTAATTTTCTAATTTACCCAACTCGGCGGTAAGCCTACAAAAACCGAATGTACCTTACGTTATGCATACGAAGTGTCTTTTGTAGTGGTCTAATGATCTTGGACACCAACTGAGCTGGTAAAATCCACCTTACAAAGGTGTTTAATGACAATGAAAAGAAGAACATTCAGTTCTGAGTTTAAACGAGAAGCCACGGAGCTAGTACTTCTACAGGTCGTATAGTTACCCGCAAGCTTGCGAAGCGCTGGGTGTTGGTGAAACGGCCCTAAGACGTTGGGTTGATCAATTATCACCTGAACCTATCGGTATCACGCCCAAGGCTAAGGCGTTGACGCCAGATCAGCAACGAATTCAAGAGCTTGAGAAGCGAGTTAAGTGGTTAGAGTTAGAGAAGAAAATATTAAACAAGGCTACCGCTCTCTTGATGTCGCAAGAGATACTGCTATGCCGGTAGTCTCCAATCTAAGAGAGCTGGCACCGCTGAATTTAGTTTGTGATTTATTCGACATGAAGCGATCAAGCTATTACGCAAGATGCCAAAGTAGCCGAGTTATTGATAAAGAGCGCGTAGTAATGCGAGCCGCCGTAAGTGAAAAGCATCGGATAAGCCGAGGCTCGGCAGGTAGCCGTTCAATTGTTGCCATGCGGGCTACGGATGGTATTCAAATTGGCCGATTCAAGGTTAGTCGCTTGATGAAAGAGGCGCAGTTAGTTAGCAAACAACCTAGCGCGCACAAATGCAAAGTGGCATTAGACGAGCGACTTGAAATACCTAACACGCTTGACGAAAATAACCCTAGTGGTCATATATGGACCCGCCGATTAAATCAACGTACTTATTCGTTTCAAAACATATTTAGCCTTCTATAGTTTTGAGGGTTCGCCAGTTTAAATGGAAGATAGGTAAGCAGTCGTATATCCGGCTTCTTTATG